>NZ_CP155075.1:727480-1091221 GCF_039621805.1 Paraburkholderia sp. PREW-6R | reverse complement strand
CGCGCACGTGATGAACGAGGAGCCGTTCGGCCCGCTTGCCATTGCCAATCCATTCCGCACGCTCGACGATGCCGTCATGCAGGCCAACCGCCTGCCTTATGGCCTCGCCGCTTACGCGTTCACGCAATCGGCTCGCCGCTCGATCGACGTGGCCGCCGCGCTGGAGGCGGGCGTGGTCGGTATCAACAATCTGACGGTGTCGATAGCGGAAGCGCCGTTCGGCGGGATCAAGGAAAGCGGCTACGGCTCCGAAGCGGGTCAGGAAGGGCTCGAAGCGTTTCTGAACACCAAATTCGTCAGCGAAGCCTGACAGGAGGTTCGTGATGATCACGCAACTCTACAACTTCGACGACCTGCCGCGCGAGACTGTGCGTCGCGGCGTCGAACGCGCGGCGTTTCGCGGCGACAACTTCATGGCGGTCATGAACTGGCTTCAGCCCGGCATGGATGTCTCGCCGCACAGTCACACGTTCGAGCAGGTCGTGATGATCGTGAGCGGCCGCGTGCGCTTTCATGTCGGCGATGAAAGCTATGAAGCCGGGCCCGGCAGCATCATTCGGATTCCGCCGCATGTCGAGCACTACGCGGAACCGCTCGGCGACGAAGTGGCGTTGAATCTGGACATTTTCGCGCCCATTCGTGAAGACTATCTGCATCTCGTCGAATACCAAACGGCGAGCCATGCCGCGGATCGGACCGATGAAGCGCGTGTCGACGATGGCGCCGCCGCCTGAGGCCGGCAGTTTCCGCGCAAGGCTGCTCGCGCGCGAAACGCTGGTTGGCACGTTCGTGAAGACCACCTCGCACCAGACGGTGGAAGTTCTCGGGGGCGCGTCACTCGACTTCGTCGTGCTCGACGCGGAACACGCGCCGTTTTCACGCGACGCGCTGGATCTCGCGCTGCTCGCGGCGAAAGCGGTCAATCTGCCGGCGCTCGTACGCGTTCCTGCCGCGCGCGACGAACTGATCGGCAATGCGCTCGATCTCGGCGCAGCGGGTGTGATCGCGCCGCACGTGCGCAACGCGGCGGAAGCTGCCGCACTGGCACGGGCGAGCCGCTATCGCGGCGGCACGCGCGGTTTTTCGACCTCGCCGCGCGCGGGCCGATATGGTCTGACTGGAATGGCCGACATGATCGTCGCGGGCGACAGGCAGAGCGTGACTCTCGCGATGATCGAAGACGAAGCCGCGCTGGCATGCATCGACGACATCGTCGCCTCTGACGTGGATGGCCTTTTCATCGGGCGCGCGGATCTGGCGCTGTCATGCGGAATGAACACGCTCGACGATCCACTGCTCGCGCAGCACGTGGAAACAATCTGCGCGGCCGCGACACGCGCGGGCAAGCCGGTCGCCATGTTTGTCGGCGGCGAAAACGAAGTGGCGCGGCATGCCGCATCTGGCGTGACGGCGTTTGTCGTGGGCTCGGATCAGAGCCTGCTGCGAGCGGGCGCGTTCGCCATGCGCGGCGCGGTGCTGGAAGCGGCCGCCCGCCCGGTCAGACAATGAAGGGAGACACCATGATGCTCACCGGACGCTGCTATTGCGGCGCGCTCCGCTACCGTGCGCACAGCGAAATCAAGGCGCGCATTCAATGCTGTTGCCGCGAATGCCAATACATTTCCGGCGGCAATCCGAACCTCATCGTCGTGCTCGATGCGAACGGCTTGCACTACAAAACCGGCACGCCAAAACAGTTTACGCGGCCCGATCTGCCCGCGCCGGTTACCCGTGAATTCTGCCCGGACTGCGGCACGCACCTGCTCACGCGCTCGCCGCGCATGCCAGGGCTGGTGCTCGTGAAAGTCGGCACACTCGACACTCCGTCGCTGTTCGGCAGCCCGGATGTCGTGATCTTCACGTGCGACAGACAGACATTTCACCACGTGCCCGCGGACGTGCCGGCTTATGAGCGCCGTGCGACGCCGTCGGGCGCCGCCGCGCCGCAGCAGTGACAGGAAGACGGCACGCGGTCGATGGCGCGCCCACACATTCTGGGGACATTCGCATGACAAGGGCAGATCGGGCAGGCAACGCAGTGCGCTATCGGATCGTCGAGTGCGGGCGTCCGCTGGAGCGCGATGAGGCGCCAGTCCCTCAGGCAAGCGGTAGCGACGTGATTGTCCGTGTGCTGGCGGCCAGCATCTGCCACACGGACCTGCATCTGCACGACGGCTTTTTCGATCTCGGCCGCGGACGCAAGGTTGCGATGAGCGAGCGCGGCGTCACGCTGCCTCACACACCGGGACATGAAACCGCCGGAGAAGTCGTGGCGCTCGGTCCAGAGGCTACGGGCATGGCAGTCGGTCAGCGCGTGCTGGTTTATCCATGGATCGGCTGTGACCACTGCGCACTGTGCGCCGCGGGGGAAGGCCACCTGTGTGCGTCACCGCGATTTCTCGGCGTGTTCAGGGACGGCGGATTCGCGACCCATTTGCGGGTGCCGCATTCGCGCTATCTGTTCCCACTCGAGCGCGACGTGGACGCAGCACAGGCCGCGCCGCTCGCCTGCTCCGGCGTCACGACCTATAGCGCGTTGACGAAAGCGCGGCGGCATGCGGGCGACGGTCCGGTGGCGATCATCGGCGCGGGCGGTCTTGGCCTGATGTCGCTCGCGCTCGCCGCCATGCTCGGCATGCCGCCGCCGGTCGCGATCGAACCCGACGCCGCGCGTCGTCGAGCCGCCATTGAAGCCGGCGCGGTCAAAGCGTTCAGCAACGACGCGTCCGGCGTCGAAGCGGCGCACGCGGCGTTGCCGGGCGGCGCGGCCGCCGTGATCGATTTCGTCGGCACTCCGGAGACCGTTGCACTCGGCGTCGACCTGCTGCGCAAGGGCGGCAAGCTGATTGTCGTCGGCATGTTCGGTGGCGAACTGGTGCTGCCGGTGCCCACGCTCGTGCTGCGCGCGCTGTCGCTCGAAGGTTCGTATGTCGGCTCGCTCGCTGAAATGCGCGCGTTGATGCAACTGGTCGCCACGAAGGGATTTCCGCCCGTGCCGCTCACACGCGTGGCACTCGGCGATGTGAACGCGGCGCTCGCGGACATGCGGGCCGGACGCGTGATCGGACGGGCCGTTTTGCAGCCCGACAATTCGACTGAACCGGGGATGATCGAGTGAAGCCGAGAATCCTGCTTGCGCGTGCAACGTTTCCCGACATTATCGAGCGGCTCGAAGCGCACTTCGACGTGGAGCGCAATGCCACCGACCAGCCGTTCAGCGCGGACGAATTGCGCCGCCGCATGGCCGACAAGACCGGCGCGATGCTGATGGGCGCGGAGCGGATCGACGCTGCGTTGATCGCGGCATGTCCGCAGCTTCGCGCCGTGGCGAACTGCGCAGCCGGTTATAACAATTTCGATCTGCCGGCGATCACGAAGGCGGGCATTATCGCGACCAACACGCCGGATATTTCAAACGACAGCGTCGCCGATCTCGCGTGGGGGCTGCTGATTGCCGCCTCGCGCCGTATGGTGGAAAGCGACCAGCACGTGCGTTCGGGAAGTTGGCGCGGCTTTGCGTACAACCTGTTCCTGGGCGTCGACCTGCACCATTCCACGCTTGGCATAGTGGGAATGGGGCGCATTGGGCGCGCTGTCGCAAGGCGTGCGGCGGGCTTCGACATGAAGGTGATGTATCACAATCGATCACGGCTCGATCCCGAACTCGAGCGCGCGAGCGGCGCGCGTTACGTGCCGCTCGACGAACTGCTCGCGCAAGCCGACCACGTCATGCTCACTTTGCCGTACAGCGTCGACGCGCATCATCTGATCGGGGCGCCGCAACTCGCGCAAATGAAGCGTACGGCAACGCTCGTGAACATCGCGCGCGGCGGAATCGTGGATGACGCGGCGCTGGCGCAAGCGCTTAAAGACGGGACGATCGCGTCGGCAGGACTGGACGTGTACGAGAACGAACCCGCGCTTCACCCGGAGTTGCTTCACGCTCCGCATCTCGTGATGACGCCGCACACGGGTAGCGCCACCACCGCTGCGCGTCGCGCGCTCGCCAATCTCGCGGTGGACAATCTGCTTGCCGCGCTGGACGTGGGTCCGGCCGCTGGCCGGCCGCCGTGCATTCTTAATCCGGAGGTGTTGACGCAACGTGCGGCGCCGACGCTTCAATCCGGCGTGAGGTAGCCCATCGCGCGCGACAGCGCGCTTGCCGATTCACGCAACAGCGCAATCAACCGCTCGCTTTGCGGGCCGGCGCGCTCGGTGGGCGCGGCCAGCACGAGCGCCGCGATGACGCCACCGCCGCTCGAATAGACCGGCGTGCCATACGCAGACACGCCCACGTGCGTGTCGTCCACCGTGCTCGCAATGCCGGTGCGGCGAATGTCGCGCAGCATTTTGCGAATGCGGTTCTTGTCCGTGACGGTGCGACTCGTGAAGGCAATGGGCTTGAGCGCGCGCAGATAGTTTTCCTGTTCCTCTTCGCTGAAAAAAGCCAGCATGGTGCGGCCGCCCGCCGACGAATACAGCGGCCGCCGTTCGCCGATCGAGGCCATGAAGCGGATGGGATGCGCGCTCTCGGCGCGTGCCACATACACCACGTACTCGTGATCTTCGGAAAGCGTCAGCACGAATACCGTTTCGCCTGAATGCTCAGCGAGTGATTCCAGGAAGGGTTGCGCGATAGCGGGTAACTGACTGACATCGGGCGCGGTTGCGCGCGCGGCGATCAGCGTGCCGAGTTGCAAGGCTTCTGGACCGAGCGCGTAGCGCGCACCGTCCGAGTGGACGTAGCCGGCCTGTGTCAGCGCCTTGAGCAGCGACAGCACGGAAGTCTTCGGAATGTCCAGCGCCGTGGCGAGCTGCGATAGCGTGAGTCCATTCGACGAGCGCACGAGCCGTTGCAGGATATTGAGGCTTCGCACGGGCGCGCGCGGCGGCCCGATGCCTTCGGCCGCTTCGTCGGGCTGGATGTCGCTGGGTTCGATGATCTGGCGGGCGGCGCGTTTCATGTGTTCGGCCTTCGGAATGACGTGCGATGTGTTCTCATATTAGAACAGAATTTATATTGTTTACATATCAGACCGGGATCTTTTAAATTGGCTCCATCCATACGAAGGGGACAACGGTCATGCCGATCATCGAAGTGAACCTGATCGAAGGGCGCTCGCCGGAGCTCAAGCGTCGGCTTATCACTGCGTTGACGAACGCGACGATCGAGGCCGCCGGTGTGCGCCGCGAAGATGTACGGATCATCATTCGCGACATTCCGCCGGAAAATTTCGCGGTGGGCGGCGCGCAGAAATATCCGGGTCCCGCGGGCGGCCAGTCATGAATGCTTTCGAACCGGCGATAGCGGCAGGACGGATCGACGCTTCGCTCATGGAAGTGAACGCCGCCCTGGCGCAGATTCGCGACGTGGTCGGCGAGGCAGGCTGGCTCGCCGCGCCCGGCGATATCGAACCGTATCTCACCGAATCGCGCGGCCTGTACCGTGGGGCCACCCGGCTCGTGGTGCGCCCCGCGAGTACGGACGAGGTGTCGCGCGTCGTAGCGCTTTGCGCGGCGGCCGGCCTGAAAGTCATTCCGCAAGGCGGCAACACGGGCTTATGCGGCGCCGCTGTCCCGCCGGGTGACTCGCCGAATATCGTGCTTTCGCTAAGCCGCATGCGCCGCGTGCGTGCCATCGATCCGGAGAATTTCACGCTCACCGTGGAAGCGGGTTGTGTGCTTGCCGACATCCAGGCGATCGCCGAACAGCACGATCGCCTGTTCCCGCTGAGCCTCGGCGCGCAGGGAAGCTGCCAGATAGGCGGCAATCTGTCGACCAACGCCGGCGGCGTTCAGGTGCTGCGCTACGGCAATGCGCGCGAGTTGACGCTCGGTGTCGAAGTCGTGCTGCCGGACGGTCGGGTGATGAACAGCCTGCGGCTGCTGCGCAAAGACAACACCGGCTATGACCTCAAGCATCTGTTCATTGGCGCGGAGGGCACGCTGGGCATCATTACGGCGGCCACGCTCAAGCTCTACCCGAAACCTGTCAGCCATTCGACTGCGATATTCGCGCTACCGTCGCTCGACGCCGTGATCGAACTTCTGTCGCTTGCGCGCACGATGACCGCCGATCTGCTGACCGCGTTCGAATTCATTCCGCGCTTCGGCGTGGAAATCGCGGCGCGGCATGTGGAGGGCGTTCGCGATCCGCTGGACGCGCCGTCGCCGTGGTACGTACTGCTCGAAATGTCGACATCTGCGCGCGATGCCTCGCTCGACGCCGTCATGGAAGGAGTGTTTGCTGCGGCGCTCGAAGCGGACAGCGTGACCGACGGCGTGATCGCCACGACCGAGCAGCAACGCCAGGCATTCTGGAAAATTCGCGAGGGCGTGGTCGAAGCGCAGAAAGGCGAGGGCGCGTCGCTCAAATACGACGTGTCGGTACCGGTTACTTCGGTGCCTTCGTTCGTCAAGGCGGCGATCGAAGCGTGTCGGCAGATATCCGCCAATGTGCGGCCGCTCGCGTTCGGTCATGTCGGCGACGGCAACGTTCACTTCAACCTGACCGCACCCATCGGCGACGACGGCACGTTCATCGCGACGGCCGCCGCTTTCGAGGACGCGGTATTCGATCTGGTCGCGAGCATGAACGGCTCGATCAGCGCGGAGCACGGTATCGGCCTCACGAAAAAGCGCGCGCTCGCGTGCTACAAATCGGCGGTGGAACTCGACGTGATGCGCAAGATCAAGTCAGTGCTCGACCCGCAGATGCTGTTCAATCCGGACAAGGTGCTGATGTCGCCGGAATCCGGCGCGGCAAAAGCCGGCGCCGCGATCAGCGAACGTGTGCGACACGCGGCAGCGTGAACGAATCAAAGAGGAGACAGATATCATGAACGCTTCACACGCAAGCCCGAAACAGGCGGCGTTCCAGGCGCAGTATCGCGACGCGATTCCCGTCGACTATAGCGGCCTGCGGCACGGCGCCGTCATCCTCGCCATAGGCGCCGTGGTTCTTGCGCTGTGCATCTGGCGCATTCATGCGCCGGTCACGGCGATGGAGTGGCTGGTCGTGCCCGTCGTGATAGTCGGCTGGAATCTGATGGAGTGGTACGTGCATGTGCATTTCCTTCACAAGCCCGGCAACAACGCGGTGACACGCGCGCTTTACCAGCGGCACACGCTCACGCATCACCAGTTTTTCACACACGAGGAGCCGCGCCTGAGCGGCACGCGCGATCTTAACATCGTGTTCTTTCCCACTTTTGCGTTGCCTGGCATTGTCGTGATGACGGCGGTTCCGGCGCTGATCGTAGGGTTCGTGTGGTCTGCGAACGCGGGCTGGCTGCTGATCGCGAGCACGGTGGCGATGTACCTGATTTTCGAAGCGATGCATCTTTGCGCGCACATGCCGGATAACGCCTTTGTGCGGCACTTTCCGCTGGTGGCGACGATGCGCCGCCATCATATTGCGCATCACAACCAGCAGCTGATGATGACGCACAACATGAACTTCACGTTGCCGCTCGCCGACTGGCTCTTCAACACATCCGATCTGGACCGCGGTCTGATCGGCACGATCTTCAACGGCATGTCCGAGAAACACGTTCGTGTCACGCCCGCGAAGCGCCATAAAAACGGCGTTGGAGCGCGCTCGATGAAATAGACGAGGGGCACGTTCGCGGCCCCTCGTGGCCCGCGCGCCGATCCGGTCGATTACATAATCAGGGAGACAAAGAATGGAACGCAAGCCTTCCAGGGTTCGTCGCATCCAGTGGATTGCGATGAGCTTTCTGACGATCGCGGGAATCGTCAATTACATGGACCGCAGCACGCTGTCGATCGCGAATCACTCGATCTCGGCCGAATTGGGATTGAGCGCGTCGCAGATGGGTCTGTTGTTATCCGCATTCGCGCTACCCTACGCGCTTTCGCAACTGCCGGTAGGCGTGCTCGTGGACCGCTTCGGCGCGCGGGTCATGATGGGACTGGGTATGTTCGTGTGGTCGCTCGCGCAACTCGCGGGCGGCCTCGTCAATACGTTGCAGCAGTTCCTCGTTGTGCGGGTGTTGCTCGGCATCGGCGAATCGCCGCAGTTTCCCGCTTCCGCGAAGGTCGTCAGCGAATGGTTTGCCGTACGCGACCGTGGCGCGCCGACCGGGATCTTCGCTGCGGCCACCACGCTCGGGCCGGGCCTCGCGCCTCCTCTGCTGACCATTGCCATGCTCGGCTTCGGGTGGCGCGGCATGTTCATTCTGATGGGTGCAGTCGGCATCGCCATTTCGATCGGCTGGTATCTGATCTATCGCAATCGCAGCGACGGACGGCTCGCCGCCGAAGACCTCGACTATTTGCGCCAGGACGCTGAGCGTGACACGCTCAACCAGCGGCTCACCTGGCCGGAATGGCGCAATCTTTTCGCGCAACGCACCACATGGGGCATGGTGTTCGGCAACATCGGCGTGATCTACATGGTGTGGCTGTATCTGGCGTGGTTGCCTGCGTATTTCGAGCACGAGCGTCATCTGTCCATTGCAAAGACAGGCTGGGTCGTGTCGTTGCCTTACGTGTTCGGCACGATTGGCGTGCTGCTGAGTGGCGTGATCGCCGACCGGCTTCTGCGTGGCGGCATGGGCGCGCTTGCAAGCCGCAAATGGCCGCTGTGCGTCGGGCTGATCGGCGGTGCCGCGTTCACGGTGCCGGCTGCGTTTACGCCAAGCGTCCCGCTTGCGGTGGCTTACATCTGCGCGGCCATGTTCTTCGTGCAGATGGCGAGCGGATCGGCGTGGGCGCTGGTCACGGTGGTCGCATCGCGGCATCAGGTAGCGTCGTTAAGCAGCATCCAGAACTTCGGCGGCTATTTTGGCGGATCGCTCGCGCCACTCGTGACGGGCATTGTCGTCGACAGAACCCACTCTTTCGTGCAGGCGTTGCTGATCAGTGCGGGCGTGGCAGCTGCCGCAGCGGTGATCTATCTCGTGTTCGTGACCAAGCCGATTGGACGCAGCGCGGCAACACCCGGCGCGGACAAGGACGTGAGCGTCGTCGCGTAGCGGTCGCGGCACGCGGGACTACGGGTCGGTGTAGTGGTGGATCGGTGGATCGGTGTTCGGGCGGACACTGGCTTGATCCGAACCCTTCGTAGTACGTAGAAAATTAGAGCTGTTCATAAAAGGCAAGGAGACGGCGATGTCATTCAGAATGAAGCAACTGGCGCACCTGTCAGCGTGTGCGACCTTTGCCGTGCTGTCGATCGACACCTTTGCGCAGACGTCGCGAATTTCCGACGACGTCGTGCGCATTGGCGTGCTGACCGACCTCAGCGGCATCTATTCGGACTTCGCCGGAAAAGGCTCGGTCGAAGCCGTGCGCATGGCCGTCGAAGAATTTGGCGGCAAGGTGGCGGGCAAGCCCATCGACGTGGTCTTCGCGGATCACCAGAACAAGGCGGACATTGCGTCCACCAAAGCGCGCGAGTGGTTCGACCAGCAGCATGTCGACATGATTACCGACCTCGTGGGATCGTCTCCTTCGCTCGCCGTGGTAGAAATCGGACGGCAAAAGCAGCGTGTAGTGATGGTTACGGGCGCGTATTCATCGCGGCTCACGAATGACGCCTGTTCGCCCTACACGGTGCATTACCAGATCGACACCGTGGCGCTGGCAAGCACGCCGAAACTGCTTGTGCAGCACGGGGCCGATTCGTGGTACTTCATCACGGCAGATTCAGCGTTCGGAAAAGCCATGGAGCAGGACGCGACGGCGGTGATCGTCGCGAATAAAGGCAGGGTAGTGGGAAGCGCAAAGCATCCGTTCAATGCGTCCGACTTTTCGTCTTACGTGACGCAGGCGCAGGCCTCGGGCGCAAAGATGATCGCGCTCGCCGACGCCGGTGGCGACATGATCAACGCGGTCAAGGCGGCAAACGAATTTGGCGTGACGAAGTCGGGCAAGCAGAGCGTGGTAGCCATGGCGTTTCTTCTGACGGACGTGCATTCGCTCGGCTTGCCGCTCGCGCAGAATCTATACACCATCGAGGGCTTCTACTGGGACACGGACGATAAAACCCGGCAATTTGCGCAGCGCTTCTACAAGCGCATGAACAAGATGCCTACCGCGATCCAGGCGGCAGCCTATTCCGCTACGCTCACCTATCTGAAGGCCGTGGCCGCGACAGGCACGGACGACAGCGCCGCCGTGATGAAGCAGATGAAGAGCGCGCCGGTGGACGACCTTTACGCGCACCATGGCACGATTCGCGAAGACGGCAGACTGATGAAAGACCTGTATCTCGTTCAGGTCAAAACGCCGGCGGAATCGAAAAAGCCTTGGGATTACTACAATATTCGTGCCGTCATTCCAGCAGACCAGGCCTTTCAGCCGCTGTCGAAGTCAACCTGTCCGTTGGTTACGAAAACGCGCTCGGTCGCAAGCATTCAGGGGACGACGCCATGACGCTCAATCTCGCCCGTTTGCATGAAACGTTCGCTGCCGAAATAAGCGGCGTCGATCTGGCCAATCCTGACGAAGACGCGCTCGAACGGATAGCCAGCGCAATTGACGAATACGGCGTTGTCGTGGTGCGTGGACAAACGCTGCAAAACGATGAACAGGTGGCATTCGCGTCGCGCTTCGGTCCGCTGGAACTCTCGGTGACGCGATATCGTTCCGGGACAAAACAGCGGATAGAACGCAAGGAGATTGTCGACGTCTCGAATCTCGACGAGAACGACCGTCCGCGCGCAATGAACGACAGGCTTCGTATGCTGCTTCTCGGCAACCGGCTGTGGCATACCGACAGTTCGTTTCGTGCGACGCCCGGCGCGTTGTCGATGCTCTATGCGGGCGTCGTGCCTCCCGAAGGCGGCGAGACGGAGTTCGCCGATACGCGCACCGCTTATGAAACGTTGCCCCGTGCGCTAAGGAATCGCGTGGAAGATAGCGTGGCCGAACATGCGCTCATGTATTCGCGCGAGCAACTTGGCTTCACGGATTTCTCGCAGGAAGAACGCGATGCGCTGCCGCCGGTACAGCATCCGGTTGTGCGTGTATCTCCGGCGCACGGACGGCGCGCACTGTATATCGGCTCGCATGCGTCACATATCGTGGGGTTGCCGGTGCCGGAAGGTCGCATGATGCTGCGCGACCTGCTCGATCATGCGACCGCGCGCGAGACCGTCTATGTTCACCACTGGCGAGTCGGCGACCTCGTGATCTGGGACAATCGCTGCACGATGCATCGCGGCAAGGCTTACGATGAAAGCTACCCCCGCGATCTGCGACGTGTGACGACAAGCGACATTCAGGCGCGATCGACGCTCGACATGTTGCGCGAGCGAAGGTCCGTCAATATGTGAGGTCGTGGCTCGCCCGGGGTCGTGCGCACTTACAGATCAAAACCGAGTTGCGCTTTACCGAGCGGCGTCAGGTCTTCGACGGTAGCCCGCCCGATAAAGTCGACTTCGAAATGGTCGGCGGGAAAGTCGGGCGGACTCTTACCGTCGAGGAAGCTCGGCAACTGCCGCTTCAGGTACTCATCGTTTTTGGCACATGCGGGCGCCGACGCGATATACATCACATTGCTGTAACCCGCGCCCCGGTGCGCATCTTCCACCGCGTGTATCACGTCGCTGTGCCAGAACACCGTGTCGCCCGCCTGCATAAGGGGAATCGACGACAATGCATCGAAAAGCGGCGCATGGAATTCCGGCTGGATGGAGAGCGCGCGGCCCGGCATCGCACCACACAGATCATCGTCTGCCACGTCGTCCTGAATGGCGCGCAACAGGATATAGGCCATGGCGTTCGCGATGGGCACGAGTTGCAGCGTGCCGTCACCAGGACCTTGTGGGGTCAACGCGGTCCACCCCTGAAATGTCCGGAACATCGAACACACCGCGGGCGACGCGATCTCTTCCACGTCTGGCCGGAACGCTGCGTCGAACGGATCGTATTGACGCCAGTTGCCGTCGAAAACATGCCGGTACACCTTGCGGAAGTTGCCCTCGATCCATCGCTCCACCGAGCCGCCGTCACAATGCGCGGACAGACCCAACGATTCGGAACCGGGCGGACGTCGACGCATGCGGTCCGCGTAGACCGGCACTCGATCCGGATCGAAATGGACGCGGCCTTCGCTCTCACTGCGCCACAGCCGGTTCAAGAACACCCGCGCCGCAGTGAGGGACGGCGCCTGACGTGCGAGCACCTGAGGCTTCGACCAGTACACGCCATAAATCTGCGGCTTGCTGGATGCGAGTTGACCGAAGTATTTGTCCTCCGCGCGGTTCTTCAGGCGAGTATCCAGGTCATTGCGTTCGACGTATTCTGCGATATCGCGATCCCACGCCTGCACCAGATTACGATCGAACACGTTACGGATCACACAGGCGCCGCGCGTTTTGACGAGTTCGATCTGCTCGGCACTCACGCGCTGCTGGGCAATGTCGGAGAACTCAAGTTCGGGAATCACGTTTTCTCCGCGGCCGCGTTGCTCGGCAATTATGCCTGCTTCGGCGCGGATGGTTTCGTCCACTTCGGCGAACACGTCACGATAATTGGGAAGCCGTTCGCGAAGCTGTTTTTTGGCCTGCCGGATAGCCGCGGGCAAATCGTCGATGATGAGTGCCATAGTCGTCTCCTTGTGAGGGTTGCTGTATCCGCAGCATAGGCCGGGCGCGCTATTCAAAGTGATACCATTCAGACAATTTCTTTGCGAATCCGGCCATGAAGCCCGCCTATGAACACGTGGAATTCGGCGAGAATTGCTCGGTCAGGGTTTACCACCGACGCTTGCCACGCATTCCATTCGAGTGGCATCACCACCCCGAGTACGAGCTCACGCTGACCCTGAACAGTCACGGCAAACGGTATATCGGCGACTCGATCACCGACTATGTCGACCGCGACCTCGTTCTCGTGCCGCCCAATCTGCCGCATACATGGTCGTCGAACCGTTCCATCGACGCAGCATCTCCGCAGGTTGCCATCGTGATCTGGTTCGGCGGCGACTGGGCGCGACGGCTTGCGGATGTCTGCCCGGAATACGCGCCTCTGCGTAACCTGTTGAGGCGGGCAGCGAGCGGTCTGGCATTCGGTCCGGAAGCCGGCGCCGCGATGCACATGCAGATCGACGATCTGCTGTCCGGCGAGCCGAGAAAACGCCTTGCTGCAGTCCTGAACGTTTTGTGCATCCTGGGAGGCGCGTCGGGTGAGCCGCTCGCTTCGCCCGCAGCGTTTAGCGACCGCGGGGAGGGTCCGTCGGGGCACGAACCGGAACGTATCAACCGCGTGCTGTCGATGATCGACTTGCGCTTTGCCGAACCACTGCGTCTATCCGAACTTTGCGCGGCCGCCAATGTGTCGGAGCGTTCGCTTGCGCGGTACTTCGAGCAGCACATGGGCGAAAGCGTCGGGCGATATATCTCGCGAGTCAGGATCGGACATGCTTGCCGGATGCTCGCACACACTTCAGTTCCCATCGCTGTCGTTGCGGCCCGCTCCGGCTTTCCGAACGTCGCTCACTTCAACCGGCAGTTCAAGGCGCTAAAAGCGCTCACGCCCATGGCTTACCGCAAGCAGTTTGCGGCCGGCGACATGGCAGGCATGGACGCGGATCCGTTGATCGACGAACGCTCGCCTTCGCTACAACGGAAGCCGGGACGGGTTATGCCAGCGGTGTGAGGCAGGCAGGCGAAAAGCCGCAAACATCGCTTCCAACGGGCCCGTCACACCCTCGCACGCGCGTTGCCGCACCTCTTCGTTGCGAGCGCCGAACGCCTTGTCGTCGCGACCTGGCAACGTGCAAAGACTGACTCTCCAAGTTTTTCAGCCCTTGCTTACCAAAAAACTTTACAATTGCAAACGATTCGCATTCGCATGAATAATCGTCACTTTAACCTACGCCAGAGAGTCAACGTCTAATGTCGCATCGGAACGCACAACGAAAAATCGGGCGACGTACGCCCGTGTCAGGGGCGGTAGAACGTCTTTTCATGGGGCTGGTCGCCGCAGCGGCGATGCAGGCAAGCGCGCTCGCGCAAAGTGCGACGGTGGATGACGATGTCCATTCCGCTCATTCGCCCATCTCCACCGACGCCACATCCGCCGGCAACACGCTGCCCGCCGTCGTCATCAAGGCGGCTACCACGCCAGGCGAACTGCCTGCTCCGTATGCAGGCGGACAGGTGGCGCGCGGCGGCAGCATCGGCGTGCTGGGCACGTCGAACGTAATGAACCAGCCGTTCAGCACGACCAATTACACCGAGCAGATGATCGAGGACACGCAGGCGCGCACGATTGGCGATCTGGTCATCAACAACGCGTCGGTGCGAACGGAGCAAAGCAGCGGCGGGTTCGGCGATGTCTTCCAGATTCGCGGCTTCGACGTACAGCCGACCGACGTTGCGCTGAACGGTTTGTATGGGATGGTTTCGGCCGCGCGCGTGCCGGTCAATCTGCTTGAGCGCGTGGAAGTGCTGCAAGGTCCGGGCTCGCTGATGTACGGCATGGGCCCCGGCGGCAGCGTCGGCGGCGCGATCAACATCGTGACCAAACGCGCGGACGATACGCCGCTCACCCGTCTAACGGCGCTCTATCAGTCCAGGGGACAATTCGGCCTTGAAGCGGATGTTGGCCGCCGCCTGGGTGACGAGGACCAGTGGGGTATCCGTTTCAATGGCCAGATCAAGGACGGACAGACGGGCATCGCGCACGGCAACCAGCTTCAGGGCAACAGTGCAATCGGGCTGGATTATCGCGGCAAGACATTGCGCTGGTCATTCGACGCGTACAACGTGTCGGAGAACACGGACGAGTTGCGCTCGCAGATCGGCTTCGGCACGGCGACCGCTGTACCGGCGGTTCCTTCGGCCTATAACAATCTTTATCCCGGCTCGAAGCTCAAGCTGCGCGATACGGCCGTCATGACGCGTGCCGAGTACGACGTCAATCAGTACGTGACTGTGTACGGCGCGGCGGGCGAGCACTACGGCACGTCGGCGCAAAATTTCCCGAGCGCGAGCAACATGACCGCCGCAGGGACGTTCGACGTCGCCAACGGTTACTACGACCAGTACACCCGCACGAAGACCGTGGATGCGGGTCTGCGCTTTCACTTCGATACCTTCGGCATCAAGCACACGCTGGTCACCGGCGTGACGAGCCTGAACCAGGAGGTCGGCTATTTCTACGCGCTGGGATCGGCGTCGGTGCCATCCAGTCTGTATGTGCCGACGTCGCTCCCGGCAGTCGACGTCGCGCGCGGCGACATGCAGCGCAGCAGCCAGACGCGGCTGAACAGCCAGCAGGTTATCGACACGATGTCCCTGTTCAACGATCGTCTGTTGATCACGGGCGGCTTCCGCCGGCAGACGATCGGACAGGACAATTACGATCCGACCACGGGTGCGCAGCAGAGCACGATCGACCAGCAGGCCATTTCGCCGCTCGCGGGCGTCGTCATCAAGCCGCTGTCGAATGTCTCGGTCTACGGCAACTTCACAACGGGTCTGTCCAACGGCGGTACGGCGCCGTTTGGTACGGCAAACGCCGGGCAGGCGTTCGCGCCGTACAAGTCAGACCAGTACGAAGCCGGCGTGAAGGCCGACTGGGGCCGCGTCATGACGTCCGTGTCCGTTTTCCAGATCTCGCAGCCCAACGGCGTCACTGATCCGGTGACGAACGTGTACGGGTACAACGGCAAAACGCGAGTGCGCGGTCTCGAACTGGCTGGCTACGGCGAGGTGTTCCGTGGCTTGCGTGTGATGGCAAGCGCCACCTTCTACGATCCCAAGGTATCGGGAACCGCCGGCGGCACGCAGGACGGCAACGAACCGGGGGGCGTGCCGAAGTTCGCCTTCAACCTCGGTGCGGACTACGATCTGCCCTGGGTGCAGGGCTTGAGCGTCAACGGACGAATCATCCACACGGGTGCACAGTATTACGATTCGAGCGACGCGTTGCGACTGCAGGCGTGGACCCGATACGACGTCGGGCTGCGTTATGGCATGCGGGTCGCGAGCAAGGACGTCGTGTTGCGTGCGAACGTGGAGAATCTGTTTGGCAGCCGTTACTGGATCCAGCAGGGCACGTACGTGACGAACGCTGCGCCGCGCACCGTGCTGCTTTCCGCGCAGATCGACTTCTGATTGGCTTTTGCGAGAAGCGGGTCTGCTGGCAAGCATTGAGAACCCGCCGCTAGCTAAGCTTTCGCGCGGAACCGCCGCGACGCATTCCTGACCCGCCAGCGTCGGCGTTTCCTCTGGAAGCGCCCGCGCGACCTCATCACGCTTGCGAGCGACCCCGGCAGACAACGTCCGGGCGTCCTCGCAAGTCGTCTACCTGTTTGCTATCGGTCATTTGACCGATAGCCCGACGGTACTTCACCTGCGATCCTTGCGTTCATTCGCTTTCCGTCTCATGAACAGAGAGATCGTCGTGACCAACGCAACCATCCACCCAGCATGGGTCCGCGTGTTTCACTGGATCAACGCGGTGGCCGTCATGCTCATGTGCATGAGCGGCTGGCAGGTGTACGAGGCCTCGCCCATTTTCAGCGCGATCCGCTTTCCTCCATCCATCACGCTCGGTGGCTGGCTAGGTGGCGCGCTTCTCTGGCACTTCGCCGTCATGTGGGTACTGGTTGCAAATCTTGTCGTGTATCTGGTTCTGGGGACGATCACCGGGCGGCTGCGTCGGACGCTCTTTCCGCTCACCCTGCGCGCTGTCGCAACCGACTTGTTCGCGGCGTTGCGCGGCAAGCTCAGCCACGCTGACCTTCGTGAGTACAACGCCGTGCAAAAACTCGCGTACCTCGCCGTCTTCGCCGACCTCGTGCTCGTGATCGTGTCCGGGCTGACAATCTGGAAACCCGTGCAGTTTGCGGCTTTGCGCGCGCTAATGGGCGGCTACGACAACGCGCGAATCGTCCACTTCGCCGCCATGAGCCTGCTGGCAGGCTTTTTCGCCATACATGTCGTGATGGTTGCGCTCGTGCCGAAATCCTTGATCACGATGATTCGGGGAAGATGACCATGACGTCGAATAAGGATAAGTGGGTGCCCGACTCGGCGTCCATCATCAAGGACGCACAGAAAGAATTGGGCTCGGCTTCGCGGCGGCTGTTCGGCAGGCGCATCCTGACGCTCGGTGGCCTGGCGCTTCTGTCTGGCTGCGATCCGACAAACGACCAATCGGTGAATGACCTCTTGCGCACCGTGTCCTCGTTCAATGACAGCGCGCAAGCGTTGCTGTTCGATCCGCGCCGGCTGGCGCCGACGTATCCTGAATCCATGATGACGCGGCCTTTCCCGTTCAACGCGTTTTACGACATCGATCAGGTGCCGGATATCGATGCGCAGACCTATCGACTGGAGCTGACCGGTCTCGTCAATGGCAAGCGCAGGTGGACGCTTGCCGAACTGAATGCATTGCCCAGGCGCAGTCAGGTTACACGGCACATCTGCATTGAAGGCTGGAGCGCGATCGGCAAGTGGGGCGGGGTGCGTTTTTCCGACTTCCTGTCGCTTGCGGGAGCGGACACCACGGCGAAGTATGTGGCACTTCGTTGCGCCGACAACTACTGGACGAGCATCGATATGCCGACGGCATTGCACCCGCAGACGCTTTTAACGCTTACCTACGACGACCAGACGTTGCCGGCGAAATACGGGTTCCCGATGAAACTGCGCATGCCGACTAAACTTGGCTACAAGAACCCGAAACATATCGTCGCCATCACCGTGACCAATCAATTTCCCGGCGGCTATTGGGAAAACCAGGGGTATAACTGGTTTGGCGGGTCATGACCGCCGGCCATCACGCGTTTTAATCTCATCCTAGCAACGGAGCATGTATGTTATTTCGAATCAGGCTTGCCGCTTCCCTCGTGACCCTCTCGCTTGCCAGCGCATCATTCGCACAATCTCCCGCGGCGAAACCCGAGCGCATTCGCGGCGACATCGTCTCGTTTTCTGCCAATACCTTGACCGTCCATCGCCGCAGCGGCGACACCGTCACCATTGCGTTGAGCGACGCGTCCAAAGTTAGCGCGTTGAAGGCGATCCAGCTTTCCGATATCAAGCAGGGATCCTACGTCGGCACGGCGGCCACACCCGGCCCCGACGGCAAACTGACGGCAAAGGAAGTGCTGGTGTTCCCTGATGCTGCGCGCGGCACGGGCGAAGGCCACTATGCATGGGACCTGGGCGCCAACAGTTCGATGACGAACGCGAATGTGGACACCGTTGTCGAGGGCACGAGCGGCCGCGATCTGAAACTTTCGTACAAGGGCGGCAACAACGTCGTCACGGTACCGGCGAATGTTCCGGTCGTGACCCTTGCGCCCGCCACGCGCGCCGATCTGCTCGCAGGCAAGAAGGTGTTTGTCGTCGCGGCTCCCGCGAGTGGCGGAACCTACAACGCACAGTTCGTCGTGGTCGAAAAGGACGGTGTGGTGCCGCCGATGTAATGAGCCCCTGCGTCGGTGCGCGAATCGGCGAGCATGGTATGACGCGCGAAAAGCCGTCAGAGCAAACCCAGCGCGGATGCTTTCAGGGTTGCCGCAGCGCGCGTCGTGCATTCGAGCTTGCGAAACACGTTTTCGACATGCGTGCGCACCGTGCTCGGGCTGAGCGTCAATTCACGTGCCGCTTCCTTGTTGCTGGCGCCGCGCGAAATCACGCGCAGCACGTCGATTTCGCGCGCCGTCAAGCGCGAACTCTGCACAGTGTGGCCGGCCGTCGTCCTGACGGTCGACGTCCCATCGGACAACAACGCATTCACCACATTGACGTTCAGTCGACCGCGTGAGGCCTCGTCACGCAAATGCTGGGCGGCTTCGGCGGCGGAGCGTGCCGCGCGCCACGGACGGTCCGAGCGCAACGCGACGAACATCACCGATGCCGCCAGCACGTTGGCCTCCAGGGTCAGCGACGGATCGCGCGTGCCTCGGAAATAGCCTGAACCGTCCGACCTCTCGTACGCGTATGACGCAAGTTCCGCCGCTTCTCCGAGAGCCCCGGCCTGCTTGCCGGCACGAGACGTCCAGTACGGCGCCAGTCTTACCCTTTCCCATGCGCTTTCAGGCAAGCGTTCGCTCATGTTCCAGATCTGGTTGGGCACGGATGCACGGCCAATTCCATGAATCAGCCCAGCGCGATAGACGCGCGCATGGGCCGACCTGTCCGCAGTGAGCCGCGCGCAGCATTGCGCCGCCGTTGCAGCGACCGCGCGCGAGAAGCCGGTCATCCACGGCAGCTTGAGATCGATGACGTCGGCGATCAACTCGGCGGTGGTGTCCAGTCGCATGTCAGGTGTCGTCAAAGCCGCGTCGAAATCGGCGGTGGACGCCTGTTCCAGTTCCGCCAACCAGCTTGTCGCGTGGCGCGCTGCTGTGTCGACCAGGTGCGCCGGATACCGCGCGTCGGCGCGTCGAGCGATCAGCTCGAACATCCGCTCGATGCCATAAATGCGGCTAAACGTTTCGATGTCGCCAGCGAGCGCGACGATGAGCACCGCTTGCGGCACGGTTTCGTGGGCGTGCTGAGTGGGCAGGCCGTGCCCGTCGAAAGTCTCGAAGATGCGCCGCAACGCTGACTGAGTCGCATCCGCCAGCCCCAACATCCGCGCCACCTCGCCGGAAACCTCGCAGTGAATCTGTGCGAGCGGAGCCAGCACCGCGCCGGCACCACCCAGTGCGTTGAGACGCTCCGCCCAGCCTGGACGGTCTTCTACCATCGCAATACGTATGGCAATGTCGTCGCCGAAAACATCGGCGAAACCGGCCGCGTTGGCCGTGCAACCCGACCAGCGTAGCAGCGACGTTTCGCGAACCGCGGCGTTTGTCACTGAATCCGCGCGGGATGCGTCGGCAAGACGTGCGGCGAGCCATGCGGTACGCAGCGAGTGGCCGGTGGGCTGCCCCATGCTTAGATCGCCGATAAAGGCGAGCGCTTTGACGGCATCGAATACGCGCACCGCCGAAAAGGCGACGTGGTCGTCGGTCATGGAAAGGAATGCAGGGATGCGGATCAAAAGGAACACCAACTATACGCCACCCGTTGGAACGTATCGGTCATCTGACCGATAGCCGCAAAGCTGGCCGGCTGCCATGATGTTTTCTCGATGCAGGCTTTCTGTTGCCGTGCAATTCGTGCGGTTCTTTCGGTAGATCGTCGCAGCAAAAGCTGGACGCATGATGCCTGGCGACGCGCACGGCCATATTCCAAAGGAGTTGAAATGAATACGTATCTTACGGACAGCCACCCTCGGGATGAGCAGTGGCTCAAGCGCTATTACTTCGCGCGCGCCGCTTTTTCTTTGGTGTGGGTTGCGCTTGCGTTCGCCGAAGGGCAGCACGTCATCGCGATCGGCGCTGCGCTGCTGATCATCTACCCCTTGTGGGACGCGTTGGCCAATTACGTCGACATGTCGCGTAGCGGTGGAATGCGTGAGAATCCGACTCAGGCTATCAATGTCTTTGCTAGCGCGGCTGTTGCGATTGCGGCGACTATCGTTCTGCATGTCAACGCCAGTATCGTGCTTGACGTATTCGGAGTCTGGGCGGTTCTGTCCGGAATGCTTCAGCTCGCCACTGCGATCCGTCGAAGAAAGCATGCTGGGGCGCAATGGGCAATGATTCTTAGCGGCGCCCAATCCGCGGTGGCGGGGATCCTGTTCATCGTGCAGGCCAGCGCGGCGACGCCGCCCGCGATTGTCAAAGTGGCGGGTTATGCAGCCGTTGGCGCAATCTATTTTCTGGTTTCGGCGTTGTGGCTCGCAGTCGGACAAATGCGGCGCAAGGTGGCTTCGACGTCTTGATGAGCGCCTATCCAGACACGCTCCGCGTTCGCGTCACGTTGCGCGGCTTGGTCGTGGTGATACTGATGCGACCACCGCTCTTGATGCCGGGCGGCGTCGCGCCCCGGCCTGGCACGGCCGGGAGGCCGAGCTTGCGAGAACCGCTCAGCGGCCAGCACGATAATCACCTTCCATCGCGATGCGTTTGATCTTTTTGGCCAGTGACCACTTGTGTACTTCGGTGGGACCATCATAGATACGGAACGCCCGCACTTCGCGGAACACCTGCTCGACGATCGAGTCACGAGAGACGCCAGACCCCCCCATAACCTGCACGCAACGATCGGCGACGCGGAACAGCGCGTCGGATACGGCGACCTTCGTCATCGAGCTTTCGGTTGTTCCGAGGCTACCCGAATCGAGAACGCCCGCACACCAGTCGATCATCAGCGCGGATTGCTGCAAATCGATCAGATTGTCGGCAAGCATGAATCCGACTCCTTCGTGATCGATGAGCCGTTTGCCAAATGCGTGCCGGCGCGTTGCGTAGGCCGCCGCAATCTCGTGTGCGCGCGTGACCGAGCCCAGCCAGCGCATGCAATGCGAGAGGCGCGCGGGAGAAAGGCGGATCTGCGCGTATTCGAATCCTTTGTGTACTTCGCCCAGCACGGCGCTTGCGGGCACGCGCAGCCCTTCGATCGCAATTCTCGAATGCCCTCCCGGCATCGAACTGTCGATGGTATCCAGCACCTTCACGATTCTGATGGCAGGGTTAGGGAGATTCACGAGAAACATACTCGCTTGCACCTGATCGCCGTCGTCGGTGCGTGCCATCACGATACCTACTTCGGCACCATCCGCACCGGTGATAAAGGTCTTCGTTCCGTCGATGACCCATTCGTCGCCAACGAGGCGTGCTGTCGTCTTGAGCATTGACGGATCGGAGCCGGCGCCTTCGTCTTCGGCGGGTTCCGTCATGAAGAAAGCGGAACGGGCGTGGCCCGAGAGCAACTTCGTGAGGAAACGTTGCTTCTGGTCCTCGGTTGCGACCTTGCCGAGCAGAAACATATTGCCTTCATCCGGCGCCATCGTATTGACGGCGACCGGACCGAGAGGGGACAGGCCGGAGCGCTTGAGCACGGCGGCCGTTTCAAGTTGTGTGAGATGCTCGCCGTCGGCAAGCACGTGGGGCGTCATCAAGCCGGCTTCGCGCGCGAGCGCACGCAGTTCGTCAACGAGATCGGCGGACGGTCCGTGGGATCCATTGCGCGGGTCGCGCTCGTAGGGCACGACGGTCTCACGGACGAATGCTTCGACGCGATCGGCGAGTTCCTGGCTTCTCGCGGTAGGACATGGGGTGAACATAGGAGATTCCCTGATTAGAGGCTGCTTGACGATATGACCGCCGTCCACCTGGAGGATACGTTTGACGAGCGACGCACCGGCGGTTTCTGCGTGCTGCAGCGGGTTCCACCTTTGCTACTGGATTGGCTCGACAGAGCGTTCGACGATTATATTGGACGAAATCGCTCGCAGCCCTCCGCCGGAGATCAGTCATCTTTGTGTGAAGGACTCGCGGGACGCTGCGAGTCGGTCCGCACCCTCTGTCGATGCAACGCGGACACTCGTTGGCGCTCGATCCTGCAGCTCGTTCGACGAACGGTCGTGGGCCGTTGAAATAGGCGGCTCAAGCGCTTCTGTTCCCGCAATTGCCCGCGTGAATACGAGCTACAGTGACAGTATTCGTAGCGAGGCAAATAACAATGAGCAGATATCAGACGGCCCTTCTGGAAATATTGGCAAGTGAGGGGTTCGAGGAATGCGTGTCGCCGGGGTTGGCGGTGTCATCCGAGAGCATTGCAAATGAAGTGACGCAGTTGTGCTCTGACATGCAGGCGCAACTATTGAGGCTGGTGCAGTTCCACGATTATCCCGACTTGATGCTGACGGCTGTGGACGAGTTGCTGGTCAACGCGGATGTCCTGCGCGTCCTTGCCGCAGCGCGGCTTAAGTTGGAGATGGCGGCGGCGGAAGATGGTTCACGTGTCTTCGCGGCGCCTGAAGGAACGGTCCTGCATTAGCCGAGCAGAGTCTGTCACGCTCATTCACCGGCGAGCCGCCCGATCTTGCGCCCGCTGATTGGCGCTCGACGATTCTGCGATTATCGATACGAAGGCAGTAAAAAGTGAAGGCAGTGCAAAGGCACTTGCGCGAAAGACGTGCGCTGAAAATGCTCATGCTGGCGGCCCTCTGGTTTTCTGCCTGTGCAATGGCAATTGGGGGGCGCGGCGGCGGGGAAGGGGGCGCAAGAGGGGGTGAAGGGTCGCGCTCAGGAAGTGAAGGCGGCTGGCGCTTTAGTGGTCGCGTCGGCGGAAGCGGCGATGGTGCCAGTCCTGGCATCACCCGTGATGGTTTTGGTAACCGTTTGCCCGGTGTGGTAACGGCAGACGAAGAAGGTGGGAAAGTTCGTGGCCACCAATACGATCCAGAGGGGATCGATCTCACTGAGAAGGCGTTGCATCCCCGCGATTATGCTGTCCTCTCAGGCGGACATCTTGTCAACTGGCAGTCGGCGACCGACGCGGGTGTGAGCGAGGCCAAAGCATTTCGGGCTGGCCACGTCAAAACGTTTGCAACGTTGATCTGTCTGGCGTTTCTGGCCATAGCCCTGTCCATGTTTATATATCGCTAAGTGGAGGGCGTCATGTTGAGCTGCCTGTCGAGAAATAGCTCTGGCGGTCCATGAAGCGAGACGTCGGCAGGCGAAGGGCGAGGCCAACATTCAGGTCGACATCCAGGACGACATCTAGGACGACATTCGCACCGTCCTTCGCCAGATCACCGCCCCCCTACAACGCCTCACTTCAACGCCGCCTGCGCATCCAGCAGGCCTTGCACCAACTGGGTCGATACGTAATGCGGACCGTCGAACAGATAGGTACGCAGTCCGCGATAGGCGAACAGTTGCGGCGCGAGTTCCGCCGCCGTCGCCGCTCTGAAACCACCGTTGCCGGCGGGACGGAATGCTTCAGCAATGATACGCACCCGCAGCTTGCCGAGCCGTGCCACCAGCGCGTCCGCATAGCGTCGCGCCGCGGCCGGACCCCGTGCATAAACACCGCAGCCGTCCTGAAAGAAGATGCCCACGTCGCGCGGCAGCCAACTGTCCAGCCATGCCGCGAGCGCGGCCCCGCCGATATTCGTGGTGTCGTACACGCTGATCCACAGCGGGCGCGGCAGTGCGTACAACAGCGGCCCGAGCGCCGCCGCGCCTTGCCACGTGGGATCCACCTCGACCGGAAAATAATAGCCTTCGATATTCATTGCCGGCCGTGCAGCCGTGAGCATGCGAGACTGCTCGATCAGATGCGCGGCTTGGGCCCGCGCGGTTGTCTCGTCGAAACGGCCGGCGAGACCGAGGATCACGTTGCGCGCCCACGGCTCGCGTCCAATGCGTTGCCAGTCAGGCGAGTGCGTGGCCGCCTGCAATCCGGCTGCCGCCTGCGGACCGCCGACCGGCAGATAAGACGTGTTGTCTACCGCGGACCACTGCACGAGCAGATCGGTCACGCCAAGCCTGTCCCAGTCGCCGTGCGGGTTGAGATGGTCCGCATCGAGTTGCCAGACGACACCTTTTGCGAGCACGCCGGCATCCGCCAAAGCGGACGACGAGAGCCCGCCCAGCAGCGCGGCGCCCGCACCTGCGGTGAGCAGCGTGCGCCGGCGCGGTGACTGAGGCAGGGTTGCATCCATCGACAGGGACGTCGGGTTACGCATAGTGTGTGGCCGCTGTAATTGGAGATGAACTTCACGATTGTCGTGCGGAATTCCACACGGTCGAAGCTGCCGGGACATCGCTCGCGCCGCGCCCGGTCCGCAAAAGACGCGAGCGCAATCAGTGCAGCGGAGATCGTCACAAACAGGATTACGGCAGCGCGAACGCAAATCTTGAATTGCGCCGCAGCGCACACCGGAAGTCGCGGCCAATGTCCTTTACGGCCTCGTCGACGCTGAGCTGGCGGGTTGATTGCCCTGGAACGCGTCGATGCGTTGATCCGTATGGGCACGCAGCACGCTTCGCGACTGCTGTTGCTCACGCAGCGCTTCGGTTGTATCGCCGGAACCATCAGGACGCCAGCCCGGCGGCAGGATCACATAGCAGATCGCCGTCCACACGCTGCGCGCCGATGCGACATCACGCACGAGGGTGCCCCAGTGCTCGAATTCGACGACGAGCGGATTGCGCGAGCGCGTCGGGGTGGTAAGGCCGTAGCGGCACGGCTCCTCGGCGCGCTCTTCGACATACGTACCGAACAGACGGTCGAACACCACGAGCACGCCGCCAAAATTCGCATCGAGATAGTCGACGTTCGACGCGTGGTGCACACGGTGCGCGGACGGCGTATTGAACACGTATTCGAGCCAGCCGAGCTTCGGTGTCCACGTGTTATGCAGCCAGAACTGATAAAGCAGATTGAAGCTCAGCGTCGCCAGCACGATTTCCGGTCGCACCCCGAACCAGACGAGGGGCGTAAAAAAGATCGCCGAGCCGGTCAGCTTGCCCGTCAGACCAAGCCGGTAGGCGGACGAGAGCGTCAACTGGTTCGGGGAATGATGAACGGCATGCGTCGCCCAGAAGAAGCGGATGCGGTGCGACGCCCGGTGATACCAGTAGTAGCAGAACTCCTGACCGATAAAGAGCAGGAAAAGCATCAGCGCGCTGTTCAGCGTGACAGTAAAGATCCGGTGATCCCAGGCGAGCGCGAAAATCGGTGCCGCGAGCGAAAGCGGCAGCAGTGCGAGCAGTTTGCGGCCGGCGACATCGGCGAGCGAAATCCATACTTCATACCAGTCGAAGGGCGCGGCGCTGCCGCGGGTTTTGCGTGCGAGGACCCACGCCTCGATCAGCGAAACGCCAATGACGAACAACGTGACGCACAGTGCGAGTTTTTCAGTAGTCAACATGATGGTCAGATTAGGTTAGGGAGAGGGACGCGTCGACTGACTGAAGCAAGGCCGCTAGCGCGTCGGGTGAAGCTAATGTAGTGGGCCGCCCGAGGAAAAACCACGCGGAAACTATGTCGCCGGATGTCACGGCATGCGGGCCGCGAGCGCCGCACGGCGGTGCGGGGCGGGCGTTCGCGCGATGCCGCGGCGGTGTAACACCGCGACATCTTTTGCAGGGCGATTATTTCGCGCGCTGCTCTTATAGTTCGTCCCGTTGCCGCGTTTTCATGCGGCTGACTCGAACCGGGAAGGACATCTTATGAAACTCGCCCACCTCACCGCAGCCGCTTCGCTGCTCATCGCCGTCAGCACCCCCGCCTTTGCCGGATGGTCGGGTCACGGCACCGCCTATACGCCGCATGGCACCTACAACGGCGCGCATTATGGTTCCTGCTCGGGCGGCAGCTGTGGACACGGCGGTGCCGTCGAGAATCCCTACGGCGGCATTGCGACCAACACCGGCACCGTCACCCGCACCGCACCCGGCCAGTTCTCCAATTCCGGCACGGCCACGGGCCCCAACGGACGCCAGGTGCAGCACTCGGGCGACACCAGTTGCGCCGACGGCACGTGCGGACACACCGGCAGCCTGACCGGCTCCAACGGTCATAGCGCGACGACGTCAGGCAGCGTGACGCGCGACGCGCCGGGGCAGTTTTCGTCCTCCGGCACGATCACCGCTGCAAACGGCAACACCACCACTCACTCGGCCTCGACGGACTGCGCCGGCTCCACCTGCTCGCGTTCTGGCACCGTAACTGGCGTCGATGGCGGCAGCGTCACGCATTCTGGCAGCGCGACCCGGGTGGCCCCCGGCGTGGTGACGACAAGCGGCGGCACGACCGTCGTCCATGGCGGAACGGTTACGACTGGAAGCGCGACGGTAGTGACAGGCGGCGCGACGGTCGCCGTGGGCGTGGCGCCGGTTGCGGTTGTGCCGGCACCGGCGCCTGTCGTCGTCGCACCGCCCGTTGTCGTCGCGCCGGCTCCGGTGCCCGCTCCGCCGGTCGTCTATGTGCCGCCGCCTGCGCCGAAGACGGTCTATGTCGCACCGCCGCCTGCGCCGAAAACGGTCTACGTCGCGCCGCCCCCGCCGCGTGTCGTGTTCGTCGCACCGCAGGCTCACGTTCTGTACGTTGCACCGCGTGCGGTTTATGTCGCGCCCGCGCCGCGCCCCCCTGTGCTGGTGCCGGGCCATTGGGTTGGCCGGGTATGGATTCCGGCGCACTGGGCGTGAGCCAAACATCCGATCAATGAATTAACCCCGCCGGCTTTTCGTGCCGGCAACTACGGAGTAGATGATGAAAAAGATGATTGCAATTCTGGTCTTGTGTATTGTGTCTGCAACGGCTTCGGCTCAGGAAGCGCTGCCGCCTGGCGAAGCCGGGCGCGGCGAGCGTGCGATGCAGCAATTGCAGGCGCGCTTTGCGAGCGCCAACACGACGCACGACGGCAAACTGACGCGCGAACAGGCGGCGGCGGGCATGCCGCTCGTCGCGCAGCACTTCGACGCGATCGATACCCAGCACCTCGGTTACGTCACGCTGCCGCGGATCGAGGAGCTGATGAAGCAACGGGCACTGGTACGCTGACATGCGAAGAGCGCAGGAGACGCGTGATGGAGCAGACGAACAGGATCATCGTGCTGGACGACGAAGCCGAGCTGCGCAACATGCTGCAACGGTTTCTCCGCAGCCACGGTTTTGACGTACGCGTCGTTGCCGACGGCAAGCAGCTCGACCGCTATCTGCAACGCGAGCCTTACGACGTGCTCGTGCTCGACCTGATGATGGAGCCGGAAGACGGGCTGACCGTATGCCGGCGACTGCGAGCCGAAGGACAGACGTTGCCCA
The DNA here is from genome assembly GCF_039621805.1 of Paraburkholderia sp. PREW-6R. Taxonomy (NCBI): domain Bacteria; kingdom Pseudomonadati; phylum Pseudomonadota; class Betaproteobacteria; order Burkholderiales; family Burkholderiaceae; genus Paraburkholderia; species Paraburkholderia sp. PREW-6R. The sequence goes on along the minus strand of NZ_CP155075.1, from coordinate 1,063,616 downwards.
TTCTGATGCTGACTGCGAAAGGCGATCCGGTCGACCGCGTAGTCGGCCTCGAAACTGGCGCCGACGATTACCTCGCCAAGCCTTTCCTGCCGGATGAACTCGTCGCGCGAATCCGTGCGCTGCTGCGTCGCCAGAAAATGGCCGCGGGCGAACCGACCGTGACCTCGCAGACACTGCGCTTCGGCGAGTATCAGTTCGACGTCGGTCAGCAGACGCTGCGGCATCGCGGCGAGCCCGTCGAGGTGCACTCGGCGCAAATGCTGCTTCTGCATGCGCTCGGTTCGTCGCCGAATCGGCCGGTGAGCCGCGAGAACCTGCTTGCGCGGGCGCGCGGGCGCGATCACGACGCGCTCGATCGCAGCATCGACGTGCAGATCTTGCGGCTTCGCCAGATCGTCGAAGACGACCCGTCGAAGCCGCGCTTCATCAAGACCGTGTGGGGCGTCGGCTACATGCTCGTCGCGGGCATTGAATCGTGAGCGCGCCGCCGCGCTCCATGCGGCGCGCCACATGGCTGCCGCGTTCGCTGCTGGCGCGCAATATCGCGCTGCTGGTCGTGCTGGTCGCGCTGACGCAGGCGTGCTCGTTTTCTGTACTGCTGCATTTCGTGCAGCGTCCGCGAATCGAGCGCGCGGCCATTATTTTTTCCGAGTATGTGAAAACGCTCGACGGCGTACTGGCTTCCATGCCGCCGGCGGAAGGCCGCGCCGCGGTCGCGCGTCTGGGCGCGCCGGCGGCGCCGCCCGATCACCTCGACGTCGAGCCGCCACGCAGCGCGGTTCGCTTTTTTCGAACGTGGCAGCGCGATGTCTTTCTCGACGCACTGCGCCGTCATTTGCCGCCGGACATGCCGGTGCGCTGGCAGACCGGAGACGGCGAGCGGCTCTGGATTCGCGTGCACGTCGCCGGCGAGACCAGCTGGATCGCGCTGCCGATGACCGAAGATGCGCAGGCGAGCGGGATCGGCACGACGCTCGTGCTTTCCGTGGGCCTCGCGCTGCTCGCCGCGCTCACGGGCTATCTGATCCAGCTGCACATCAATCGCCCCTTGCAGGAGCTGGCGCGCGCCGCGCGGCTTGTCAGTGCGGGTGAAGCGCCCGTCGCGCTCCCGACCGACGGTCCAACTGAAATCGCTGAGGTCAGTAGCGCCTTTAACCAGATGACGCAGGCTTTGCGGGAGGCGGAAGCGACCCGCGCGCTGATGCTGGCGGGCGTGTCTCACGACATCCGCACGCCGCTCACCAAGCTGCGTCTTGCGATGGCGATGGCGATGGCGAGTCCGCGCGATACCGACGAACCACTCGCCGCTTCGGCGGAACGTTACCTCGATCAGATCGACACGATTCTTCAGCAGTTCATGGACTACGCCGGCAGCGGCGAGCGCGAGGCCGCGCAACCGGGAGACCTCAATGCGCTGATCAATCGCCTGGCCGCGGATTTTGCCGGGCTCGGACACGAATTCGAGCTGTCGCTCGGGGCCGTTCCGATGTTCGCGTACCGGCCGGTGAGCCTGATGCGACTGCTGATGAACCTGATGCAGAACGCGATCGTCTATGGACGCTCGGGTCTCGCCGTGCGGACGTGGACCGAAAACGATGTCGCGTGCGTTGCCGTGTGCGACCGTGGCGGCGGCATCACTGCCGACGACATGGAAAAACTCAAGACGCCGTTCGCTCGCGGCGCGAACGCACGAACCCACTCGGGCGGCACGGGTCTTGGCCTCGCGATTGTCGAGCGTATTGCGCGCCTGCACGGCGGCTCGTTGCAGTTTCGCGCGCGTGATGGCGGCGGCCTCGAAGCGCTCGTCGTCCTGCCGATAAACCGGCGCACCGCCTGACAACCGGGCGCCGCAGATGCTGGCGACATTGCGCGACATAATTCGCGGATAGCGTGCACAGGCGCTTGCTCTCATACTTACGTCTGCGTGTTGCGGCTCCTCTCTCACAGACAGGGGCAACCTCACGCAGACACGCTCTCCGATGGTTTGCGATCCGCTGGATCGAACAATTGTCGGCGACATTTCCCCCGACAATTTTCGGCACGGTGTGCCGGCGGCAGAATCGACATGCAAACCTCCTACATCCTGAACACATCATTCATTCGTCGTGCGAAATATTGTGCCGCTACGGCACTCGTGACGGCGTCGCTGCTTTTAAGCGGCGTTGCCTCGGCTGCTCCCGCCGTGACGGAAGCCAACGCCACGCTGCCCATTCGCGCGGACGTGATCTACGTATATTCGTTCGACGCGACGCCTGACCAGGTGAAGCTGGACAGCGGCATGGCATCGAAACTGAGCTCGGCGATGAGCGGCGAATCGTCCGCACAGCAGCAATACCAGACGGCGCTCACGGCCAGCGATCAGGTTGCTGATGAAATCGTGCGCGAGTTGCAATCAAAGGGACTGCACGCCGAGCGCGCCCAGGGTCCGGCACCGGCAGGGCAGAGCGCGCTGATCGTCGAAGGCAGCTTCAATAACCTTGACGAAGGCAAGCGCCGCCGTCGCATGCTGATCGGTTTCGGCGCGGGCAAGAGCGAAGTGGGTGCGTCGGTCAATATCCTGTACAAGCCTGCTGACGGAGCGCCGATACCGCTGCAAAGCTTCTCCGCCGACGCGAACAGTGGCCACATGCCGGGTATCGCGACGACGGCGGGAGTCGGCGCGGCGGCAGGCCGTGTTGCGACCACTGCGGCCACCGGCGCGTCGCTCCACGGCGTTTCCGAGGTGAAGCACAACGGCGTGAGCGCGGACGTGAAAAAACTGGGCGACTCGATTGCAAAGCAGATTGTCGAGACGTGCGTTGCAAACGGGTGGATGCCGGACACGCAGGCGCACTGATGCAGGTGGCGTCCGGCGACAGGCGAGCCGAGCAAAAATTGCTACCGGCTGCAATGAAAACGCGCGAATGATGAAAAACTCGCGCGATCACAAGCGGACGAGGCGGCCACGTTTTAGCCGGAGCCGTCTCGTTTCGTTGAAACGCTTGCGCGTGCAACGACTCGCGTTGCGGTGGTCAGTCAGCTCGGATTCGCGGGCGCTTTCTTTTTATGCTTCAGGTGAAACGTGCCCTTATGCGTGCTCTTGGGTACCGACGAGTTGTCGCCGCCGGCCGTCGGCGCGGCGGTCGCGGCGCCGTGAGCATTGCCGCCGCCTGCGCCACCGTTGCCGTTGCCACCTCCGCTCTGCGCGAAACAAACGCCAATCCCGCTGGACGCCAGCGCAACGAGCAGCACTGCTTTATGAACCTTCATAGAACCTCCTGGTTGAGTAATAAAGCCAACAAAGCCGTGAGCAACTAATCGTGCAACAAGGAATTCACAGCGGAGAGCCGGTCCAGACTACCTATGGCGGCCGCCACGCCCCCCCGGCCGTCAGGTCCGGCAATCAGAGCAATGGCGATAAACGGACAGTCATAGGGTTCTCTCCCCGAGTGCCGTGACGGAGCAACATCTGGGCCTGGGGTGGCATACGGGAGGATGGCACCTGGTTGTGTGGCCCGATATGTGTCTGGCCGCGAAGGCGTCAACCATAGGAAGGCTTCGATCCGGCGTGTCGAGATACACGCACGTAGCGGCAATGCCGCGGTCATTCACAATAGAAAAGGCGGCACGCGTGGCTCGGTCTTCGCCACGCGCAGCCGCCTTCTGCTCGTTACCCCTGCACACACGTAAACGAAGCTGCGCTGTTCACATCTCCCGCGCCGTTATAACTCGGCCACGACGGGTACTGGCAAAGCGGACGCGTGCGTCCCGGTACGCCCGCCGTATCCGTATCCACCTGATGCACCGGCGGGGTGCCGTGCTCGACCCAGTTTTCCAGCGCGGTTAGCGAGTCCCACGATGCGTTGAACTCGGTGCCCACGGCATGCTGCAAGCCCGGAATTTCATAGAAGCGCACGAACGAGGCCACGGCACGAAAACCCATCGTGAACAGCAGGCGCTGATAGTAGATTTCGGTTGCGCGCGTGCTGACGGTTTGATCGACTGTGCCGTGCGCCATCAGTAACTTGCCGCCCTGGCGCATGAACGGCGTGAGATTCGCATCGGTTGCGTCGAGCCCCGACAGCATGCTGATTCGTCCCGACCATCGTCCCGCGAGCGCCGGATTGAAGGTCAGCGAATTGAAATTCGCATTGTCCATCACCGTGTAGCGGACAAACTGATCGCTGATCTGTCCGTCGAACATTGCCGTGCTTTGCAGCGGAAAGGAAGGTTGCGTCGTACCGAGCGCCAGCGACGTGACCGTGGGTTCGAGCGGAGCATTGCTACCCACGCCAAGGTCCGCGCCGTACACGTTGTAGCCCGGATACTGCGTCTCGCCATTTTCGAGCGGATACGCAAACACGAGCGGCGTGTTCATCGTATTGAGGGCCGCAATCTGCGGGTCCGACAGACACGTATCGCCGCGCGACACGCCGCCCGCGCAGCGCAGGGGCTTGCCGTCGACGTTCGCTGTCGCCGGGTTGAACGTCGCGTTGCATGCCTGCACGTTGCTGATCAGGCCGTCCACCACACCGTCAAGACCATCGCAAGCTTGCATCACGGCCTTCAAAAGCAGCGCCCGTTGCGCAGTGTCGAGATACGCGCCGGGCGCGGCGAATCCCTCCGTCACGCGCAACTGTTGCAGACTCAACGTCGTGAAATCGTAAGCGGGATAGAAAGCGATGACGCCGTCCCAGTCCTGCGGCCAACGTTGCGCGACAGTCAGCGCCTCGCGTCCGCCTGTCGAGCCGCCCGCGAAATAGGCTTTGTATGGACGCGTGCCGTAGTGGGCTTCGATAACCCTGAGCGCCGCGTCGTGCGTTTTCTTCAGCGCTTCGCCCATGAAATTGCCGTACGCTTCGGCGTTGACCGAAAACGCGCCGCTGACTGCACCATTGGTCGCTTCGTGGCCGGAGTCGCTCGCGAACACCGCATAGCCGCGTGACAGAGGGCCTGGCAAATCGGCCGGTGCGCTTGGCACATTGCCGGTCACGGCGGGAATCGAACCGTCAAAACCGCCGCCGCCGAGCATCAGAATCTTGTGGTTCCACTGGTCCGGTAGCGCAACGTTGAACAGAATGTCTGGCGCGGATGGATCCACAGGGTGAATTGCGCCCGCCACAAGGCAGTATGAGCCGACTGCCGTTGCGCCACTACCACTGGCTGCCACCTGGGTGGTCGAGGTAATCACAGCGCCGGTGGTGGGCAGACCGATGTCGCGCGCCTTGATGGTCAGCCCGCTCAATTGCGGGCACGCCGTTCCGGATCGCGGCGGCGGTTTGTGCGGCCTGCATGCGGCGTCGCGGCACGAGTCGCCATCGGGGTCCGCATGTGCGCCGCCGCTCCACGTGAAGCACACGACTAACGCGCACAGTACGCCTAACCAAAGTGGCACACGCCCACGCGCGCGCCCGTATCCATTGCACGAATTCATTGCATTGTCTCCTTCCAGTGAGGCCTGGAGACGGTGCTGGACGTTGCGTCATCAGCCCCAATGCCGCAGCGCACATGTGACTCTTTTACCTGCGAGTTAATGCGCGGCTAGCGTGCGCCGCCTGACGACAAAGGCCAGCAACGCGCGCGACTACCGCCCGACACCGCACAGTCGAACCTGCCCATCCTGGCTTGCCACGCGCGCCTGCCGAACGTTCGCGACTGCCGTGACATTGCGAATTCCGTGTTGCGTGAACATGCATCGTATATGGCGGCAGCGGGCTCGGCCAATGAAATCTTTTGGTTCCGGAATGGAAAGAGGGTGAGACTGTGCGGGGCGCCTGCGCCGAGCGGGCGCGGCGTTGATACCGAGGAATCGGCGGGCTGCAGAAAGGGCGAATGAAGCTGCGGCAGAAATGTTCCATCGACAGCTGATCGTAATGAAATTTTGCTGCCTGACGCGAGTGGGCCGCCGCTTCACCTTGGTCTGTATTGATCGACGCGGTGTGTTCCGAGCGATCATGCGGATTAAACGCATTACCGCCGATGCCGAGTTCTGTCACCACGCGTCATGTTGTCCCCAATGCCTCGTTGACCGCATGGAAGAGCGTTTGCGGACCCACGGGTTTGCGTAGCACGATCGCGTTGCCGATTTCATCGAGTGCGAGCGTGTCCGCGTATCCGCTCACGAAAATAATCGGCAGCGTGGGCAGTTTCACGCGAGCAAGGCGTGCGACCTCGGCGCCGTTCAGCCCCGGCATGATGAAGTCGATGACAGCCAGCGCGGGCCGGATTTCCTCCATCAGTCGCAAGCCTGCCGCGCCGTCCTCCGCCTCCGTCACTTCGTAGCCGGCGCTGCGAAACATTTCTGCAAGCGCGATACGGACGTGCTCGTCATCGTCGATGACGAGCAGTGGACCCATGCCTGTCAAGTCCACCGTGGCCCGCGCGGCCGCCGGCACGGCCTTGCGCGCCGAGCTTTCGCGCGCTGCCGTAAGCGGCAATAGCAGATCGACGGTCGTTCCGCTTCCCGGCGTGCTGGCGATGTGCAGGTCGCCGCCACACTGTTTGACCACGCCGTAGACCTGAGCGAGGCCAAGACCCGTCCCTTTGCCGCGATCCTTCGTGGTAAAGAATGGATCGACAGCGCGGGCGATGACATCCGGAGTCATGCCCACTCCACTATCCCTTACCTGGATCGTTGCGAATTTCCGATCGTCGGCGGCTGACCCCGGTGGCCCGTCAATGAACGTGCAAATGTGAAAGTGTCCACCGTGAGGCATGGCGTCGCGTGCATTGAGGGCAAGGTTTAGAACAGCCAGCTGAACCTGGTCGGCGTCGGCCACGACCCATGCGCCGGGCGCGAGCAGTTCGAGCTCGATCGTCACCTTGGGGCCGAGTGCATTGCCGATCAGTTCGCGGGCGTCGCGCACGACCCGGTCCAGTTCAACCGGCTGCATGTCGAGCCTTTGAGTACGCGAGAAGGCAAGTAATTGAGCGGTCAGTCTCGCGCCGCGTTGTGTCACTTCGGCGGCATTGTTCACAAATGTGCGCGCCGGATGCGCGGAGTCGAGCCGGCTCTGACTCAGATGCAGATTGCTCGCTATCGCCATCAGCAGGTTGTTGAAGTCATGCGCAATGCCGCCGGTCAGTTGTCCTACCGCCTCGAGACGCTGCGCGCCGTACATCGCCGCTTCTGCATTCATCCGCTCGGTACTTTCGTGGTTGAGCGCGGCGGCCTGCTCTGCGAGCCGGATAGAAAGTTCATCGGCTGTCTGCTGTTTGAGGCGGTCGCTCGATTCGCGTTCGATGTCGAGTGCATCGAGCGTTTTGCCGTCGTGCAGAATCAACGCAATCAGCGGCGCAATGGTGATGACGACAAGAAGCGCCATTGCGACACCCGGCCCGAGCCTGCCTGCGTGCGTGGAGTGCAGCAGCACGCCACCGGCCACGGGCGGCAGCAGCGTGAACGCGAGTTGTCGTCGCGTGGCGCCGCCGCCTTTACGTGAAGATGCGATCATGCGAGCCCAGCCACGGTCCGCCTGACTGAAATGAGTGGCGAGCCCAAGCGCGAAGAGTGCCGCGGCCGTATGTGCTGCAATCGTGTTGAAGAGGAAAAGGGCGTACAGATCGCGCACCCCGTATGCATAACCGAGCAGCGCCGTGCCAGACAGCAGGACGGCGGCGCTGGCGAGCAGATCGGCCAGCAGATGCCGCCGAAAAATGCGCTGGTGCTGGGCGAGCGCGAGGAGTGAGATGGCGATTGCCGTGGCAATCGACGTGCGCCCGCTCTGTTCGGCCGGCATGCCGAAAACGGCGTGCGCGAGGGCGGGACTGATCATGTCGCGCCCATACGCCGCCTGGGAAGCCAGCGCAGCCATGGCGGCCCCAAGCGCCAGCCAGCACAGCCAGAAAGCCGGCCTGTCCTGCATGATCAGTGCAAGCGCGATACAACCGATTCCGCTGGCGGTCAGCACGGACATGCCCTGCAGCGCAGGCGCAAGCGTAATCAGCAATGGCAGGTGGGCCACATACCCGACGAAGACCATGGACACAATCAGCAGGACGACCGCAGCGAGAAGCTGCGCCGATCGGTTCATGATGCTGACGTAGGAAAGATTCATCGCGCCTTTGGTGACTACACAACGGAACCAGATCGTACCAAAGTACGGAACCGCTGGCCGCACAAACCGCACGCCCAGTCACGGCTGCGGCGGGGTGCGCACGAAGAACGCGGGCTCTGATGCTGCCGTCTCTTGCGGTGGTGAACGTTGCCCGCAATCTGGCAGTCGCGTGGCGCCAGCTACCGCGAATTGAAGGTCACACGATGATTGTGCTGTATGACAGTACCTGATGGACTGTCTGCTGCGACTTCGCTCCGAAGTCTGACGCAAGCTTTGGATTGCCCATCGGATGGTCGCCGCCGGTGGCGGGGGGCTGCTTAGTGTCCTGTTTTGTACGCCCGATGCCTTCGTCTAGCCAGACTGATGACCCCGACCGCGCGCCGTGGCCTGCCGCGGCGGCGTGTCGTGATAGCGGCGCCAGACCCGTCGGAAATCGCGTGCGGAAGCAAATCCCGAAGCCTCCGCGACCTGTTCGACCATGAGGTCGGAATTCTCCAGCAGTTGCTGCGCGCGCGCCACTCGCAGGCTCTGCTGATAGGCCAGCACGGTGACGCCGGTGTGCTCGAGAAAGAGCCGGCTCAAATGTCTCGCGCTGACATGCGCGATGTCCGCAAGCTCGGCGATGGTCCATGTTCGCGCAGGGTCGTTCGAAATGGCGTCTTGCACGCGATGAACGGCGGGATGCATGTGGTTGCGATGCGCCAGCCACGGTGATAGCTGGACGTCCTGCCCGGCGCGCCGCTGATAGACGACCTGACGGCGTGCAATGTCGGCGGCCAGTCGAGGGCCGGCATAGTGTTCGATCAGATAGAGCGCCAAATCGATTCCTGCCGTGATGCCCGCACTGGTCAATACATCGCCGTCGTCGACGAACAGACAGTTGTCCTGCACGCGCGCCGTAGGCTCGGCGCTTCTGAGCAGGTCGACGAGGTCGTAGTGGGTCGTACAGCGGCGACCCGCGAGCCGCCCGGCACGTGCCAGCAGTACTGCGCCTGCACAGATGCTGGCGATTCGCGTGTCGACAGTCGGTACGGTTTCCAGCCAATGTGTGACCGCCTCGAATGGCCGACTGGCGCCGCGCGCGGGAATCTCCGTCGTACCCACTACGATGACCAGACTGTGGGGCGGCAGCCTCGCGGGAAGCGGTTCGAGTCCCGTCAACGACATGCCGATCGATGTGGTCACTGGAGACAGCGGCGCGCAATGATGCAACTCGAACGGTGCACCGGACTCCACGGCCATACGCATGACCTCGGCGGGTCCCGCGTAATCAAGCATCAGGACAGGTGGGGTGAGCACGAACCAGACAGAGGTTTTCACGGGACTGATCTGGCAGTTAATCTCGGATTTTCTTCTGCCAGCTACTCAGCACCTGATCGACGCTCGCAATACGCGCAAAACGTTCTGCCAGCACCAGCTCGCAGCCCATTTTTATTTCCTCCGGCGAATAGGTGCGACCGCTGCCTGCATGGGTCATGGGGAAGGTGAGCGTAGCTTCGGTGACGAAGTCTACCGCGTAGCCAATGTCCGATCCGACCCGGGTCGTCGTCTCGCAGCACTGCTCCGTGCGTATGCCTGAGATCACCAGATGATCGATGCCGCGGCGGCGCAACCAGAGGTCGAGGCCGGTGTCGCTGAACGCATTGTGGGTATGCTTTTCAAACACGACATCGGCGTTTTGCGGCAGCCAGTCCAAAGCCGTGACGAAGCCGGATTCTTTGGTAAATGGCGCGGCCCGGCCCACATGAAAGACGTGAACCACGGGCACGCCGTTCTCCCGCGCGCCATGATGCAGGCGCAGGACGGCTTCCCTGAAGGCGGGTAGATTCGCGTCCGACCAGACAGGCGTTTGGCGAAACGATTCCTGAATATCGATGACGATAAGAGCCGACTTGGCGGTTGCCGATGCGGACATTTTTGACGCTCCGTGGGTAAGGGAACCTCATCCTAAACGCTTCGCGTAATGTTATCGAGCGCGTTTAAGGACGGATAGAGGTCAAAATCGGCCATCAGGATAGGTCTGATGCGCGCGCGATCACTAGCGCGCCGCGCTCAGGCAATGTGAAGCGCGGGTTATGCCATCGACAGGTTTGACGGAACGCTCTCATCGACAAGTGGTACGCTGGTTTTCCTGGCCACGATGCCCACAGCGAAATCTATATGAACGGAACCTGGACGCCCGCAGACATTTCGAGCCTGAACGGCAAGCGGATTCTCATCACCGGAGCGAATAGCGGCATTGGCTATCACACCGCGCTGGTCCTTGCGCAAAAGGGAGCGCATGTGATCATGGCCTGCCGCGACCCGCGTCGCGCAGAGGCGGCACTTTCCCGCCTCAAAAGCGTAGCGCCCGGTGCAAGTGTCGAGCTGGCCGCGTTGGACCTCGCATCGCTCGACTCTGTTCGGGAGTTCGCGAGCCGCGAGCGCGCGGCGCAACGCGCGCTTCACGTACTTGTCAATAATGCCGGCGTGATGGCACCGCCAAAGAGGCTTGAAACCGCTGATGGCTTCGAGATTCAGTTCGGCACCAACGTGATCGGGCATTTTGCGCTGACCGGCTTGCTCATGCCGCTCCTCGAAGAAGCAGCCGCTTCGGAGCGTTCACGCGTAGTGACGGTCGCGTCCATTGCCCACAAACGCGGGCGGCTCGATTTCGACGATCTTCAGTCCACGCGACGCTATTCACCGATGCGGTCATATCAGCAATCGAAGCTCGCCAATTTAATGTTTGCTCTCGAACTCGACCGCCGTTTGCGCGCGCGTGGCTCGCGCGTCATGTCGGTTGCCGTCCATCCGGGTGTGGCCAATACCAACCTGTTCCGAGCTGGGGAGCGCTCGGCGCTGGATAGCGCAGCGCGCGCTGTTGCAAGCCGCCTTATCGGCGCATTGCTGAATAGCGATGAAGCCGGGGCATTGCCCACGTTGTATGCGGCAACATCACCGGATGTCGTGGATGGCGGGTACTACGGTCCGACCGGGTGGATGGAGATGCGCGGCGAACGCGTCGACAATGCGGCAATTGCGGCGCAGGCGCACGACACGAGAGCAGCGCAACGTCTGTGGGACGCTTGCGAGTCATTCACGGGGGTGCACTTTCCGTGACGGGTTCGATACGAATGTTCTCCGTCGTAAATAGACCGGGTTCGATCGAACCGCGATGCTTAAGCGTTGCCGAGAAATTGCGTGTTCAATTGCGCGCCTGACGCGGCATCGGCGAACCCGTCGAAACGTCCGTTAGCAAGCGATTGCGCTGCGCGCATGAACCCGCCCCACGCAGCCCGCGCGAGTGCTCCGCCGACGCTCACGCGCCGCACGCCGAGCGCGGCCAGATCCTGCAGCGTCAGTGCGGACTGCGAGCCAATCAACACATTCACCGGCCGGGGCGCCACGGCGGCAACGACGGCTTTGATCTGTTCGGGTGTCTGAATACCAGGGGCATACAGGCAGTCTGCGCCGGCGGCCGCATATGCCTCGAGCCGTGCCAGCGTATCGTTCATGTCCGGCACGCCAGCAAAAAAATTTTCCGCGCGGCCAATCAGCAGGGTGTCACCGCCGCTTTCGTCGATTGCCCGCCTTGCCGCTTTCAGTCGCTCCACGGCCATGTCTAACGGGAACAGCGGGCTTGCGGTATTTCCGGTGGAGTCTTCGATGGAAAGGCCCGCGACTCCCGTGTCAATTGCGAGCTTCACGCTTTCGGCGACCTCGGCGGGATCGGCTCCGAAACCGCTTTCAAAGTCGGCGTTCACCGGCAGATCGGTTGCCGCAACCATGGCGCGCAGATGCGCGAGAATGACCTCGCGCGTCACATGATTGTCTGCGCGACCGGTTGACCATGCGAAGCCGGAACTGGTGGTCGCAATGGCCTCGAAACCGAGGCTTGCGAGGTAGCGGGCGCTGCCTGTGTCCCACGGGTTCGGCAGCACGAAGCAGCCAGATGCATGCAGCGCGCGGAAGGCGGCGCGTTTTTCTGCGGTGGTGCGTGACATGATGAGCTCCTGATAGGAGAGGCGAGCCATCACGGAGCGATTTTTGTGACGGCTCGATCCTGATGTTACAGCGCGCGCAGAGAAATGCGGCGCAAACGGGGCCGGGAGTGTGGGAGATAGCGACCGCCGCGGCGATCGGCTTAGGCGCACGCGGCGCGATTACGCTGCTTTCGGACGCTTTCATTCCTGAACGCGGTAGCGATAGCCGGTGGCGGCGCGCATAACGGGGTGACGTTACTTTTCCGGATTGATCTCGGGGAGATATGCCGCTTTCCTAGAAATCTAAAAGGCGCGCGGGTTTTCGCGCAAGAAAAAATGCTGCAGGTTCGTCTGACGGAAACGAGCGGGCTCGGCGAGCGGTTCAGTGGTCGCGACCACGTGCAGGGCCCGTGCAGATGGCGGGTTCCGTTTCAATCAAGCACCAACACACATTGCCCGGTGTGACGCGCTATTAAAATTGCTATCTGTACACATCGGCGGCTGTAGCGGCAGAGCCTCACAAAACAACAGACCGGGTCAGGAATTCGGAGCGCTGTTATTCGGCCGACTCAACGCGGGCCCGGCAGATTGAACGGTTGTCCTGGCACGTTCGCCCAGCTGGCCAGCACGCGTGCGCCGTCCGGGCCCGCCGTTGTCGTATGCAGCGCATAGGCAGGCAGCTGGAACGTTTCGCCCTTGTGCACGACACGTGTTGGTTGACCGTCTACCTGTACAGTGACGTCGCCATCAAGCACGAAGCAGAGCTCCGGTCCCGACGCCGCGTGTCGGGACTTCGCGGCATGCGGCGGGAACACTGCGATGCCCAGCCCCATTTCGCGATCCGTGCCATTGATGGGCACGCGTTGCAGCACGGAGGTTTCCTTCGCAGACGGTGGAGGTTGCTGCGCGAAGGCAGGCATCGCTACCAACGCTGCGAGCGCGATGACGAGACGTTGGCGGATCATGGCTGCGTCCCGCTGAGTGACGTGAGAATCCGGTACACCGCATCTATCCGCGCATCGATCGGATAAGACTTGTTAGCGAGAATGACTACGCCGATATGGCGCGACGGCACGAACGCAGCGTAAGTCGCGAAGCCATTGGTCGAGCCGGTCTTGTCGATCAGCGCATCCTGCTGTGGCGCCAGCGGTGGCGTCAGCTCGGTAGCTTGCGTGCCTTTGTATAGGACGTCTGAACTGTTGCCAGCCTGCAGCGTCTTCAGATCCACCGGATACGGGTACTGTTCCCAGACCAGGTCCTGGATGAAGGGTCCGGCCGCAAAGTACCCGGTTTGGGCGCACGCGACTGCACGCTTCACTTCACCGTCGACGTGTGCGACCTGCATGTTGACGTCGAGAAAGCGCACGATGTCCGCCGCGTCCGACCGAATGCCATACGCCTCGTCAGCGAGCGCGCCAGGATGCAGACGGATCGGCTTGTCGTCCTTCGTGTAGCCCTGTGCGTATTGATTCATCGCATCGGACGGCACCTGCAGATACGTGTGGGTCATTCCGAGTTGGGGCAGCAGCGTATTCTGCACCGCGTCGTCAAAATTGACATTCATGCTGTGCGCCGCGATAACGCCCAGCAATCCGATGCCCACATTCGAATAACGCCGGAAGGTGCCCGCCGGATGGCCGGGTTTCCAGCCGCGAAGGAAGCTCATCAACTGTGCGTCGTTTTCCACGCTCTCAGGAATGAAGAGCGGCAAGTCGGACGTATGCGTGCCCAGTTCTAGCAGGCTTACATGATCCAGGCTACTGCCGCGGAGCGAGGGCAACGCACTGCTCGCCATGTCCGTGAGCGACAGCGCGCCGCGTTGCGCCGCGTAGCACGCAAAGGTCGCGGTTATCGTCTTGCTGAATGAGCCGACCTCGAAAAGCGTGCGTTGCGTGATCGGCATACGGCTGTCTTTCGACATCACGCCGTAGTTGTAAAAGTAGTGCTTGCCGCCAACCGTCACGCCCACCGCAATGCCGGGCACGCCGTAATGCTGGCGGATTGGTTGAACTGCTTCGTCGACGGTGCGTCGCAAGTCGGGCTCGTGTACTACGCCGGCGGCGTCACAGTGGTGAATGACCAGGAGTGTTGCGGCAAATAGCGCTGCTTTGAATGTGTTTTTCACGTTGCTAGGGCGGCAGGGGAGGTTGAGAAAGTTCGCTGTGCAGGCAACAGGAGTTAACCTGTGGCGCCTGTGAAGACAGAACGTTTCTGTTGCGGCGATTGTCGAGCCGCGCCATAACCGCCACAAGCAATGTTAACTTTACGCGCCCATAAGGCAATCTTTTGCCTTCGTACGACGAGATCGTTGTGCGGGCCGCATCGCGTTGCATATTTGAAGCGATCCGATGCTTCCCGGCCTGCAGCGGGGCAGACAGCTTCATCTAGCAAAGTAGATGCGGGTACTTGGATTCAATCCTTACTCACTTAATGACGGCGTGACAGGCGTGTAAGGATGGTCGGAACGATTGTCACGAGACGAAAGTAAACGTCACGGCAGATTTTTGAACGCATGATAACAACGCGGTGCGGTAACCTCCGCGCTCCGGTTGCACGGCCATTGCAGACTGACGCCGAGATTTGGATCAGCAGTCGTTGATGAACTTATCGGAGCTGGCCGTCGGGCCACGGGGAAGGGAGTATCAGCCTATTCGGGCGACGGCTAGAACGACTGTGCGGCGTATATCGGCTGGCTGGACGCCAATACATTCTGGCCTTTCCGCGGATCTGGACCAGCCGGACTACAGCTGCATGTGGTGTCGGCTAACGCCTGGCCTTGTGGATCCTGACCAGGCGTCAGCGGCTGATCTAATCATTGTGTCGCGTTTCCGGAAGCGGCTGGCAAGTAGCGCCTCATTCAACGTCAGGTATCCTGACAATTCCGCTCACGGTGGTTCCGGTAGTCGGACAGCGGCAAGCCGCCCTGACCGAAATCGTCGATCTCATGCTCCTGAAAGATGACGGTTGTATCCTCATGCGGCTTGCCCATGACATTAAAAAGCAGGTCGGCGATGCCTTTGTACACGGCGGCTTTTTGCTCGCGGGTGGTACGCTCCGCACCCGCACGGGTGCCTTCGCGTGTGACCAGAATATTGACAATCGGCATACAGCTCTCCCTAACAAGTAAAGCGCTTGTAGCGCGCCGTTTGCAGATTAACGCCCGGCGATGAGACCGCCATCGACGTGAAGAATCTCGCCGGTCGAGAACGTGGCGTCTTCGAGGTAGAGCACTGCCCGAACGATATCCTCTACCTCACCCAGCTTGTTCATGGGATGGAAGGCAGCCAGTTTTTCAACGCTCTCTGGATCGTGCATCGGCGTTCGGATGACGCCGGGAGCCACAGCGTTCACGCGGATGCCACGCGTCGCATATTCCATCGCCAGGCTCTTGGTCGCCGAGTTCATGCCGCCTTTGGTCAGCATCGCGATGAAGGCAGGAGAGCGTGAACTGGCGAACTCCGCCGTGGAGGCCGTGATCTGGACGACATGGCCACTGCCCTGGTCCAGCATCACCGGAATCACCTGCTGGGTGGTGAAGAAGAAGCCGTCGAGATTGGTCTTCAGTTTCAGCCGGTAATCTTCCTCGGTATATTCAGTGAACGGTTTGCCGATGTAGATGCCGGCATTGTTCACCAGCGTATCGATGCGGCCGAACCTGTCGAGGGCCGCGGCGACCAGACGCTCGCCCGTGCTCGGATCGCCGATGTCGCCGGCGATGGTCACCATGTCCGGATCAGTTGAAGGCTTGATCGAGCGTGACGTGGCGATCACGCCGTAGCCTCGGGCGCGAAAACCGTTGACGATGCCCTCGCCCATGCCTTGCGAGGCGCCGGTAACAATAGCCACTTTCTTGATAGCTGACATTCTGGGCTCCTTTACCCTTGGTTGATGGACTCAATCTAAGGCATTGTCAGACCCGCGAAAAGTCACTATCCTCGATCAATGACTGATCAAAAACGCACAGCTCTCGACTGGGAAGACGTCCGCATCTTCGTAGCACTCGCACGGCACGGTAGCCTGTCGGCGGCCGCCCGGATGCTGTCGGTCAATCACGCGACGATTGCCCGGCGACTTCGTTCTCTCGAGGAAAGTCTTGGAGAAAAGCTCGTCGAGCGACGGCCTGAAGGCTATGTGCTGACGCCTGCCGGAACGCGTGCGCTAGAAGCGGCAAGTGACATGGAACAGGCAGCCCAGGTCCTTAAACGCGGCGTGGCAGATGGCGCGCCCGCAGGACTGGTCCGGATAAACTCGTCGCCCGGTTTGTCGGCTGGCTTTCTTGCATCGCGCCTCGTGAACCTGACGATCCGCTATCCGAAGTTGGACATCGACCTCGCTCCTGCACTTCGATCGGTCAGCCTTGAACGGCATGAAGCTGATATCGCGATCCGGTTCGACAAACCCACGGACGGCGACATCATCGCGCGTCTGCTGACCACGGTCGGTTACGGGTTCTATGGAACGGAGGAGGCCTGTCGCTCTGTCGAGGCAAACGGCGAACTGGTGTGTATCGGGTTTAACGAGGCGGACGCGTACCTGTCCGCAGCAAAATGGATGTCCGAACACTTTCCCCTCGCTCGGGTCGCGTTTCGCGCAAAAGACCAGTTTCTCCAATCGATCGCTGCGCGTTCAGGTGTCGGCCTTGCGCTGATTCCCCACTACATTGGACGCAGCGACCCATTGTTGCGGAGCTGTGATCTCGGAGCCTGCTTGCCCAGCAGAGAGGTGTATCTGGTGACGCGCCGCCGCGACAGAAAGGAAGCGACGATCCGACTCGTCGCCGAAGAGATCATTGCAATGTTTGAGCAGGCTCGCGAGCTGTTCCTCTGATTCTTCCTGGAGCTAATAAACAGCCGTGTGATGACGCAAAGACACGGCTATTGCTTTGACATTGCGGGAGAGGCGTATTCGTCACATGCTGCCCGTACAGCAATCGTGATCGACGAGCGAACCTGATATGACTACAGGGTCAGCCAGGTCCGTCGCTCGCGGCGGCCAGAAGCGGCACGATCACATCGCTGATTGGTGTAGGGATGCCGTGAACGCGGCCACGTCGCTGCACGACCCCGTTCCGGCTGTCCCATTCGAGCGGGTGGCCGGCCTGCCGGTCAGCGAGAATGGAAGTACCCAGGTCCGGCGGGGAACGATGAAATCCATCGATGATCTCCTGCGGCACTTCGTCACCCAGAGTCGCGCCTTCCGCACGCGCGACTTCGAGACATTCCTTTAGGTAACCTAAAGACAGTCTCGTGATATCGACGCGGGAAAACATGCCCGCACGGCGACCCGCCAGAACCATCAAACCCGCGACAGCGTTCTGCAGCAGCTTTCGCCATGCGACAGAGGTGAAATCCGCCGCCACGTCGACCGCGCACCGCGTGCCGTGCAAAGCCGCGAGCACGACGCTGGTCGCCGGGGTGTCCGGCAGCGTGAGGCGTGGTTTGCCGCGTAGCCATACCGAGGTGTCCAGTTCGCGTTGAGCGGGAAACCACACTACCGAGGGCAGCACTGGGCCGCCAGACAGGTACGGCGCAAAAAGGGCTTTCTGCTCGACACCGTTTTGCAGCGCGCAGACAACCGTGTTTTCGTTACACAATGCAGCGAGCCAAGGCGCCGTCGCTTCCACTTGCGTCGACTTGACCGCGACGAAGACCAGTTCGAATGTACCTCTGATCTCGGCCGGTTCAGTGCGCACGGGCCCCGGCACGGTGATATGGCCACCGTCGAAGCGCAACTCGAGGCGCTCGTGCGCCGAGCGCCCGCAAATCGTCGGCGTGTGCCCGATCTCATGGAGCGCCGCTGCGATGGTCGTGCCGATGGCCCCTGGGCCAACGAGTGCAACCGTTGGCGTTTCAGACGTCGTCATCAATATCACCTTGCCTTGTCCTGATTGTCATTCGCTCTCCTGACGGCCATTGGTGGCGCTGTTCCGGAGCGCACGGATGACATTTCGTTGCGTATCGTGCGGAGAAACGCAGCAGCACTATGCCGAGCGACAGTTGAAGAAACGTCATGACGGCGTTGCAGACCTCAGAACCGTCCTCGGTGACTCGCACCGTACGAGGCTTGCTCCGATCCGAAGGTCGCGCTGGCACGTCCCAGATCTACGGGGCCATTCTATGCCTGGGAGCGAAGTGCTTCAATTGAACTAATATCGCATCAGTCGGGAAAAAAAGTCACGCCGAACAATGGCAACGACTGTTCGACAATATCCTTGCCGACGAAGACGGTTCTCTTGAGCGCCTGAAGTCAGCCGCGGAACGGCTCATGCAGACGTCCTAACGTACGATCGTACTCAAGCTGGGGAAGGGTTCAAATGACCATGCTTTTTCCTTCTCGCACGAACAGCGGTTGTCCAAGCCATTCGTCAAGGACGGCGATATGACGGCTCACAGCACCGTGGGTCAGATTCAACTCACGTACCGTTGCGGAATAACTGCCCGCGCGCGCGGCGACCTTGAACACACGCAGCGCGTTGAGTGGAGGAAGTTCGATCGCATGTGCCAGTTTTTCTGGCGGGTACGGCGCAACATTGTCGATTGTGTGAGCGGATTGATCATCATGCGCTAACGTTATTCCGATCAATTTCACCAGAGAGGTCTTGAATGAGTCGTAAGATCGAAGTCAATAACCGGACCTACTCGATACCTTCTCAACCGACGATCGTGGTGTGTGTCGACGGCTGCGAGCAGGACTACGTCAATCAGGCGATCCTCGCTGGCAAGGCGCCATTTCTTGCCAGCTTGCGATCGTCTGGAACGGTGCTCGCGGGCGATTGCGTCGTACCGTCATTTACCAACCCGAACAACCTGTCCATCGTCACCGGCGCACCGCCCTCGGTGCATGGCATATGTGGCAATTTCTTTTTCGACGAAGAGACCCAAACTGAAGTCCTGATGAACGACCCCAGGTATCTGCGCGCGCCCACCATTCTTGCCGAGATGGCGCGCGCGGGCGCCAGTGTCGCGGTGGTGACGGCGAAGGACAAGCTGCGAAGTCTGCTAGGCCACCGTCTGGAAGGGATCTGCTTTTCAGCGGAGAAAGCCGACCAGGTCACGCGGCAGCAGCATGGCATCGACGACATTCTTGCGAGAGTCGGCATGCCGGTGCCTTCGGTGTATAGCGCGGAACTCTCCGAATTCGTCTTTGCCGCCGGTCTGTCCATTCTGCGTGAGGAGCGGCCGGACCTGATGTACCTCTCTACCACTGACTACGTGCAGCACAAGCATGCGCCAGGTACACCCGAGGCGAACGCCTTTTACGCAATGATGGACCACTACCTGCAGCGATTGCACGACGAAGGCGCGGTGCTGGGCGTGACGGCCGATCACGGCATGAACGCTAAAACCGATGCGATCGGGCGTCCGAACATAGTTTTTCTGCAGGACAGGCTCGACGAGCAGTATGGTGCGCAGGCAACGCGCGTCATTCTGCCTATCACCGATCCGTACGTGGTCCATCACGGCGCACTGGGCTCCTACGCGACCGTCTATCTGCGAGACGGCAATGTAAGCGGACGCGAAATCATGGCGTTCATTGCCGCAATCGACGGAGTGGAGGCGGTACTGACCCGGGCGGAGGCAAGCGAGCGGTTCGAGCTACCGTCGGACCGGATCGGCGACATTGTCGTGCTGGGCGAACGGCTCACGGTGCTTGGCAGCGCCGCCGACAAGCACGATCTGTCTGGACTCACCGTACCGCTGCGGTCTCACGGCGGCTTGTCGGAACAGAAGGTGCCCCTCATCTTTAATCGCAAGCTGCGCGACATTGCCGGTACACGGCGTTTGCGAAATTTCGATGTATTCGATCTTGCATTGAATCACCTCGCCTGAAGACAAGGAATGGCCGGTGCGGCAAAGACCGCAACGGCCATTAGAGCGACAAACTGGCAGCGACACAATGATGATCGTCGGCGCGGCCCTGTGGTGAACGGCGAACTGGCCGTTGAGTTCCGCCACGCGTTTCTGTTTTTCTGTTGGCGTGGGGACTCAACGGCTATTTCCAGTCGATGGGATTCGCGCCAGGTAGCCGGTTGCTGTCCAACTGGGGGGACCAAAAAAACACCGGTCGTCATTTGGCGCGATGCAGCTCGGTGGCTCGGGATTTGAAAAGCCCGCCGGGAGGGGCGGGCTCGTATGTCGCGGAACTGAGCAATGATTGCTTCAGGCGGCGAGCCTGGGCTCCGGTTTCGCGCGCTGGCCTCGCTTTTCGAGCACGGCCGGCGCGGTTTCCCTCATAGTCAGGGCACAGCAGGCCGATACCACTCCGAGCGCCGAGAACATCAGTGCGGGCCCGATCCAGCCAAAGGCGCCGAACATGCCCGTCGCGATGATCGGCAGCAACCCCGCGATCACCGACGCCCCGTTGTAGCCCAGCGAAATGCCCGAGGAGCGCACGTTTGCAGGGAACTGCTCGGAGAACCAGCTAGCCTCCACTGCAAAAATCGGATCGTGGCTGAACAGCAGAGACAGCGCGACCGCAACGATCACCATGATGATTGCGCCGGTGTTGATCAGCATGAACATCGGCACACCAAAGGCGATGGTAAAGAGCGCGCCGAACATGAAAACCGGACGGCGGCCGATCCTGTCGCTAAGAGCGCCGTACATCAGATGGCTCACAAGTCCGACCGCCGAGCCAATCAACGTACCCCACAGGATATGGCGGGTTGTCGACACATGCGCGAGCGCCACGTATGACAACATGAAGCTGGTTGTGATGTAGTAGCCACCGGTCTCCGCCATGCGCAGGCCGACGATCTTCAGGATGCTGCGCCAGTCGCTTTTGACGACTTCGAGCGCAGGCTGCTTCATCACCTTGTTCTCTGCCTTTACCGCTTCGAATTCAGGCGATTCCGATACGCTCATCCGGATGAAGATGCCGATGGCAACCATCAGGAACGACATCAGGAACGGCGTGCGCCAGATCCAGTCCCCCTCCAGCAACGCGCCCGACAGCAAAAACGCGCCGTTCGCGAGCAGGAGGCCGAGCGGAATGCCGATCTGTGGGATCGCGCCAAAAAAGCCGCGGCGTTTTGCAGGCGCATGTTCGCACGCCATCAGAACCGCGCCTCCCCATTCCGCACCAAAGCCGATGCCCTGAATCATGCGCAGAAGAATCAGCAGGATGGGCGCGACGACGCCAGCCTGCGAGTAAGTCGGCAAAAACCCGATTAGCACGGTTGCGCCGCCCATCGCGACCAGCGACCAGAACAGCACCGCCTTGCGGCCGATGCGGTCCCCATAGTGGCCTGCGAGATAGCCGCCAAGCGGGCGCATGAGGAAACCGATGGCCAGCGTGGCGAAGGCCGCCATGATGCCGACGATTGGCTCCGCGGTGTGAAAGAAGATCTTGCCGAACCACGCGGCAGCGGCCGTTCCATAAATGAAAAAGTCATAGCTCTCGACTGCTGAGCCGATCATCGACGCGACGGCGACCTTAACCGCGCGGCCTCGTTTGCTCGTATTCATGGTGAGTTGTCTCCATTACTTTAACCGGTCGCCTTCTCTCAGGAAGACGGCCCATCGTTTGCGCTTCGTCGAGCGCTCGTCACGTTGAAAGCTGGACGGCGCGGCGCCTAGCGCCAGGTTTCAATCACGCGGCTGTCGTCGCGCAGGCCGAGTCCTTCTTCTGCCGCCCTGGTATAACGGGCCTTCGCAATGGAAAGCAGCGGCACGTCCGCACCGCACGATTTCGCCGCTTGAGCGACAAGATCGCTATCCTTCACGAAAATGTTGATCGAACTCGTGACCGTTACGTCGGTCCCCTGAAGCATGCGGGGGCCGCGGTCGGACAGCATCCAGGAGCCTGCCGCGCCTTTCTCGACCAGTTCGAGTACCGCGGCAGGATCGAGACCGAGCGAGCGTGCGAGGCTAAGCGCTTCTGCGGCGGCCACGATATGCACCGAGCACAGATGCTGGTTCACGACCTTGATGGCCTGACCGTCGCCGAGCCTCTGACCGGTGACGCGCACGCTGCCCATTGCGTCGAGCACCGGGCGCACCGCGTCGATGTCCGCCTGCCGGCCTGATGCGAAGATCACGAGTTCGCCGGTTTTCGCGCGTGCGGTGCCGCCCGTCACGGGGGCATCGACGACCCGCGCGCCTGCCGCAACGAGACGTTCGCCCTGTTCGCGCACCGCATCCGGGCCGACCGTTGACATGACGATCCATGTCTGGCCTTCCAGTTTCGTGCCCACGCTGTCGACCAGCGAGGCGAGTTGCTGAGGTGTCGCGACCATCGCGACCACCACGTCGGAACGGGGCGCGGCGCCGAAGCTGTCCACAGTGGCAAGGCCGCTTTCCTGGCCACATTCCCGTGCGCGGCTCGAGAGATCGACGCCGGTCACGGTGTGGCCCGCGCGTTTGATCTGCAATGCCATCGGCAAGCCGATCGCGCCGATGCCGATAAATGTCACATTCATGATGTCCGCCCTCGGGGTTACTTCAGCCACGTCTTGATCGACTCGACGATTGAAGCCGTCGAGATGCCGTAGCGGTCGTGCAGCGTCGGTAGCGCGCCCGCGTCGAGGAACTGGTCGGGCAGGCCGATATGCCGGAATTCAGGCAGCACGCGGTGGCGCACGAGCGCGCTCGTCACCGCATCGCCGAGGCCCCCGATGACGCTGTGATTCTCCGCGACGATCACAAGGCGTCCCTGCTTCCTGCATTGCTCGATGATGGTCGCTTCGTCGAGCGGCTTGATTGTCGGCACGTGCAATACGCCAACGCTAGCCGACCCGTCATCGAGTGCTTGTGCGGCGTCAAGCGCGCGCATTGTCATGATGCCGGACGAGATAATGAGGGCGTCCTTCCCGTCTCGCAGCATCTTCGCTTTGCCGAGCTCGAACTGGTAGTCGTAGTCGTCCAGCACGGCGGGCACCTTGCCGCGCAGCAGACGCATATAGACAGGGCCGTCGTGCGCAGCAATCGCGGCCACGGCCTGCTCCGTGTCGAGTGCATCGCATGGATCGATCACGGTCATGCCGGGAATGGCGCGCATCAGCGCCAGATCTTCGGTCGCCTGATGGCTGGGGCCGTAGCCAGTCGTCAGACCCGGCAACGCGGCGCAGATCTTCACATTGAGGTTTTCCTCAGCGATGATCTGATGAATGAAGTCATAGGCCCGGCGGGTCGCGAACACGGCGTAGGTCGTGGCGAACGGAATGAAGCCTTCCTTGGCCATGCCGCCCGCCGCGCCCATCAGAAGCTGCTCGGCCATGCCCATCTGGAAGAACCGCTTCGGAAACGCGTTGCCGAAGATATGCAGGTCCGTGTACTTGGACAGATCCGCGGACAGGCCGACGATGTTGTGCCGCTTTTCCGCTTCCGCGACCAATGCGTGGCCGAAAGGAGCAGGGCGCGTCTTCTGGCCTTCCGATGCGATGGACGCAATCATCGCGGACGTGGTCAGGCGAGGTTTCTTTTCAGCGATGGCAGTCATGCCTTGTCTCCCTGCTGGGCTTGCTTGTGGTTCTCGTCGAGCACTGCGATGGCTTGCTGCCACTCCTCTGCATCGACTCGGATGAAGTGATTCTTCTCGCGTGTCTCGAGAAAGGGGACGCCCTTGCCCATCAGCGTGTCGAGCAGAATGACGCGCGGCTTCGCTTCCTTGAGTGCACGGGCGCGATCGAACGCTTCGACGAGCGCGGGCAGATCGTTGCCATTCACGCGCTCGACATGCCAGCCGAACGACAGCCACTTGTCGGCGAGCGGCTCGAAGGCGAGTACGTCATGAGACGGGCCGTCGGCCTGCTGGCGGTTGATGTCAACCATGGTGATGAGGTTGCCAAGACCGTGGTGCGCGGCGGAGAGCGCGGCTTCCCACGTCGCACCTTCGTCGAGTTCGCCGTCCGACATCGAGTTGTAGACGGTCGCCGGGCTGCCCTTCAGACGCAGGCCGAGCGCCATGCCAACCGCAATCGTGAGTCCCTGGCCGAGCGAGCCGCCCGAGATTTCCATGCCGGGCGTGTAAGTCGCCATGCCGGACATCGGCAGGCGGCTGTCGTCCGAGCCGTAGGTTTCGAGTTCATCTTCGGCGATGACGCCCGCTTCGATCAGCGCGGCGTATAGCGCGATCGCGTAGTGCCCGTGCGAGAGCAGGAAGCGGTCGCGGCCTTCCCATTCGGGCTCTGCGGGGCGGATATTCATCGCATGACACCAGGCTACCGCGAGCGCGTCGGCGAGTCCAAGCGCCTGCCCGATGTAGCCTTGGCCTTGCACTTCGCCCATGCGCAGCGCGAAGCGGCGGATGCGATAGGCGTGACCGGCAATTTTTGAGAGTTGCGCTGATGTTGGGCCGATTTGCGGCGCGGCCTCAATAGTCATTGTCATGGCTTTTCCTGCGGAAGATGGACTCGGGAGCCCCGACGATCCCGATGGCTGCAGTTGTCTCCAGTTCAGCAATCGGTCAGTGTGAAAACGGGGTGAACGTAATGTATGCTTGACCCAGTGCGCCCGACAAAAGAAAAGATTGCAAGACGCGATGAATGACATTCACCAATCAATGCCATGAACGTTTTCCGCAAGGTCCCGCTGTCGTATATCCGGGTTTACGAGGCTGCCGGTCGATCGCTTTCTTTCGCTGATGCGGCGCGCGAGCTCAACCTGTCGCCGAGCGCGGTTAGCCATTCCGTGCGTAAGCTCGAAGAGCTGCTTGGCCATCGGCTGTTCCAGCGCAGCACCCGGGAAGTGCGCCTGACGCGCGAAGGCGCGATGCTGATGGAGCACATCCAGCGCGGCATGGACGAGATGCAGCGCGGCTTTGCGCTGCTGACCAAGGAGGAACGCGCGCCGCTTCGACTGCACACGGCGCCCAGCTTCGCGACGCAATGGCTGCTGCCACGGCTTGCGGGGTTCGTGCGGGATCATCCGAACATCGACCTGCGATTTTCTGCGAGCACCGAGTACGCGCGTTTCGACGATGACTTCGATCTCGATATCGTCTATGGCGAACCGAAGCCTTCGCCGCACAAGAAGATCCCGCTCGGTGTGGAAGGACTGGCACCGCTATGTACGCCGGCGCTCGCGGAGTACATCCGCACGCCAGAGGATCTGTATGGCGTGCCGCTGATTCAGTGTGAGGTCCAGATGTACCAATGGGCGGGATGGTTCGAAGCAAACCACCTTCCGCCGCCGACGCACTACGGCCTGCGCTTCGACCGCAGCGCGATGGCGATCGCCGCTGCGGTCGACAGCCTGGGCGTCGTGCTTGAATCCACGCTTCTCTCCGAACGCGAACTGCAACGCGGCGAACTCGTGAGGCCGCTTGCCGGCTCTACGCGGGAAGTCGACTACGTAGGGCACTACCTTGTGCATCCTAGATGGCCGCAGAGGCACGAGGCGTTCGAGACGTTCAAGGCCTGGTTTCTGAAGGAACTTGGAATCGGCGACGAGACGGCTGAGACAGCCGAGGTGGCAAAGTCATAAGCGGCTATCCGCCTGCCTGGATTGACAGTCATCGTCCGGGAGTTTTGAAGGCACGGATAACGGGTGGGAACGCGGTCGTATCCGACTCGCTGTGCACATTTCCCGGTCACTGGCAGATATGGCACGTCAGGGAAAAACTTGGCATCGGCGGCATTCTGGGCAAAGGTTGTCCCTGCTGTAACCGACGGTCAGTATGTTGGCCATTCTATGACCCTCGGCGACTGCGATGCGACGCTCTACCGGTTCGACCAAAGGGTCGTTCGGCCCGGTCCAGTCACTTTGCGACCCTGGACACCGCCGCTTGAACTGTTCGCAACTTTATCTCCTGGAGCGAAGACAATGACAACCAGGATCGAACTCCTGAAGCCCACGATTGCGATGCTGGGAAGCTACGTTTCGGCCCTGGAGGCCGGCTGGTCGCCTGATAATGTTCGTAAGGAGATTGCTGCGCGCGAACAGCTGGATGCCATCAAATTGAACGCAACGGCATTCGTCGACGGGCTGGATGATCCGACCGCATCGGGTGGCCCGATCTCTCTGCCCGATGGCTCGACCGTCGCCCGTCTGCCAGGCATCGTCCGATGGATTTGGGACGGCGCTGTCAGCGGTGCGATCGGCTTTCGCTGGCGGCCTGGAACGGCCGAGTTGCCGCCCCATGTGCTCGGACATATCGGCTTCTCAGTTGTGCCGTGGAGGCGCGGCAACGGCTACGCCCGGCAGGCCCTCAGTCTGATGCTGGAAGAAGCGAGACTACGGGGCTTGCCCTATGTGGAGCTAACGGTCGATCCCGACAATATGGCCTCACAGCGGGTCATCGCAGCATGCGGTGGTCTCGTGATCGAACGGTTCAGGAAGACGGCCGCCTATGGAAATGCCCAAGCGCTTCGTTATCGCATCGATCTCCACGACTGAGAAAACGGAGCGCGACGCGCGGCGGACATGTGCCCACCGCGCGACTCGCTAACCTGTCAACTCATCGGCGACGAAGTACTCATGCGGCAGCCCTGGTTTTCAAGGCGTGTTGCGCAAAATCTCAAAAGCCGGATAGCACGATCTTGCCGCGCGCCTTGCCGCTCTCGATCAAGGTATGGGCGCGACGCAGATTGGCGGCGTTGATCGTGCCGAAATGCTCTGCCAGCGTCGTGCGCAGCACGCCCGCGTCGACCAGCTCGGCGACGCGCACCAGAATATTGTGCTGCTCGATCATGTCCGGGGTCTGGTACATCGAACGGGTGTACATCAATTCCCAGTGCAGCGAGATGCTCTTGGGCTTGAGAATCGGCACGTCGAGCGACTCGGGGTCATCGATCAGCCCGAGCTTGCCCTGCGGCGCCAGCATCTGGGTGATTTCGACGAGGTGCTTGTCGGTGTGGGTCAGGCTCGCCACGTAATCGACCTGGTCAATGCCAAGGTCGCGCAACTGCTTCGGCATCG
Organism: Paraburkholderia sp. PREW-6R; assembly: GCF_039621805.1. Lineage (NCBI taxonomy): Bacteria > Pseudomonadati > Pseudomonadota > Betaproteobacteria > Burkholderiales > Burkholderiaceae > Paraburkholderia > Paraburkholderia sp. PREW-6R. The sequence goes on along the minus strand of NZ_CP155075.1, from coordinate 1,036,757 downwards.
GCGCCGTGTGATCGATCACATGGTGCGCACCAAGCTTGCTTACCCACTCCCGCGTTTCCGGCCGCGATGCGGTGGCGATCACGGTCAGGCCGGTCAACTGGCGCGCCAGCTGGACCAGTATCGAGCCGACGCCGCCAGCGCCACCAATGACCAGCAGCGTCCCGATCGGATTTTTGCCTTCGCGCACTTGCAAACGGTCGAACAGCAACTCCCACGCCGTGACCGAGGTCAGCGGCAGCGCGGCCGCTTCCTCGAAGCTAAGGCTCTTCGGCATCGGGCCGACGATGCGCTCGTCGATCAGGTGCAGCTCGCTGTTGGTGCCCGCCCGTAACAGCGAACCGGCGTACATGACGCGATCGCCGGGCTTGAACAGGGTGACTTTGTCGCCCACGGTGCGCACCACGCCGGACGCATCCCAGCCAAGTACCTTAGGTTCCGCTGGAGGCGGCAGCACGCCGCCACGGATCTTGGTATCGACCGGGTTCACCGAAACCGAATGCACTTCCACCAACAGGTCATACCCGGTCGGCTCAGCCTCGGGCAACGTGGTGTCGGTCAGGGCATCGGGCGAATCGAGCGGAACAGACTCGTTATAGACAACAGCTTTCATGGGTACTCCACAGAAATGACCGGTTTCAGCTACAGCGGGCGAACGTTGTTCTTCTTGGATAACCTTCAGCGTTCACCTGAGTCAGGACAACGCGAGGTGCTATCTGGCTGGACCACAGCATGAACGAAACGCCTTTGTGCGACATGCATCGCGAAAGCCGCACATGTGTCGCCCGCGCCTGCGAGTCGGCGGATGGCTTCTTTGAGCCGGACATTGCCAGGGTCTTTTTCGACCTCGCGATCGGGCGCCCGAAGGGGAGGAGCCGTCGAGCGCCCGTATCACCTGCCGGTACTATGCGGCTTTCTTCACGCTGCCGTGTGGATCGATGACGAACTTTTTGGGCGAGCCATCGCTGAACGTCTTGTACGCCTCGGGCGCCTGCTCCAGCTTGATGATCTCGGTGTTGAGCATGGCGCCAAGATATGGCATCCGATCCCACAGAATCGCCATCATCAGGTCGCGGTTGTAGTGCATGACGGGCGCCTGGCCGGCCGTCAGTTTCGGCGATTTGATCCAGGCTTTGCCGAAATCAATGGGAAGCTGGCCTTTTTTGGTCAGATCGGTGCTCGCCTTCGGGTCGGCGTCGGTGTAAATGCCGGGGACGCCCATCGCGCCACCGGCCCGTACTACTTCGAGAAGCGTGTTGATTACCGCCTCCGAGTGCTCGCTGTTCGCCTCCGGACCACAGCCGTGCGCCTCCAGTCCGACGCAATCCACGCCGCAATCCACCTCCCGCTTGCCCAGGATCGCTTCGATCTGGTCGGCCACCGGCGTGTCCTTGGTGAGATCGACCACCTCGCAGCCATTATTACTGAGCAGGTCCAACCGCGCCCGGTTGGTATCGGCCACGATGATGCAGGACGCGCCGATGAGGCGCGCGCCCGCCGCGGCGCACCGACCCACCGGCCCGGCTCCGGCGATATAGACCGTCGAGCCCACTCTGGCCCCGGCCTCCATCAGACCATGGAAGCCGGTCGGAAGGATGTCCGATAACAGTGTGAGATCCCGGATTTTCTCCATGGCCTGGTCCTTGTCCGGGAAAGACAACAGGTTCCAATCGGCGTAAGGCACCATCAGGTAGTCGGACTGGCCACCCTGCCAGCCGCCGAGATTGAAGCCGTAAGCGCCGCAATCGACCGTGTCATTAACGTTCATGCACACATCGGTGTGCCGCTCCTTGCAGTTGCGGCAGCGTCCACAAGAAACGTTGAACGGGACCGAACATATATCGCCCTTCCTGATGAACTCGACGTCCGGACCGACTTCGACCACTTCCCCGGTCATCTCATGCCCCATCACCATCCCCTTGGGCGCGGCGAAGCGGCCATGGTAGATGTGCTGATCGCTACCGCAGATATTCGTCGTCACGATCTTGAGGATCGCGCCGTGATTGGCTTTCTTGCCTGTCGGCGTGATCAGTTTCGGATAGTCGAAAGTCTGCAACTCCATCTTCATCGGACCCATGAACGTTACTGCGCGATTGCCGCTCGCAGCCATGACATTTCTCCTTGTTCAGTGTTTGAGGCCCGATCGATTTTCAGATCGCGGCCTGAGTAAGGTGTCGGCTCGAATGAAGGCCGCCGGTCATCGGGATGCCGACCATGCAGGAAGGCCAAGCGCTGACGCCGATCTCGTCGACGTGGCCCATTGACCCGATGACGGAGACACCAAGACTAGGGTCCAACCGGTTGCACTTCTTCCTCATTCCTGCAAAAACATGTCGGATTTCTGCGCTTGTGCTGCGCGGCTGAGTGCCTTCAGATGGCTGCCGGGCGAGACTTCATGTGGTGCTCTTCATGATCGGCGCATCGCAAGCGCCAAGACCGTGGCGATGGCAGGCTGGTTCGCTTACTTCATGCGAAAACAGGAATTGAGATCAGGAGTGTGGCGGTCGACCAGGTCACGGGAGCGAGGGTCGGGACTCGTCCGATACGCGTTGTTGAACCGGGCGAGGAGTGACGCTGCGATGACTGCGCGGCCCTCGCTTCCTTATGTATTTCTGATAGGTCCCGTTGGCAAATCGATCAGGCGGCGGCGTCCGTGACGGTTCGGTGACTGAGCTTAAGCGGGCGCCCCGGTGTCTCTGGTGCGAGAGCGATGGGCTAGTCCACACTAGCCGCCTTCGGATAGTCACTTTTAATGCAGCCGATGCTCGGTCGCCCGCGCGAGAGGTTACGGAGGCCAACTCGAAGCACTGTGTGTGGTGCTCGAATGCGTCATTCATGACTGATTCTGTGAGCTGGCCTGCGCTACGACAAACCGATGTCCATCCGGCGTCGCAACGGTAAATTCCCTCATTCCGTAAGGACGATCTGTCGGTGGCTCGCGGATGAGCGCACCGCGACGTGCCCATTCGTTAGTTTTCCCGAACGGTCTTATGCGGTTCATGAACGATTCCGCATGCTTGAGACAACTAGAAGAACATTCGAGCGTGGCAGGCCGAAACAGCGGCGCTCCCTTACACTGCCGTTGCGACCGTGCTGCGCTTCGTCGACTCGCTCAGTGCCCGGCTCGGTCGAAATGTCGTTCGCGGTGCGCGCCGTTGATATTCACGCAGGTTGAACGTCCGCAACTTCGGTTGCGGGCTTTGGCTCGAACCATCCGTTTGTCTTTTGAAGAAACCAGTACATCAGCGCGAACGGCAGCGCGCCTCTAATCAGCGCAAAAACAATGATGTCGAGTATCAGTATCGTGTGACTCATGTAAATCGCATTCGGAAGATTCACATGCGGATGCGCGGACACGAAAAACGTTGGTATCAGCAGTGCGACGCACGTGTTTAGCATTGTGTGCGCACCGAGAGCCAGTTCCAGACGTTGATCGCGCAGGCTCAACACTGAAAAACCGATAGAATGAAAGAACACCGCCGCCTTAACGGGCAAGTCGTATTGCGTGTGGTAGATCGCAAACGAAACGGCCACGACTGTCACGACAACAGCCGGAACGCGGATAAACTGCCCAAGGGTCTGCGTCAGCCATCCACGAAAAAATTGCTCCTCACCAAACGCGAACACACCTATTGCGACAGGCCCGGCAAAGAGACTGAGAATCGGACCGAACCCGAAAACGTGCGGATTCGAATTGAATCCCCCAAGCGGCGGTTGCCACGTGCCGAAACGTACCCAGAAATAAACCGAGCTCGCAATGACTGATACTACCAACGCGGGTAAGAAAAGCGCCATGCCGAGCAGGACACGCGGAACGCTGAATTTAAGCCCGGCAGAAACGATAGACACATACGGGCGGCGTAGAATGAAACGGCAGGCGAGCCAGAATCCAGCGATACCGCCGATTCCGGCGGCACCAGTGAACAAAGATTCAAGCAGATTGATGACGCTTAACTTTCTGTAAAACGCTGACTGAACGTCGGCAGGTGAGAACGCCAGGATACCAAATGCGCTGATGGTGTTGATAAAACTGATAAGCAACAGCGTCAACGCGATAGCCCATAAACTGGTTCGTCCTAGCTTGGCCAGATCGATAAAGGCCCGTGCGGAATCATTGATGGTTCTCATCTTTAGCGCTCTTCGGAAACAGCAGTGTCGTATTGGGCAGGCGTTCGCCCGCAGGCGTTATACATCCGTTCGTTACGTACACAACGAGTTACACCAGCGCGACGGGCAGAGCGATTTATACCGCATAGAAGGCAATCAAGTCTCGAAATGCACGCGCGGAATCGTTTTTGGATTTCGAACTTCAAGCATAGCTTCCAGACATTCTATGTCATTCGATGATCGACGGTTGATCCAGCGCAGCGTGCGTATGTAAAGAGTCAAAGCGGTTCACGCGGCACTGTGCGATACCGATTATGAACAACCCGGCCTTCGAAATTGAAGTACCGCATTCGACCGAACCAGGGCTGCGAAGCTCACTCGGATCCCGCTAATCGTCTCGCAATCTCCCAGGCTGCTGGGATACTTGGTGCGGCCTGCAATGGCAGATTGTGCGCGCACCACAGGTAAGGGAGCATCGTGGCCCATGTAAAGAGCAAATTAGCCAATCCGCGCAAGGAAAGCGTCTCCTTCATAGCGAAACGCAAGTCTGCGACAAAGCGGTCGGCAGGCAAACCTCACTAAAGCGCTGAGCGGGCCAAAGCCGCACTGATTGTTGGCAATCTTGAGCACAGCTTCGGAAGTTCGAAGGTGGCCGGTCTCAGTTTGCGCGTCCAGACAGGCATGTACGTTAGCGGGCCTGAAGTCTCCCATCGGCGAATAAGGCCGCCGTTACGTGGATTCGGTCACGCTCTCGAGAGGCGCCGGAATGCTCGCTCTCGCAGCGACGGTAAGCAGGTTGATGGCGTCGAACTCGGTCTTCACCTGCGCTGCGAGGGCATCGATGTCGGGCAACGACCGCGCGCCCCATCGAGGAGCGTCTGCGCCCTCGCGCGGCCCATACTGCTCATGCTGCCGATAATGACTACCTTTTCTATCCTGCTACCGGTTTGTATGTGTTCTCATTCGGAGGTTTGGGTTGTGTTGCCAATATTTGACCGTTTAATACGATAAAGAAACGTTCTCCATAGTTAGCAACTGCTGAGCTATTCAATTGAAAATGCCGCGAGACACGTGAACGGTCACACAACTCCGCCATCACCCGCCGATTTTCGTCGCCGCGACCGCCGCTCGTTCAGGCACCGCGCGCAAGAAATCCGCAGATGACCAGTTGACGCCAGAAACATTGACAACGGCCTGCCACGCGGCTTCCTGATTGGCGCCATCGAGGAGGTGCGGCTGGCGCTGCGCCTCAATTGGGCCTGTGAATTTCCCTTTGGCCGAGGCGAAGAATTGCCCTGAGACGTCGGCTCCGAACTCCGACGCCTGAAGGTACCGGCGGGCCGCCGTCTCCGGCGTCTGATTCATGCCGGGAAGGAGGTTCACGATTGGGATCATCAGATATTTCACCGCCCAGCCAGCGTTTCGTCCCACCTGGGTGGCGGTTGCCGCGCCGGGCGAGACGGCGAACACGGCCATGCCAGAGGGCAGCCGACGCGCAAGCGCCGCAGTCCACCAGGCAACCATGAGTTTCGCGTCAGCGTACGCATTGTTGGGCACATACTTTACGTGAGGCCCGTTGCGCAACAGGGCTTCCATCGCAGCGGTCAGGTCGCCTTCGTGGTATCTCGCAGCAAGTGCGTCCACGTCGGTGTACCTGAACATGGGTACACCCCCGCGGGCGGGCTCCGCGCCGGCAATTACAATTCGCGCGTTGGGGCTCAGCAGATTGGCGCGGAGTAAGCCGACAGTTAATTGATGATGGCCGATGAGCGGAGCCTGAGAAGCCTCGACGCCCGCCGCAGTGATCACCCGCTCTTTACCGGGCACCATTCCGGCGTTGAGCAGTAGAAAATCAATCGGCCGACCTCGCTTTTCGAGTTCGGCGAGGGCGGATTGAACGCTGGCCGGCTCGTCCAGCTCCAATTCCAGCGGCGTGAAAACCTGTGTTCTGGTCTGAGCCGCAAGCTGAGCGGCCGTTTCCTGGACCCGGGCCAGGCTGCGCCCGGTGACGATGACCTCGCGGTAGCCGTTGCTGGCGAGCATGCGAGCAGCTTCATAACCGACCCCGGAGGTGGTGCCGGTAACGAGCGCGACTGAATGTTCCATGGGCGTCTCCGTGTCAAAGGGTGATGGCCGTATCGTAAGGCCCGGCGGGCCAGGATTGGCTTGATAATTTAGAACGATTTGGTTATAAATGGGTGCGGCAGCAGTTGTCAAGGAGTTTTAAACTAAATGATTCAAAATACCACCCGGCCAGTTGGCCGACCGCGCAGCTTCGACGAGACAGGTGCGCTGGAAAAGGCGACTCAGGTGTTCTGGTCGAAAGGCTTCGACGGAGTGACGATCGACGATCTCGTCGCCGGAATGGGCGTGGGACGACCAAGCCTGTATGCCGTCTTTGGGGACAAGCGGACAATATTCTTGCGCGCGCTGAAGGTGTACGCAGAACGGAAAGGCGCATTAGCCGCGAAGGCACTGCTCTCACCACCGGGTGTTCGCGACTCGATCACGGGTTTTTTGAGGTACGCCGTCGAAAGTGCGACTGCAAAAGGGTCCGCTCGGGGCTGTCTTCTAATATGCGTCGCGCCGCTTGTGGACGACCCCGAAGTCCGGCAGTACCTGCAAAACGCGGCCGCCGGTGGCACTGCGCTGGTGGAAGGTCGTTTCCGGGACGCAATCAGCGCGGGAGAACTTCCATCTGACTTTCCCTTGGAAACGCGCGCAACCCAGGTTACCGACCTGGCGCGTGGGCTGACCATGCGTGCTCAGATGGGCACGCCGCGCAGGACGCTCCTCAAAGACGCGCAGGAAGCGGCCGACCTGGTGCTCCAACCGCGGCGCGCAAACGCGGGCCTGGAGAATTGACGCGGACGGTGAAGGGCGTTGCGGGACGGTAGGCTGTTATCGTTGCCGGTCGACGCCGATCAGGCGGTTGCTTTGCGTATCAGTTGGCAATGCGAATAGACAAACTGGAATGCATCGGCAAACCTGATCGTCCGAGCAGGCGCTCAATTCGATGCTTTCTGTTTTTCAAAAGCCTTGATCGCAGCATCAACACTGCCGATGTAGTCCGCCCTCGTCTTTTGAGCAAGACTGCCCCAATCTTCTCGCGGCAGGCTCAATGGCTTGTTGCCGTATCCGCATGATTAAGTCCACTCCGCGTGGCATCCAGTCCATGGAGATTGATCCAGCAATACCCCACGCGCGTCGCATGGAACAGTCCGCGAGTAGCTGACGGCAACCCGCTGATTGCGACCCGATCCCGACGTTCGCTGACATGCCACGACGGTCCCAAGCCCAGCCGATAGCGTTCGCGACTTAAACCGGACAGTGAATGGACGACGAACGCGGCCCCCGGCCGCCTTACAGAGCGTCAGCTACGTAAAAACCCTATCTCTTTCCTCAAGTTCCGGCCCGATTTGCCGAAATCACCTTTGCATTAGAAATTCGAAAAATGCGAATCAATGACCAAACAATCCGGAGAGTTGCGCTCAATTTCGCCGTGCCACCAAGAAGCACCCGCCACACGACGAAGGCAGCGCTGATTCACCATTTACCCTCGCGGAACGAAGTATGAACATCGGTAATATGAGACTCGGCACCAAGCTGATCAGTGCCTTTATCCTGGTGTGCGCGATTGGCGCCATCATTAGTGGAATCGGCATCCACGACATGGCAAAGATCAATGATAACGGCGACCGGACCTATCGCTTCGATCTGATGGGTCTCAACCTGGTCCAGGATGCGAACGGCAACGTGTTGAAAGCGGGCCGCTCGCTGCGCAACGCCATTCTGGCCGCCAGCGCCGAAGAGCGTGCTGCTTTTCTGGACGACGGTGAAAAGCAGCTGGGCCTCGCGCGCGCGAGCCTCGATAAAGCCGAGCCGCTGTTTTACTCGGAGAAAGGGAAGGCCACCTTCGCCAATCTCAATCAGAGCTGGCACGAATACGAGCAGGCTTTCAGCGAAATGAAGGCAAAGGCCAACGCCGCGTCGCTGCAGGATCGAGGGGACCTGACGAACTATCTGTTCGGCGATTTCGGCCGGCGTGTCAAAAGAACCGAAGAGCTGATGAGCACCCTCGTCGATGTGAAACAACGAAACGCACAGGAGGCGTCGCAATCCAACCAGGCGCTCTACGACGGCAGCCGCAATCTCATGATCGTTCTGGTGGTTTTTTCCGGCTTGACCGGGATCGGTATCGGAGCCTGGATGACGCGTAGTCTCACGCGGCAGCTCGGGACCGAGCCGGCAATCGCAAGCGACCTGGCGAGGAGCGTCGCGACCGGTGACCTAAGCGTGAAAATCGATCTTCGTCCCGGTGACACGGACAGTTTGATGGCGTCGTTAAAGGCAATGCGCGATGCCCTGTTGCGGGTCGTGTCGGAGGTCCGCGGTAACGCCGAGGGTGTTGCGACGGCGAGTGCGCAGATCGCCCAAGGCAATCTGGATTTGTCGAGCCGCACGGAAGAGCAGGCGGCATCCCTGCAAGAAACTGCTTCGAGCATGGAAGAACTGACTGCTACGGTCCGTCATAACACGGACAATGCGAGGCAGGCGGCGACGCTCGCCAGCACGGCCTCGGTCGTCGCGCAGCGCGGCGGCGAAGTGGTCGGGCGTGTGGTTGAGACGATGCATGATATCTCCGGCAGTTCCGCCAAAATGTTTGAAATCATTAGCGTGATCGAGGGGATTGCGTTTCAGACCAATATCCTCGCGCTGAACGCGGCCGTCGAGGCGGCGCGTGCCGGTGAACAGGGACGCGGCTTCGCGGTCGTCGCCGGTGAGGTCCGCACGCTTGCGCAACGCAGCGCCACGGCGGCGAAGGAAATCAAAGACCTGATCGGTGACTCGGCCAGCCGGGTGGACACGGGCTCGCGGCTTGTCGGGGAAGCGGGCAGCACAATCAAGGAGATCGTGGAGTCTGTGAAACGTGTGACCGACATCGTCGGAGAAATCTCGTCGGCGTCGGAAGAGCAGAGTACCGGTATCGAGCAGGTGAACCAGGCGGTCAGCCAGATGGACCAGGTAACCCAGCAGAATGCTGCGTTAGTGGAAGAAGCTTCGGCGGCCGCGCAGTCGATGGCTCAACAGGCCCAAGGCCTGCGTGAGGCTGTAGCTTTCTTCAAGGTCGGCGACGGTGAGCCATCCACGTCGCGCACGATGGCCCCGAGGAGCGAGCAGAAGCAACCGGCGCCGACGGTTCGTAGGTCGCCTGCGCCCACGTTGCCAAAACCGGAGAAGGCGCCCGCCGTTACCGCAACCGGCAACGCGCTGGTCGCAACTGGTGACGAGGACTGGCATGCATTCTGACGGGTCCGAAGATTGGACCATATGAATGATGCGTTTGAATGAATGGAAAAGTTCAGCCGCGCCAACACGAAGACAGTGAGCGCGGTTGGCGCGCGGGCGATAATTCCAGTTAGCTACGCATCGTCCGATGCGTCAGTCGTGCAGCTTCGCCAAACGGCGGCACATCACGCACTGGCAGGCGTCCGGCCCCACTGCCCAGAGCCCTTGATTGCCGACTGCGGCCCAATGTGGTTGGCCGGACCCGTCCTCGATTGGGACACTGACCTGGTCGCGATAGCAGCCGAAACGGAAGCGCCGGTCACGTTTAAATCATGGATGCGCATTATGCTGAGTGTCGGACAACCGGCGGCAGCACGCTGTCCGCGCTGCATCAACAATTCCGACTCCACTCGCTTACCTTCGCGAGGGCGGTTGCTCTTAATAGCTAGGCGATAGCCTCAACTAGTAGTAGGCTCATTCTTGAATCTTCGTGCGACGATGCTTTAATTAATACGCCGTCGGCGACAATTTGACCGCGCGCACGCATACGCGGAGAGATCGTAGGGAATTCCCGTCGCTATTTCGCAAGTGGCATCAAATTGGAGGCAGGCATGGTCAAGACAGCGTTGTTTGTCCGGCTCGAAGCAAAGCCGGGCAAAGAGCAGGAAGTCGAAAGCTTCCTGATGGGCGGACTGCCGCTGGTTGAGCAGGAACCCGCAACGATCGCGTGGTTCGGGCTGAAAATATCGCCATCCGTGTACGGCATATTCGATGCGTTCCCCGACGACGCCGGGCGCGAGGCGCACCTGGCGGGCAAAGTAGCCGAGGCACTGATGGCGAAAGCGCCGGACCTGTTCGCCAAGCCGCCGGAAATTATGAAGATGGATGTACTCGCGGCGAAGCTGCCGTCGTAGCCGCGTCGGCTTCCAGTGCGGGACCTGGTCCCGTCGCGAAGCCGGAACGATCTGCGCTGCTAACCTCGCGTCCCAAACCCGTCGGCCGATCCCTGGCAGACGGACGATGGTTGACCCATTGGCGATGGCATCTGGCCGCCCGATCCGGCTGGGTCGTCAAGACCATCGACAACTGCTTGCGCAGTTGACTTTGACGGCGTGCGATTGTTCGCGCGCAGTGACTTCCTTGCGTACATTGTCAGAGAACCATCCCGACCCAAAGCCGAAATGCAGCTCGGCAGCAATGCATGGAGGGGCGGTAGTGTCCATTAATGTGAGCGGCACGGAAGGCTATGCGGAAAGTGCGCAATCTCTCGTCGAACAATGGCGGGACATCTCGTTTGAGGAACACCATAAGCCAGTCATGCATCTGCTTCCGATGCACCCGGCCTGCGTGCTTGACGTCGGAGCGGGTATTGGAACCGACGCCGCCGCCCTTGCGGCGAGGGGACATACAGTCGTTGCGGTCGAACCGGTCGACGCGTTGCGCGTTGCCGGAATCAGCCAGCATCCCTCTCCGCGGATTGAATGGCTGGACGATAGTCTGCCAGGTCTTGAAATCCTGCGTTCGAGACGAACCCAATTTGACCTGGCGATGCTGTCGGCTGTCTGGATGCACCTCGACGAAGACGAGCGTCGTCGGGCGATGCCGAACGTTAGTGCGCTACTACGTAAAGGTGCGTTGCTGGTCATGTCCTTGCGTCACGGTCAGGTCCCAAAAGGACGACGGATGTTCGAGGTTTCGGCGCGAGAGACCATCGAGCTTGCAAAAGCATATGGGTTGCGAACTGTGTTGAACACTCGTACCGAATCCAGCCAGCCCGGGAATCGGCGCATGGGTGTAACGTGGAGCCGACTGGCCTTCGTGAACGACGGCGCACCCGGTTAGCCTCATCTCGAAGCCTGGGCGACCGATGGCCAACAAGCTCTTTTTGACATCAATGGCCTCGCCCACCAACGACTACATCCTCAAACCAGCGAATGCCGGGTCTGCGCAACAGACAACCACGGTTGCACCCAATCACGTGATTACACCAATGCGCATGCCCATCTGGGGGCGCCACAATCGATCAGGACTACGACCTTCTATCCATCGACTTCACCCCATACCAGCCAACGCTTTCAAGCCGGCCGCGCGTGGAGTGCCGTCCGACCATCCTGTGACCCGGTCCTCGACGGAGGCGCCGCCAGCGCTTCGTCAAGCATGGAAGCAATGACACTGGCGTTGGGCTCGAAGAGCATGTCATTATGGCCGCCCCCGACATCGACGACTTGCAGTCCAGCGCATGCCACCTGCTGCCATAAAGGCAACGGATCGCCGCGCCGCTCCTGTTGCACCGAAGCGCGCACATAAAAGATCGGTCCACCGCGATAGCGTCTTGGCCGGTAGGCAGCCATCGCGCTGTACATAGCTTCCCGTACGCCCTGCAACGCGGGAGGCAGACCAACGGCATCCGTCTCGCGTCCGCTGCTGGTGCGCGAGCCTCGACGCGAACGCAGGCGGCCCATCGCCGCGCCGAGCTTGCCGCTGACATACTGGGCGCGTTGCATGGCCGGGATACGCCGCAGCATCTGCCAATGGCGCGCGACATAACTGCCGCGATATTTCATCCGCGCACCCCATGGCAGATACCGCTCGCTCACATACGTGTCCAGCAGGCAGAGCAACTCGACCGGATCGCCCAATCGATAAAGTTGCTGCGCAATCTCCAAGGCTATCAATCCGCCGAACGAGTAGCCCGCCAGCGTATAGGGTCCATGCGGTTGCATCAGGCGTATTTGCGCCAGGTATGACCGCGCCATGTCGGCCACACGGTGCTGCGGTGGCTGCCTGCCATCCAGCCCCTGGGCGTTGAGGCCATATATCGGTCTTTCACCGCGCAACGCGCCGATCAGCGCACGGCATTCCATCACCGAACCCGTCACGCTATGCGCGAGAAAGACGGGCGCTCCGGTTCCCGCGCGCATCAACACCAACGCGTCAGACGACGCCGGTGAGCCGCTCTCAATGACATCAGCGATCTGCGCAAGAGTTGGCGCGGTCATCAGATTGGCGAATGAGATCGTGGATCCGGTCGCGTTCTCGATCTCGCTTGTCATCTCGGCGGCAAGCAGTGAATCGCCGCCCAGATCGAAGAAGTTGGCGTCGCGGCTGATGGGCTGAAAACCGAACATACGCTCCCATACCGCCCGCAGGTAGGCCTCCAGCTCCGCCCGCGTGTTGCCGGACGACGGCAGCGCGCGTTTTCCCAGGTGTTGTGCCGCGAGCCGGCTGATGGTCTCCAGGCACTCGGGATTGCGCAATGCGCCGGCGTTTCGTACCGGCACGCCGTTGATCGCGTCGCGCGCGGCCGTTTCCGAGGGCTTGCCGCTATGGGTGGTGGGCAGTGCATCGACCGCGAGGATCAGACCCGGCACATGCGCGGCGGATGCCCTGCGCACCAGGTCGCGGCGGATCTGCGCCAGTAACGCGCCGGAAAACGCCACGCCGGTCTGCAATACGAGCAGCAGCACAAACCTTCGTTCGCGCAAGACTGGTGTGGCGCCGTTCCCATTGCGCGCGGCGGCGGACGACGAAACGGTCACGCCGGGGTCGACGATCATCGCGTCCTGAATCCCCGGGATTTCGTTCAGGATGCGATAGATTTCGGCGGGTCCAACTTTGACGCCGCCAACGTTAAGCATGCCGTCGGCCCGGCCATGCATTCTCGCGCCACCCTCAGCCGGAAATTCAATCAGGTCGCCATGTGTCCAGACGCCAGGATTAGCGGCGAAATACGCCGCATGAAAGCGCGCGCCCTCGGCGTCGCCAAAAAATCCGAGCGGCCGGGATGGAAACGGATTGGTGCAGACAAGATGGCCGACCCCCGACGCCGGTGCGCCATTCGTCCACGCTTGCACGTCGAGCCCGAGGCTTTTGCATTGTGCGGCCCCTTTGTAGACGGGCAGGTCCGGATTACCGAGCACAAAGCAGCCGATGATGTCGGTGCCGCCCGAAATCGATTGCAGCGGCATCGGGCCGACGTGTTCATTGACCCAATCATACTGCGAGTCATACAGGACGGCGCCAGTGGAGAGGATCGCGCGCAGCGCGGACAGATCGAATTGACGCGCCGGTTCGAGCCGCGCCTGCTCGCACATCTTCAGGTAAGCCGGGCTCGTGCCGAAAACGTTGGCGCTTTCTTCGGCCGCGATCCGCCATAACGTGTCGACGGTCGCAAGCGGACCATCGTAGGTGACGATTTCAACGCCGGACGCAAGCGCCGAGAGCTGCCAGTTCCACATCATCCACGCGCAGCTGGTCTGGAAATACAGCGTGTCGCCAGCGCGCAGGTCGGTGTGCAGCCGGTGCTCTTTCAGATGCTCGATCAGTGTTCCGCCCGCGCCGTGCACGATGCATTTAGGCTTGCCGGTCGTGCCTGAAGAGAACATGATGAAGAGCGGATGATTGAACGGGAAACGTCGCCAGACAAATTTGTCTGATTCGGATTCCGAAATAAGTGTCGCGAGCGAATAGATCGGTAGCGTCATATCGGCAGGCAGTGGGCCGTCATCAAGGCTGATGATGCCTTCGAGCGATGGCAACGCGGCCGCGACGCGGGCGGTGCTCGTCGCGCGTGCGGGTCCGGTATCGAATGCCCTTGGCGCCGTGTGCGCAAACAGCAACCGTGGCGACAGTTGCTGGAAGCGATCCAGCACCGCTTCGGCTGCCATTTCCGGCGCTGCCGTGGACAGCGTCGCGCCGAGCGCGACGACCGCTAACGCGCTGATGATCGCCTGCGCGTCGTTGCGCGCGACCATGGTCACGCGATCTCCGCTTCGTAACCCGAGACGTTCGAGCGAACAGGCGAGACGCGCGACTCGGTCGCGCAGTTCGCCTCGCGTCATACGCAAGCGTGGAGCGTCCGCATGACATTCCGACAACGCGGCGGCGTGAGCGTCGGCGACGTCGAGACTCAGCAGGCAGTCGGCGTAATTCAGCTCAAGGGCCGGAAAAAAACACGCATGTTCGCACTCGTCGCCTACGCACACCGGTTCGGGGCTGCCGGCGAGCTCGCAAACGTTACACCAGTCGACAAAAAAATTCCAGAACGTGCGGTAGTCGCGCGTTGAGAATTCATGGAGACGGGCGTAGTCGGCCAGATGCAGGCCGGTGTGTGTTTCGAGCGCTGCCGCGAACGCGCTCATTTGCGTGGCGATGCCCGGCTGAACGTTTGACGCGGGCAGGGCAACGCGCCGGCCGACTCTCGAGTCGAGGCAATGGCGATCCATAGATGGCACTTCAACCCCCCAAGGGATGAACGCCCGATCGGGGCGCCTGAAACAGCCGAAGCTGGTGCGAATACGGGCAGCGCTGCCCTGCCTGTCCGGCGCGCCTGGCGTTTCGTTCATACAAATTTAGCGCTGCGATAAGCGGCGGTATGTGCGCCATCGAACACAGCGCGGACCCGGATTTTTAAGGGAATAAGTGCCTGCAAACGGCTTGCGAAAGGCCTTCCGAACCCGTGCACCGTCGCGTTGCAGATGGCGCAAGGTAGCGCTCAGCATACGTTGTAAATCTCCCGCGCATCATGTTCTCCGAGCGCCCCGACTTTCCGGATAATTACATTTGAGTTCGAATTAAATAGTTGGCGCACTCTATAAATGCCGGTCAGGTGGCATTAAATCACCAGCAGGGGTCAAGTCGAATAACGGGCGGCCGTTATAAATAGACACGCACGAGTTCGATAGGTCAGAAACGTGGCATTTTATAAAATGAGAGGAGACGCAAGGATGCGCGGCATTGCGTCTGGCCGGTCCGCGCATCAATACCGGTCGACGGTGCTCGCCGCGCTCCTTGCTGCGATCGCGGCAGGGATCATGGTGCTCGTCGCGCTCGGCATATTCGCTTCCCGCGAGCGTGCTGACGCACGCCTGCATGTCGCACTGGCAGTGGCGAACGATGTCGAAGTGGTGCTCGCGCTGCATATGGACGCGAACTCGGATTTTCTCAAAGGCGTTGGCAGTGCGAGCTATCGGTCTTACGCCTGGCCGGTGGCTCGAGCGGGCGCGGCGGCCGCCGCCTACGGGCGCCTTGAAGAGGCACTCGACTCAGACCGTGCGGGCCTGAGCGCGGTTCGCGCTCTGCGCGCTCTGACGGCGGCATGGTCTTCGCAGCTTGAAACCATCGCGCATCAGACTCACGAGGTGGGCTCCCGGGTCACCGTCGCCAGCGATGAGTTGTTGCTGGCCAACGAGACGCTAAACCAGATCACACGAGGCCTGTCCGCTTTGCGGGGTCGTCAGGAAGTGCTTATCGCCGCGATGCACGCCGAATCGGAGCAGCGGCTGGCTCATGAAAGACTCACTCTGTTGATCGCAATAGCCATAGCGTTGCTTCTGCTGACATACGCTTTTTTCGTCAGTCACCGCGCCTCGCTCTCCAAAGCGCGGATAGAAGTCATCGCAGCACAAGCGGAGTCGCGCTTCTACGAATATTTTGCGCAGCACCCGCTGGCGATGATGATTTACGACCTGGAATCGCTGCGCATTCTCGCAGCGAATGCGGCCGCCGAGCGCCAGTATGGCTATAGCGCGGCGCAGTTCGCAAGCCTACCGGTCAGCCAGCTACGGCCGGAAAGCGATCTGGCCGCCTTCCTCTCCGACCTGGAAGCATACCGACGCGCAACGCCTCGCAGCGGGTCAGCCGGCTTGCGACGCCATCTTCGCGCGGACGGCAGCTTTATCTTCGTTCAGGTCTCGTTTCACTTCCTGGACTATGCCGGTCACGAAGCGTGCTTCATCACCGCCATTGAAGTGACCGAGCACGAGCAGGCAAAGCGGGATTTATATCTGCGTAGCCGGGCACTCGACGCCACGCTGAATGCTGTTGCGATCACACAATTCCAGCATGGCCTGGATGTCGTTTCGTATGTCAACCCGGCGTTCGAGCGCATTACGGGGTATGCAGGTTCAGAAATTATCGGGAAAGATTGCAGGTTCTTGCTAGGCGACGAACAGGATCAGCCCGGCTCCGTTGTCATTCGTCACGCGATGCGTTCGAACTCTGAAGGCGCTGTGCTTTTGCGCAGTGTTCGGCGCAGCGGCGAGCCGTTCTGGAACCAGTTGCATGTAGCCCCGGTTTTCGACGATGCCGGCGTCGCGACCCATCATATCAGCGTGTTCAGCGATGTATCGGAACTGGTGAATTCACAGGAATTGCTACGACAGCAGGCGCGGCATGATGCGCTCACACTGCTGCCGAACCGGCACGCATTGACGCAGACTTTGGGTGAGATGTTGGGGCAAGCGAAGGAAAAAGCGCACCAGATAGCGCTCGCTTTCGTCGACCTGGACAACTTCAAGGACGTCAATGACACGCTCGGACATAGTGCGGGTGACCTGGTGCTGCGCAATGTCGCGTCCCGCTTGCGCGATGGCGTGGGGCAGAATGATTTCGTCGCCCGGTATGGCGGCGACGAATTCGTCGTGCTGTTTAGCGACGCCCGGTCGGCCAGCGAAATTGAAGCGGCTCTTTCACGGCTTAAAGCCTCCATTGCGGAGTTGCTGACCGCCAGCGATATGACACTCCACGTCGAGGCGAGTATCGGTTGGGCATGCTATCCGCAGGACGGTCGCGACGCCGAAGCACTGCTGAGCAATGCGGATATGGCGTTGTACAGCGCCAAGTCGGCAGGACGCAACCGGGTCCAGAAATTCGATCCCGCCATGGCGAAGGCAAACTCGCAGCGATTACTCGTCACCAGTCAGTTGCGAGCGGCGATCGAGCGCGCTGAATTCGAACTCCATTATCAGCCTCGCGTTTGCGAAAGCGGCCGTGTGCTCGCGCTGGAGGCGCTCCTGCGCTGGCGCGATCCGGCCGGCAGTCTGTTGAATCCAGGGCAGTTCATTCCCCAAGCCGAAGAGAACGGACTGATCGTTCCGATTGGCGACTGGGTGTTGAACGAGGCCTGCGCTGAGGCAAAGCGCCTTTGCCTCAGCTATCCGGATATTCGTATGTCGGTCAATGTGTCTCCCGTGCAATTTGCCCAGACCGATATGGCTGCGGCCGTCGCGTCGGCTCTCGCACGCACCGGACTCGATCCCCGCCTTCTTGAAATTGAAATCACCGAGGGCGCGCTGATGGAAGAAACTACGCTGCCCACGCTGCAGAAGATTCGGCGCATGGGGGTATCGGTAGCGATCGATGACTTCGGAGTCGGTTATTCGAGCCTGGGGTATGTTCGGAATTTCAAAGCCGATACGCTTAAGATCGACATGTCCTTCGTGCGCCGAATTGGACGCTCGTCCGTAGACGAAGTTATCGTCAAGGCCATCATCGGTCTAGGGCACACGCTCGGGATGCGCGTCGTTGGCGAAGGTGTCGAAACGACCGGACAAAGGGATTATCTGTTGCAGCATGGGTGCCATGAGTTGCAGGGCTACCTTTACGCGCGACCCATGCCGGCAGCGCAGGCAAGGCAATTCATAAGTCATCACAACGCAGATTCGTTTGCGCTTCTTCGCAAGGAATGCGAAGCATCTGGCTGACAGATGAGGACTTGGCGTCTGCGTCGATTCCGGGATGCTCGAATGAGTTGTCACAGAAACGGTGGTCCGAAAGTCGGACGGTCCTCTCACGAGCAACGGTAAGCAACCGCACTAATTCCGCGCGTGATCCGCGCCACCCACTTCCCCGGCGAAGGCGAGCAGGAGCTCACTGAGCCGAACCGGCTGCTCCTGCTGGATCCAGTGACCGGCGCCGTCGATCAATTCGATGCCGCTCATTCTCGTCGCCGCTCGGGTTCTCATCAGATCGAGCGCGCCGGGTGCCGAATAGGTACCCCAATCGCTTTTTCCGCCAATGAAGAGCGAAGGCACATCGATTGTCTTGCCCGAAAACAGACGCAACTCAGCATTCAAATCAGGATCGGGAAGAACGCGGTAAGCCTGCAGGGCGCCTTGGAAACCAGTACGGCCATACTCCTTCGTGTAGACCTCAAGCTCGGGCTCGGTGAGCCATGTGCAGGCCAGGACCTCGGCGGCGGAAGGGTGGAACGGCGCGACGGTTTCGGGCATCGTCTTGCCGAGGTCCATCACGTAATAGCCCGCCTGGAACGCACGCCGGCTGTATTCGAGGCGCTGGCACAGGTTAGCGCTCAAACGTGGGGGGCGCCCGAGAACAATGAGATTCAATGATCGGTCTTCTGCGCCGGCCATTCATCTGTTTCTAACGACGCTGCTGCATACCCTGACTAACGCGTCCGCTTCACTTCCAAGCTCGCTGCAAATGCTTGAGTACAGCAATTTCGGTAACCTAAACGTCGATTAACTCAATGTTCCGTTTGGCACCATCGTGCTCGGCAGCCGAAGAAAAGCGAATGGAAACATGCTTGACGCTGGGTATGCGCAAACGCTCACTTTTCTTTTGCGCAGAGTGCGCACTGTGTCTGCTCATACCAGAGCAGATTCGCCAAGTAGTCCTTCTTTCCCGACATCGTTGGCAGCTACCGCCACGGCCGGCGGCGCGTCGGCTGCACAGGCGTCGCAGTATGGAAAAAGCTAGTCGACGATGTCATCTTCCTGGGACGCAACCCGCGCGTCATAGCGCGCTCTTGCGGCCTCGACCTCTGCGAGATTGTCCAGCGTCCAGAGGTACAACGCCTGAAAGGGATGATCCAGCGACCGGCCAAGCGCGGTGATCCGGTATTCGACGGATATCGGGGAGCTCGTTATGACGCGCCGGTCCACAATGCCGTTTCGCTCCAGACGGCGCAAACATTGTGTAAGCGCTTTCTGTGTGATTCCGTCGATACGACGCCTGATCGCGTTGAACCGCAACGGTCCATCGCGCAGCGACGCGAGAATCAGCATCGACCACTTGTCTGCTATCTGGTCGAGCATCACCCGGCTGGGACACACGGTGGGAGGCAATGCCCCGGTTGAAGTTTTGCTCATGGCAGTTTCCTCAATGCTACCTGGTTACACCGAAGTGCCTAATTGACACTAAGTATAGAGGAGATACTATCTCGCTGCGATTCACACCTTTCCCGACTGGCGATGGCGGCGAGCCGACGCTTCGCACTGACAAGGATCTGAAGTCCTTCGATGCCGGGATGAGCCGTCGCGCCCGTCACGCGAGCGGAGAGGTATCTCATTTTTTCCAGATAGGAGAAGCAGGATGATTGCCGTTACTGGCGCGAATGGAAAGCTCGGTACGCTTGTCATGGAAGGCCTCATCAAGCGCGTCCCGGCCACGCAGATTGTTGCGGCAGTACGTGATCCGGGAAAGGCCGAGGGACTGCGCGCGCTCGGCGTCCAGGTCCGCAAGGCCGATTACGACGACCCGCAGACGTTGATCAACGCATTCACGGGTGTGGAGCAGGTTCTACTGATTTCGGCCGTCGTGCCAGGCCAGCGGTTTGGGCAACACAAGTCCGTCATTGACGCGGCAAAGAAGGCTGGCGTGAAGCTCGTGGCCTACACGAGCATGCTCCGCGCCGACACCTCCACGCTGATACTCGCGGCTGAGCATAAGGCAACGGAAGCCTACCTAACGGCTTCCGGTTTGGACTTTGTGTTATTACGCAACGGCTGGTACCTGGAGAACATGACCGACGCGCTGGCTCCGGCGCTGACAAATGGCGCGATTGTCGGTAGCGCGAGCAACGGGCGCTTCGCGGCGGCGTCGCGAGCCGACTACGCGGAGGCCGCTGTCAAAGTTCTCACGCAACCGGGCCATGTCAACAAGACGTACGAGCTTGCGGGAGACCACCCTTTCGCGATGCCGGAGTTTGCCGACGAAGTCTCCAGGCAAGTCGGACGGACCATTGCGTACAAAAACCTGCCACCCGAAGAATACGAGGCGATGTTGCTAGCCATCGGTCTGCCGAAAATGATCGTCGATGTCGTTGTCGATGCAGACGTAAAGTCGGCAAAAGGAGAACTCGACAGTTCCTCTCGCGATCTGTCCAGGCTTCTGGGCAGGAGCACCACCCATTTCTCCGACGCTATCAAGGCAGCGTTGCCAGCCTGACCACGCAACTGGCCACGGTGTTGTCGCACCTGATGGTAGACGGGCATGTTGGCGCAAATGATGCGAAGGGCGGCTCACGTCTACTACAGAAGACGGGGCCGCGCAGGCGCCGCCGGATCGCCGGCAAGCGGGCACCGACGACTCCGGTTATTGAAACTTTTCCTAGCCCGGCAACAAGCCGACCGCCCGGTAGCTATTCATCAAGCTGTCGAACAACGCAATGTCAGCCCGCCCGCGCGCCATCAGTTGAGCGCCGGCTACTGCCGCATAGATCGCGCATGCGCGCTCATGGCTTGCCTCGGCGGTGACGACACCCGACGCCTCCAGAGACTTGCGGAGCCAGGCCACGTTGACGTCCGCGAAGGTCTGCACTTCCTTTTTGACCGCATCAGGCAGATCGTCATATTCCGCGGCCATGAAACTGCTCAGGCACATGCGGTTGTCGCACTCCAGAGACCGACGGAACGTTTCCGGATACCGACGCAAGCTGACCAGCGGATCGCCCGACGCCGTCGAGAGTGCTTCCAGCGCAAAAGCCGAATCCTCGTAGTAGCGTCGCGCGACCGCTGCCGCGAGGTCCGCTTTGCTCGCGAAATGATGGTAAATGCTGGCGGCCTTGATGCCGACCTCTTGCGCGAGTTCCCGAATGTTGAGCCCGGAATAGCCGTGCGCCTGCGCCATTCTCGTGGCAGCCGCGACAATCCGGTCCCCTGAGCTAACGACGGCTTCCGTGGGCACGACACACTCCTAAAAAATTTATTGACGGTGTGAATTGTACCGCCTAAAGTGATACCTAACAAACGTTAGGTAGATGAAAACGCCGCATTCAGATCGCGGCATTTTTTGGAGTCCGGAACCTACCGAATGTTAGGTAGTCTTCGATTTATTGATTTTCGTCACCCGCCAAGGAGCCACGCATGACCCCCGAACTGTTCTATCTCGACGCGACCCGACTCGCAGAGCTCATCCGCACCCGCGAAGTGTCGCCGGTTGAGGTCGTCCAGGCGCACCTGGATCGCATCGACGCTGTGGATCCGCGAGTCAACGCCATTGTCACGGTTGCGCACGATGCCCTTGAAGCCGCGAGGGCAGCCGAAGCGGCCGTGTTGTCGGGTCAGCCTTTGGGGCCGCTGCACGGTGTGCCTTTTACCGCCAAGGATTCGATCGACACGGCCGGCGTGGCGACCCAGCGTGGTTCGCCCATCTTCAAAGGACGTACTCCCGACGCTGATGCGACCAGTGTTGCGCGATTGAAAAACGCGGGCGGCATCCTTCTTGCAAAAACAAACCTGCCCGAATTTTCGTACTGGATCGAGAGCGACAACCTGCTTAGTGGTCGATCGAATAATCCGTGGGACCTGGAACGCACGCCGGGCGGCTCGAGCGGCGGCGAATCGGCGGCGATCGCCGCGGGCATGTCGCCATTGGGGCTCGGTACCGACCTGGCGATCTCCGTGCGCGGGCCCGCTGCCCAGACAGGCATCGTCTCACTGAAGGCGACTCACGGACGCGTGCCGATGACCGGAATCTGGCCGCGCGCTCCCCGCCGCTTCTGGCACGTCGGTCCGATGGCTCGCAGCATCCGCGACCTGGCACTCGCATTCTCGGAACTGTCCGGCCCCGATGGGCATGACGCT
Organism: Paraburkholderia sp. PREW-6R; assembly: GCF_039621805.1. Lineage (NCBI taxonomy): Bacteria > Pseudomonadati > Pseudomonadota > Betaproteobacteria > Burkholderiales > Burkholderiaceae > Paraburkholderia > Paraburkholderia sp. PREW-6R. The sequence goes on along the minus strand of NZ_CP155075.1, from coordinate 1,014,759 downwards.
TTTGCAAGCAGTACCGTCGCGTTCGATGCGGGGGTGCGTCACTCCGCGGACCGTCCGCTGCGGGTGGGCTGGATGGTGGGGCCCGGCTTCGGACCCGTCGACCCGGAAGTTGCCGCCACCGTCGAGGCAGCGGCGCAGGCGCTTGGAAGCTTAGGCATTGTCGTCGAGCCGGTGCGCATTCCTGCGCTGGAACGAGACTTCGCTCTCGATGTCTTCAACCGCCTGCACGTCATGGAAATGAAGCCGGCGTTCGCGGAGGCAACAGCGGGGCGGAGTCGGGACGAACTCTACAAGATGGCAAGGACAATGCTCGCGCTGCCCGATACTTCGATGAAGGACTATATCGATGCTGAGCAGGCTGCCGAACGCCTGCGGGATGGATACGCCGAATACTTCCGCAAGTACGACGCGTTGATGACGCATGTGCTTCCAATCCCGGCTCACAAGCACGGCGTGAACACGTTCTCGATCAACGGCCACACCGTGGATGCCACCTATCTTCAGGGCGCCACTGTGCCGTTGAACGTCACGGGCTTGCCGGGCATCTCGATGCGTTTCGGCACGAGTAAGGAGGGCCTGCCGATCAATGTGCAGATTGTCGGCAGCTGGCAGGCTGAGTCAACCATTCTTCACGTAGCGTCGCTACTTGAATCGGTCAGTCCTGTGCGCGACAGGCATCCGCATATCTAAGTGCGAGGCGATCCTTTGTTCAGTCCGTCGCCAGAAGCTCAGCGATCGATCGGCGATGACACGTAACGCATTGAGAATGCCACGTGTCAAAACCGGAGCATGCGACGGACGACAGCTTCGCAACCATGCACCGCTGGCAGCCGCTTGGGGATCGGACGGTCGGCCGCTTTCGCGTTGACATCGACCCGCGCGACCGCTCATTCGCGTGCTCGGGCAGCAGGTCGGCGTGTCTGAATAGCCTTCCATGATCGACGCCCTGAGCAAGCGGGCCGGCTCTGATCTCCGCGTTTCTTCCTCAACGTCCCTCGTCCTTGTTGCACCCTAAACACACTCCGGACCGATGCCGCATATTCGCAGCGTTCCTCATACGTTTTTTATCCATTACTGTGTATAAAGGTCCCGAAGCGCATCCTGCGATGTTATGCAGCATGCATGAACACCATTCTTTGCTGACTGGTTGAATACCGCAACTACGGCTCGCACGGAGCTATGAACGATGAATAATGCAAGTCAGGATCCGCACGCAGACTCGGATATGGCCGCGCAGCTCGCGCACGAGCGATCGACCAACGCGCGACTTGCGAAACTCATCGATGCGCACTCGCGCATTGCGGCCGCCAAGCTGGACCTCGACAGGTTTTTCAATGTCGTCACCGACGCGTTACTCGATCTCGTGCCTTCCGCGCATGCGTCGGTCGTGGAATGGGTAGACGGCGACGATATGGTTTACCGCGCATGCAGCGGATCGATTGCGCATCACGTGGGATTGCGCCTGAAGCAGAAAGGCAGCCTGTCCGGACTATGCTCGACGAGAAACCAGCTGCTTTACGCCCGCGACACACGCGACGACCCACGCGTCGACGCGCAGGCATGCGAGCGCGTCGGCGCTGCATCGATGATCGTTGCGCCGCTCGCTTACCAGCAGGAAGTCGCCGGCGTCATCAAGCTGATGGCCGGAAGAATCGACGCATTTTCCGTGGAAGACATCGAAACGCTTCAACGGATCACATCGCTCGTCGCATCGGGCATGGCCCATCAGCGCGTGTTCGCGGAGAACCAGACGCTCATCGAACAGAACGCCATCACGATTGCCCGCTTGCGCACGGAGATCAGTCTGCGCGAAGCCGCCGATGTCAAACTCGCCGCGTCATTGCGGCGCCGCCGGCTCGTGCTGGATACGACGCACGATGCGTTCGTCTGCACGGACGCCGATGGCATCATCATTGACTGGAATGAATCGGCGACCCAGACCTTCGGTTACGCGCGCGAGGCAGTAACCGGACAGCGCATGCTCGCCACGCTGTTCCCGGAACGTTGCCATGCCGAATATGCGCGCCTCGACGTATTCAGATGCTTGCCCGAGCTTCAGACGCACGGCGCTCGCATCGAACTGATTGCCGCGCGCGACGACGGCAGCGAATTCCCGGCGGAGCTTTCCGTGCGGGCGGTCCGTTATGACGGCAATACCGAGTTTGCGTATTTCATACGCGACATCACAGAACGCTTCCATGCGCGTGACCTCAACAAGCGCTTTCGTGTGCTGGTAGAAGCAATCCGCGACTACGCGATCAGCATGCTCGATGCGCAAGGGCGCATTACCACCTGGAGCGCCGGCTCGACGCAAGTGATGGGCTATCAGTCAGATGAAGTGCTCGGCAAGCCGCACTCGTTGTTCTATACGCCGGAAGACGTTGCGTCGGGCAGACCGGCACACGACCTCGAATCGGCCGCGCGCGAAGGACGCATCGAAACCGAAGAGTGGCGCGTTCGCAAAAATGGCACGAATTTCTGGGCCAATGTCGTGATCACGGCAATGCATGATCCGAACGGCACGTTGCAGGGCTTCGCCAAAGTCACACGGGACATGTCGCGCCGCCGGCGCATGGAAGAGCTGGAAGCGTCGAGTCAGCGGATGAGCCAGTTCCTCGGCTTGCTGGGTCACGAGCTGCGCAACCCGCTTGCGCCGCTGCGCAATGCCGTCAGCATGTTGCAATTGAAATCGGCGCGCAGCGATGTCGTCGTCCCCGAACACGAATTGATCGACCGGCAACTGTCACACCTCACCCGTCTCGTCGACGATCTGCTCGACGCCGGACGCGTGACGCTCGGCCGGGTGCACATTTCGCCCAGGCCTGTCGCCTTGCGCTCCGTCGTGCAACTGAGCATGGAAGGTAGCGCGCCGCTGCTGTCAGCGCGCGGCCAGACGTTGGAGGTCTCGGTTCCTGACGAGCCCATGCACATCAGCGGCGACCTCACACGCATGGTGCAGGTCGTCCAGAACCTGCTGAATAACGCCTCGAAATTCAGCCCGGACGGTGCGACTATCGGCTTACAAGTGTTTCGCTCCGGACGATTGTTCGCGATCCGTATCCATGACGAGGGGTGCGGCATCGAGCCCGATGCGATCGATGCGATCTTCAATCTGTTCGTGCAGGAAACGCCGACCGAGGAACAGGCGGACAAAAGCGGCCTTGGGATTGGACTCACGCTGGCGCGTGCGATCGTCGATCTGCACGGCGGGCACATTGAAGCGCATAGCGAAGGTCGCGGAAAAGGCAGCACGTTCACGGTGTGGTTGCCGGAAAGCGGCAGCGTTGCCGTCGATTCCGGCTCGCACGACAACATGCCGTTGGCGCGCTCGCCGGCAGATCTGCGCGTACTGGTGGTGGACGACAACATGGACTCAGCCGACAGCATGGCCACGCTCGTCGAAGTGCTCGGTCATGAAGCGCGGGCCGTCTACGACGGGGCAACGGCAATAGAACTCGCCCGAAGCTGGCAGCCACGTCTCGTGCTGCTCGATCTGTCGATGCCGAAACTGACGGGCTTCGAAGCGCTGCCGTTGATTCGCGCTGCGATCCGCGAACCAGGCGCGGTGGTCGCGGCAATGACAGGTCTGGGCACGGCCGAAGATCGCGCTCGCACCGATGCCGCCGGCTTCGACGTGCATTTGACGAAGCCCGTCAGCCTGGCGGAACTGGAGGACATGCTACAAATCGCAGGCAAGCAGGTATCAGGCTAATCGCCCCATCATGCCGATGCCGGCACGGAGTCAGAACACCGCGGTCCGCGCACCAAAGACAACGCCCCCGATTCTGGCCCTTGACGGAAGAGGCGGAAGTCTTCGTGTGTGCAATGAACCGTTCAAGCACCGCTCGCCGGGTCCGCTGCCGCAAGCGAAACTCGGGTAGCGTTCTGTTCCTCCTTGACCAGCTCGATGAAGGCCCTGAGTGGCGCAGACGTCAATCTGCTCGAGAAGTACAGTTGAGGCCCTTCGAATTCACGCCACCAGTCATGCAACACAGGCTGTAGTTCGCCGTTGTCGAGATAAGGCGTGAGCCAGTTTTCGAAGGTGCCGATGACGCCGCGTCCGTCGCGCGCGAATCCGATTGCTGCCGAAGCGCCGTCCACACCGACGATCAGCCGGCCAGGCGGATCGACCCTGACTGTTTCCTCGCCACGCTCGAAAAGCCATTCGACGAGAGCACCGCTCGAAAAACGCAACCGGATACATTCGTGATTCAGCAGGTCGCTCGGGTGTCGGGGAGCGCCGTGCGCGGCAAGATACCCGGGTGCAGCAGCCCATGCGATTCGCTGATAACGCGGTCCAATGGGTACGGCTATGGTGTCTTGTGCCAAATGCTCGCCGTATCGGATGCCGGCGTCGCAACCCGCTGCCACGATATCGACGAGTCGGTCATCCACCATGATTTCAACACGAACTTGCGGATGCGCTTCCATGAAGCGGTCGATGATCGGCGGCAGGATATCGACCATCACCGCGCCTGTCACGTTGAGCTTCAGAAGCCCGCGTACGACGCTGTGCGAGCTGGCGGCATCACGCAGTGCGGCTCGTGTTTCCGCCATGAGCGGCGCAATACGCGTGGCGAGTGCGCGGCCCGTTTCAGTCGGCATGACGCTACGTGTGGTGCGGATCAACAGCGGCACACCCAACTGAGATTCAAGCTGCGCGATCCGTTCGCTTACTGTCGAAGGAGACACGCGCAGCCGATGGGCCGCTGCGCGGAAACCTCTGGCATCCAGCACGGCGAGGAAGACCGACAGCAGCTCCAGGCTGGAGTCATCGTCATGATTGTTCGGCATGACGATCAGTCTATTCGACTCCTTGATGATTATCAAACTGAGCCGAACACATTAGAGTGGCCCGACACTCATTCGGGAAGACGAAACATGAATACCGGTAAAACTGCTTTGATTACGGGCGCTAACAAGGGCATTGGGCTGGAAACGGCGCGACAACTGGCGCGACTAGGATATGGGATCTGGCTTGGCTGCCGTGATGCCGCACGCGGTGAAGCCGCGGTGAAGTCTTTGGTCGCGGAAGGCCATAACGTTCGGCTACTGCCTATCGACGTAACCCGGGATGAAAGCGTACGTGCCGCTGCTGCGCGTGTACGCGACGAAGATGGTCGACTTGATGTGCTGATCAACAACGCCGGCATTCCGGGCGGCCCGCACACGACACCTAGCCAGCAATCAGTCGACAGCATCCAGGCGGTGTACCAGACGAACGTTTTCGGCCCGATTCGCGTGACGCAGGCGTTCGTGCCGTTGCTGAAATCTGCCGGTCAAGGCACTGTCGTGATGGTGAGCAGCGGGCTCGGGTCGCTCGGCTGGCTATCTGACCCGGACAACCAGTTCTACGGCGTGAACATCCTCGGCTACAACAGTTCGAAGTCGGCCCTCAACGCGGTTGCGCTAGCTTTTGCAAAAGAGCTGGCGGCAGTCGGTATCAAGGTCGATGCCGTCGATCCAGGCTATACCGCCACTGATTTCAACAACCACTCGGGTTACCGAACGGTGCAACAGGCAGCCGCGGGCATCGTCTGGCTCGCGACACAGGACCCGGCCGGACCATCGGGCCGGTTCTACTTCGAGCAGACACAGATTCCCTGGTGACAGGTCTTGTGCGTGCACCTTGTGCCAGCTCGCAACAATAGCGCCGTGGTGTCCGGAGGACTTGAAGGCGGGCGCATCGGCACTCGAAGAACACTTCCGGAGTAACAGGACCGGGATACCTGGCGCAATCAGTGTCGTGGTCGACGCGGTGTTCGTATGAACGACGCACCGCCGCGCAGCGCAAGTGCCGCGTCAGATTCCGCTAGCCATGATGTCTGTCAGACGGGGTTGCTCGATCCGCGTGCCGTTGGCTTGTGTCAAAGACGCCGCCAATGCCAGTAATGGCGCAATCCGACGCTGCTTCTTCTGCTCATGATTCTGCGCAATATCGGCAAGGCGGTGCGCCAGAAAGGGGTTGAGCAAGCGTTCGCGGACCTGCGCAACGTAGGCCAACGCGTCATCCCCTTCACCGAGGAGATCGAATACCGGCAAGACCTCTTGTTGCCATATGGCCTCCAGTTCCGCGCGCAGGACAGGATCGCTCATCGCATTCAGGACCGTCTCTTCAGCGGCGCGCGCATCGCGTAACCAGCGCTCCGCGAGAAATGTATGCGCGAGATTCAGCAGGAACAGCTTGCGCCGCTCGAAATGCTGGAGATTCTCCGTCAGTACGATCGAAGGATGGACACACGGTATCTGCAGCCGGGGCTGCTGCTCGATCGCCCACAATGCGTACGGTTCCGCCACCGCGCCTATCGGCCGGATCGGCTCCGACACAATCCGGTCGACCAGCGAATTGGCCCACACGCAGTGGTCAGCCAGATAGCGGATCAAGTCGCCGGGCATCTGCCATTGCAACGCCAAGCCCACGACGATGCCCTTTAACACCTCCCCGTTTTTCTCGATCAGTTCGCAAGGAAACAGCGATAGCGGTGCATCGGGCTGCTTTTGCCATCTCGTGTGCAACAGGGACAGCAGTCTGGCGGGGAAGCTGTGCGGTACGCGGCTCGGGTCGGCGAAAATGTCAGCGTTATCGCGTTCATCGAGTTGATAACCCTGGTCCCCCGTGTTCGAAACAATGATCCGCACGGGACCGGCGATCGCCTCGCGCAGCAGTGCCCAATCCCTGCGCACGTGGACGGCTTGGCGAATCGCTCGTGCGGTCAGGGTCACGTCGATCAATCGGCCCGAATGCAGCCCCCGTAGATGCACCGGGTAGCCGGCGCCGGTCGCAAAAGCGGCGATGCGCGCGGCGCTGTCGGCGCTTTCTGTGGTCTGAACCACGGCAATGCCGCCGGACGCCGCCCCTTGCTGGCCGGATTCGAGCGCCTCTGAGACGAATAGATCAACGTGCGCCTGCAGGAAACGGCTCGTGCCGAATTGCAGAATGGGCTGCGTGAGCGGTGCGGCCGGGGCCTGCGCTTCGTCATGCGAAGAGTGCATCGCTAACATTCCACGATAGCTTTGACGACACCGCCGGCAGGATCGAGCAGTGTCGCAAAGCGGGCGGGGACATCGGTCAGCGCCAGCCGATGCGTATTCAGCGCGCGGTCCGGGATATGGCCCGCCCGCATCGCCTTGATGACGGTGTCGAAGTCCTCGAGCGTCGCGTTGCGGCTGCCAAGCAGGGTGGCTTCGCGCTTGTGGAACTCGGGGTCCGAAAAAGTGATCGTGTCGGCTACGATCGACACGAGTACATACCGGCCGCCATGGGCAATGAACTGAAAGCCGCGTTCCATTGCCTTGGGGTTGCCGGTCGCATCGAACACGACATCGAAGAAGTCGCCGTCCGTCAGTTCCGACAACTGCGCGTGATCGTCGGCGCCGATCTGCACCGCGGCCGCGGCGCCCAGTTGCTCAACGCAGAAACCGAGCCGGTCCGCACGCGTATCGAGCGCGGTTACCGTCGCACCGCGCAGCCTGCTGAAGGTCAGCACCGCCATGCCAATCGGCCCCGCGCCAACGACCAGCACGCGTTCACCCTGCTTCACGTCGCCACGCCTGACCGCATGCGCGCCGATTGCAAGAAACTCGACCATGGCCGCCTGATCGAGCGTGATGCCTTCGGCTTTGTGAACGAACTGCGCGGGAACGCTCAGGTACTCGGTGAACGCGCCGTCTCGATGCACGCCCAACACCTGGATATTCACGCAGCAATTGGTCTTGCCGCGGCGGCACGCAATGCATTGGCCGCAGGACAGATACGGCATCACGAAGACCTGATCGCCAGCAACGAGTCCACTGTGCGGGGGCGCCTCTTCGACGATGCCGGACAACTCATGGCCCATCACACGCGGATAAGCCAGATAAGGCTGATTGCCCGTGAAAATATGCAAGTCCGTACCGCACACGCCGACACGCTTGACGCGCAGCAGCACGTCGTTTCCTCCCGTTTCGGGTTTGGGCCTTTCCTGTGCAATCAGCTTTCCTGGCGTCTCGCATATGACGGTAAGCATAGCAATCCTTGGTTCATTGCCCTTTCGAGCGGCGCAGCGTTGGTTCGAATACGTCTGCAGCGGCGGCCGGGCGAGAGCGATATCGAGCCGCCCGGTCGGCCAGTTCGATCAATACAGCACGTTCTTCGCTTCGGGCTTGTCGATGTTCTCTTTGGTCACCATCACCACGCCGGTGTCCAAGTTTTTCGACACCGGCTTTTTCTCGATCAGATTGACCACTGTCTTCACGCCTAGCTCGCCCATCTGATACGAGCCCTGCACGGCGGTGGCGGCGAGCGTGCCGTCCCTGATGAAGCCCTGCAGATCCTGATTGCCGTCGAAGCCGATCGCCACTACCTTGCCGGCTTTGCCGGACTGTTCGAGTGCGCGGCCCATGCCGACCGCGGTGGGCTCATTCGCGCCGAACATGCCCTTGAGGTCGGGATTAGCGGTCAATGTGTCGGTGGTCTGGTTCAGCGCGGTCGCCATCTGCGAGTTGGAATAGAACGGTCCCACCACCTGCAGTTGCGAATGTGCCTTCAGATAGTCGCGGAAGCCGCCGACCCGGCCGATCTCCGAGCCCGCACCGGCCACGTAGGACATGATCGCAACCTTGCCGCTTTGGCCCACGCGGTCGATCAGCGCTTTGGCGCACAGTTCGCCCGCCTTCCTGTTGTCGGTCGAGAGGAATGACTGGTAATACTGCTTGCCCGAATCGGAGAGCGCGGAGTCGATGATCACGACCGGGATATGCGCTTCCCACGCCTTCTTGACGGCCGGCACGAGTGCGTCGGGATCGGACGGCGCGAGCACGATGCCGGCCACCTTGCGATTCACCGCGTTCTCGACCATGTTGACTTCGTCGGCAATGGCGGTTTCCGTCGCCGGGCCCTGGAAAGTCATCGTGTAGCCCTTGAGTTGACCCATTGCCGCGTTGGCGCCCTTCTGGACGTTCTGCCAGTAGTTGGAACTCGATGTCTTGACGATCACCGCGATCTCGCCACCGGCGGCGTGAGCAAGTCCGGTGGCCAGCATCAGCGTGGCGGCCAGCATGCTCAGTTGGAATGTGCGCATGTCTCTACTCCTGTGAGGATTTGTTGTAGTACGTGGACTTCTCGGCGCAGCAGACCAGCCGGTCCGAAACGCCGATGCATATCACCGGCGATTGCGGAGCTGGTCGATCCAGACAGTGCCCAGAATCACCAGGCCGATGATGATTTGTTGAATGAAGCTGGAGACTCCATTCATGTTCAACCCATTACGCAGAATGCCGATCACGAACGCGCCGATAGCCGTGCCGGAAATCGTGCCGACGCCGCCCATCAGCGAGGTGCCGCCGATCACCGCACTGGCAATCGCGTCAAGTTCGTACATCACGCCTTCATTCGGCTGCGCGGTGAGCAGTCGCGACATCAGCACACAGCCGGTCACGCCTGCAAGCGCGCCGGAGAGCACGTAAGTAAACATCGTCACGCGCGCGACATTGACGCCGGATAGCCTGGCTGCTTCGGCGTTCGAGCCGACAGCATAGATATGCCTGCCGAGCGTGGTGCGGCTAAGCATGATCGAGACCGCGATCGCAATGACGATCATCAGAATCACAGGGTACGGGATACCTGGAAACTTCACGTCGGGAAAGCCGTCCGCCCCGATCGTCTCGATCCTGAACAACGCGCCGTTGCCCAGCACGCCGAAGGCATCACCCAGTCCCGACACGGGCCGCGCGCCAGTGATTTGCAGTGCCAGGCCACGCGCCACGAGCATCATGCCGAGCGTGGCGATAAACGGCGGCAGGCGCATGCGCGTGACACACAGACCGTTCACCACGCCGCACAGCGCGCCGACCACGATGCCAAGCAGCATGCCGACGGTGACCGGCATGCCGGCCTTCACCGCGAGGGCCGCCACGACACCGGACAGCGCGAGCACCGAGCCGACCGACAGGTCGATGCCGCCCGTGATGATGACGCAGGTCGCGGCGACGCCAAGGTACGCAATCGAGGTTACCTGCAGCGCGACGGTCATCGCGTTGTCGACGGTGTGGAAAGCCTCGCTCGTCGACGAGAACACCAGGATCATCACAATCAGGCTGGCGAAGGCGGCAAACTTCTGGATCAGATCCTTGCGCCGTTCGCTCGCAAGCGAAGAGGTGGGACGTGTAAGCGTGCTCATTGCGAAGCTCCCAGGGTATCCGAAGCGCCTCTGCGTCCCGAGGCGTAATGCATGATTTCTTCCTGACTCGTTTGACGGGTCTCGAGGATCGTCACGAGGTCGCCCTCATGAAATACGGCCACGCGATCCGTCATACCGAGAATCTCGGGGAGTTCGGAGCTGATCATGACCACGCCGATGCCTTGCGCCGCCAGCTTGTCGAGCAGCTCGTAGATCGCGAATTTGGCGCCGACGTCGATGCCGCGGGTGGGCTCGTCGAAGAACAGCACCCGGGAGTCGCGAAACAGCCACTTGCTGATAACGACCTTTTGCTGATTGCCGCCTGACAGGTTGCGTGCGACTTGCCTGACGCTTGGCGTGCGTATGCCCAGCGCGTCCACATAGCGTTTCGCCACGGCGGCCTCGGCCGCGAAGCGGATGAATCCCAGGCGGTTCGAGACCGCACCCATGTTGGCCAGGGTGATATTGCTGGCCACAGGCATGTTGAGCGACAGGCCGTTGGCCTTGCGGTCTTCGGACAGGTACGCAATGCCGCGCCGGATAGCGTCGATTGGCGAACGTATCGCAAGGGTCTCGTTGCCCAGCCTGATCGTGCCGCTGTCGGGCAGATCGGCGCCGAAGATCGCGCGCGCCACTTCCGTGCGACCCGCGCCCATCAAGCCGGCGAAGCCCAGAATTTCGCCGCGCCGCAATTCGAAGCTGACGGGTCCGAACACATTCGCGCGCGTCAATTGATCGACCGACAGCAGGACCTCCTGCGTCGGAACGGACGTGCGCGGCGGAAACTTATCTTCGAGCGAACGGCCGACCATGCGTGCGACGACCTTATCGATGGTGGTTTCGCGAAACACATCGGTCGATACGTAACGTCCGTCGCGCATGACGGTGACGCGGTCGACGATCTCGGTCATTTCATCGAGCCGGTGCGAGATATAAATGATTCCGACGCCGGCGCGTTTCAGCTCGTGAATGATCCTGAACAGCTGGCGGGTCTCCGTCTCCGTGAGGGACGACGTCGGCTCGTCCATGATCAGGACTTCGGCGTCCAGCGAGAGCGCCTTGGCGATTTCCACCATTTGCCGTTGCGCGACTGGGAGCGTGCGCACGAGTGTTCCCGGTGCGATGTCGACACCGAGCCGGTCGAGGCAGCGCTGCGCATCGGCGCGCAGACGCGCCCGATCGACGAACACCCCGCGGCGCGGCTCACGGGCGAGAAAGATGTTCTCCGCCACCGACAGGTGCGGCACCAGGTTCAGCTCCTGGTGAATGATGGCGATGCCTGCCGCCTGGGCTTCGAGCGACGAAGCAAAGCGGCATTCGCTGCCCTTGTAGACGATGGAGCCATCGTCGGGCAGGTACTGGCCGCTGATGATTTTCATCAGCGTCGATTTGCCCGCGCCGTTTTCTCCGCATACGGCGTGAACCTCGGCCCGCTGCAAGTCGAAGCTGACGCTGTCCAATGCGACGACGCCCGGGAAGCGCTTGGTCACGCCCGTGAGACGCAACAACTCGGCATTGCCGTCTGGCCGTAAGGAGCGGGAGGGCGCATCGGCAGGCGGCGCGTTTGCCGGCTCGGACGCCGACGCCTGCGCGGACGGGGCAGCCATACGATGTTCGCCCGGAGCAACTGCGAGGCGGGCATGACCAGAATGCGGGCGCGCCGATAGAGCGCGGCGCGGCGCGGGCCGTGTCGGGAATTCCAGCAAGGCTGTCTCCAGTTCGTGACGCCGCCGTGGGGCGGGTACGTGGTTTTGTTCTTCTCAAAACGAAGCCGCAACCGGTACGGTAGCGAACGGCGACGGCAACTTGATCATAGGCACGCCGCGTTAATTGGTCAAGCCACTTTTGTCTTCGATGGGTCGGCTTCATGCGCACCATAGGTGACGCTGATGGTAAGAGACTTACGGACGTGGGATTTAGCCTCGAACGAAGGTTCTTTGGTCGCAATGACGAGGTGGCCTATAATCGTCACCAGTTTTCATTCCCGTTAATTGGCCTGACCAAACCTAAGTTTGGGCCATCAGCGACGCACGCGACATACCGGTTCCACGGAGGACGTTTGACCAGCACCCGACTCAAACAGGTCGAGACGAAACGTCTCTATCAGCACATCGCCGACCAGATTCGGGCGCTTATCCAGTCGGGTGACTTCGCGCAGGGCACACGCTTGCCTCCCGAGCGCGATCTTGCGCAGCAGTTGGGCGTTTCGCGGCCATCACTGCGGGAAGCGTTGATCGCGCTGGAGATCGCAGGCTCCATTGAGATTCGCCAGGGCTCCGGTGTCTATGTGTGCCGGATACCCGAGCGTTCGCCGAATGCCACCGTTGCGCTGGGAGAAAGTCCGTACGAGTTGATGCAGGCGCGTGCGGTTCTGGAAGGCTCGCTGATCGTGTTGGCCGCCGCGCTGATTACGCCGGAGCGGTTGACCCGCCTGCGCGAGACGCTCGACGGGATGCGCGCGCAGATCAACGCAGGGCGTTCTCCACTCGAGCACGATCGCGCGTTCCACGTGGCGATCGCGGAGATGACCGGCAATCTCGTCTTGGTCCGGATGGTGACCGAACTGTTCGATGAGCGTCACAGTCCGATTTCAGCGCGCCTGAGCGGTCGTGCAGAGACGGGGCAGACCTGGGCGGCGGCGCTCGCAGAACATGAGGCGATCTATCGTGCGCTCGAAGAGCGCGATCCGCTCGCGGCTCAATCTGCGATGCGCAGCCATCTGAAGGCGTCCGAAATACGGTGGACTGAGTCGGGATGAAGTCGTGTGATCGTGTTGGCAAATGCCACACGCAATGTGGCCGACATGATCGCTGAACAGACGGGCGATTTCTTAAGTCTTCGCGACGTGCCGGGTACGTAGCCGTGTATTCGCCGAGCGCGGACACCAGGTCGATCCGCAGTGCATCTTCGGCAAAAAGCGCGGCGGCAGCAGTGCGGGTGCTTCTACCGCCGTCCTCGCGGTTTGCGACGCGGCAACGGTTAGATGAGAACCGTTCATCTGCCGCGAGGTCCACCAGCTGACTACCGGAAACGCAAACCGGCTTCCGCTCGTCCGCTGGCAACTTGTCGGGCCGCCTGCTAGAACGAGCGCGGCAGACCGAGGATGTGTTCGGCAACGTAGGACAGAATCAGGTTCGTGGAAATCGGCGCGACCTGATACAGGCGCGTCTCGCGAAACTTGCGCTCGACGTCGTATTCGCAGGCGAAGCCGAAGCCGCCGTGAAACTGCAGGCACGCGTTCGCGGCTTCCCACGAAGCATCAGCAGCCAGCAGCTTGGCCATGTTTGCCTGCGCGCCGCATTGCTGATGGGCGTCGAATCGACGGGCGGCTTCGAAGCGCATCAGGCTCGCAGCCTCAACGTTGATGTACGAGCGAGCGATCGGGAATTGAACGCCCTGGTTCTGGCCGATGGGCCGGCCGAACACGACGCGGTCCTTCACGTATTGCGATACCTTGTCGACGAACCAGTAGCCGTCGCCGATACATTCGGCTGCAATCAGTGTGCGCTCGGCATTCAGGCCGTCGAGGATGTATCTGAAGCCCTTACCTTCCTCGCCAATGAGGTTGTCGGCCGGGATTTCGAGGTTGTCGAAGAAAAGTTCGTTCGTTTCGTGATTGACCATGTTGCGAATCGGACGGATCGTCATGCCGTTCCTGACGGCGTCGTGCAGGTCGACGAGGAAAATCGACATGCCTTCGCTCTTCTTTTTCACCTCTGACAGCGGCGTGGTGCGCGCCAGCAGAATCATCATGTCGGAATGCTGGATACGCGAAATCCAGACCTTCTGCCCGTTGATGACGTAGCGGTCGCCCTTGCGAACGGCCGTGGTCTTGATGTTCGTCGTATCGGTGCCCGTCGTCGGCTCAGTGACGCCCATCGACTGGAGGCGCAGCTCGCCCGAGGCGATTTTCGGCAGATATTGAGCCTTCTGTTCGTCGGAACCATGCCGCAGCAGCGTGCCCATGTTGTACATCTGGCCGTGGCAGGCACCGGAGTTGCCGCCGCTGCGGTTGATTTCCTCCATGATGACCGAGGCTTCGGTCAGACCGAGGCCGGAGCCGCCGAATTGCTGCGGAATCAGTGCGGCCAGCCAGCCGGCCTTCGTGAGCGCATCGACGAATTCGGCCGGGTAGCCGCGTGCTTCGTCGACCTTGCGGAAATACTCCGCCGAGAACTGGCTGCAGAGGTCGCGGACGGCGTCGCGCATGTCCTGATACGGGTCATCGGGAATGTCGCTCATGATGGTAGTCCGGCCGTGGCGGGCGCCGGCGCGATCACATCGCTTGCGACCTGGTTTGCTGTCTGCACGGGGGCGTCCTGCACTGTCATGTCAGTCTCCGGCCGGGTTTCGGCGCATGATGATCGGAATGAACCGACTGTATAGGATTGCCGGGCAGGGCGGGAAATATCGATTGCTTGTGCCCGTCATAGGGGTGGCCTATGACTCGTCCAAAAGGGCCCAGATGTCGCGAAAATGCCCGGGAGCACGCCATTCGCGGCAGCATCGAAACCCGCACCACGTGCCTGCCTCGACGACAAAAGTAGGCTACGGGCTCATGCCAGCTCGGGTCCCCCTCGTGGCGCAATCGATGCGCCGACTACGCCGTGTCGCGTGAGCGCCTCGGCGACGAACCCGGATGCCTTCATCTCTTCGACGAACCTGTTCAACGCGTTGGCTGCTGCTGTGCCGCGGCTTATCGGCACGCCCATCGCCTGCCGGATCACCATGAAGCGCTCGTCGAGCAGGCGCAGGCCGGGCGCCTGATCCGCGTCGGCTTCGAGTTGCTGTTTGACGCCCGCCGCGACTTCCAGGTTCTGTTCGAGAAACGTTTGAACCACGGTCGGTGAGGTGGGCGCGCGCACGATCTGCGCATGCTTCAGTTCGCGCGTCAGGTACAGATCGTATGCGCTGCCCTTGCCGACGGTGACGCGATGTTGTGGCTGGTCCACGTCGGCATTGCAGCGGATCGGCGACGCGTCGCGCACCATGTAATAGCCTTCGATCAGCACATAGGGTTCGGTAAAAGCGATGGTTTTGCCGCGTAGCGGATCGATCGCAAAGAAGCCGAAGTCCGCGCGCTCCTCGCTCACGGCTTGAACCGATTTGCCGGCCGCGTCAAACTCGACCAGTTCCAGTTCGACGCCGAGCTGCTCAGCGAACGCGCGCGCAAGATCGACCGAGACGCCGGACGGCGCGCCCGACGCGTCCCTGTTCGCGAGAATCGGATTGCCGAGGTTGATGGAGGCGCGCAGCGTGCCCGCTGGCGTAAAGGCGCGGATGATGGATGGATCGAATGTCATGATGGTGTGAGGTGCTTGGGATTCGGCTTGGGTGAATGGGAACAGCCGTCGTCATAACCGGCTGGCTGCAGCAGGGTTTTTACCGGAATCACGCATGGGCGTTCAGCCGGCGATGCTCGCTTCGTTCGATTTGTGCCGCGCCGCCGCCCGAGGTCGCAGCAGGATGGCCACGGCAATTACGCTGGCGAGCGCGATACCGCCCGCGAGGACGAATGCGCTGAAAAACGTGTGACTCTGCTGGACCAGAAACCCCGTTACGGCAGGGCCGATAATGCCTGCGCAGTTGGCGATCGAATGCACGCATCCGCCAACGCTGCCAAGCTTCGCGTTGGGCACCGTGTCCTGAATCAGTGCCCAGTACGTGCTACCGCTCAAATACAGCGCAAACACCGCAATGGCCATCAGCAGCAGCGCGTTGGCGGTGGTCGTCACGGTACCGGCGAGTGCGACGCAGACGCCGGCGAGGCCGAGGCAGACGATCAGCACCCACTTGCGCGCGAGAAACGCGTTGCCGGTCCGGCGAAAGACCAGGTCAGACAGCACGCCGCTCAGGCCATAACCGATGAAGCCCAGCAGCCACGGCAGCACCGTCGCGAGGCTCATGCTCTTCAGGCTCAGATGACGGTCCATCGTCAGGAAGCTCGGGAACCAGGTCAGGAAAAAGAACAGGATGTAGCTGTACCCAAAGTAAGAAATCATGGCCGCGATGATGGCGGGCTGCTTGAGGTAAAAGGCGAGGCGCTGCACGTCCGCCGGATTCTCGCTGACGCTGCGGTCGGACTCGATCAGCAGGCGCTCGTCGCCCGACACGCGCGGATGCTGATAGGGCTTGTCCGTCGCCATGACTTGCCAGAACGCCAGCCAGATCAGCCCAAAACATGCGACGCCCGCAAACGCGATGCGCCAACCATACGCTTGCGTCAGCAGTGCAACCACCGGACCGGCCACCGCGCCGCCCAGCGGCAGACCGCAATTGGCAAAACCGAATGCGGTCGCAGATTCCCTGTGCGGAAACCAGTTGTTCACGAGCTTGTTGATCGTCGCCGCAAGCGGGCCCTCGGCCATCCCGAAGAGGGTACGGATGGCCAGCAGCGACCCGAAGCCGGTGGCGAAACCGGTCGCGCCGCACAGCAACGACCACATCAGGATCGCGCCGGAGAAGACGCGCTTGCCGCCCCAGCGATCGGCCGCCCAGCCGCCGATGAAGTTGAAGGCCGCATACCCGAGGAAGAACGTCGAGAACACCAGCCCCATGCGGGCTGGCGCCAGATGCAGTTCCTGCGCGACCGCGGGCGCGGCGACGGACAGCGCCGAGCGATCAAGGTAGTTGATGAAGCCTGCGATAAACAGCAGCAGGACGATGCGCCATCGAATGTGTGTCACCTGTCACTCCTTGTCTCTTGTTATGTGCTCGACGTCCGATGTGCGCGTGAACCGCGCACCGCGTCGGTCGCCTGTCTCCACACCTGCGCTGCGTGCCGGCAGCGGCGATCCATCAACGCGCCGGTGTTCAGCGCTTCATCGCCGCAGCAGCTTCCAGCATCGCCAACTGCGCAGCGCCGATATGGATACCGTCCGCCATCTGCCTGTCGAGGCGATCGAGTTCGATCTCACCGGGGACAATCACAGGTGCGTCCGGATTGGCGGGCGCAGAACCATGCAGGATCGCCGCGTAGTCCTTCATCCGGGCGGCGAGCCACGGCCCGCTGCCGAGCCTCGACGTGTCGATGAGAATGAAGAAGTGGCCGAGATTCTGCGGTTGATCCGGGTCGTCTTCCCACGACTTCACGTGCGTCAGGTAAGCCGCGCCGGACATCAGGCCAGCCAGCAGATCAACGACCAGCGCGAGGCCGTAGCCCTTGTGGCCGCCGATCGGTAGCAGAAAGCCGTCGAGCGCCGCTTTCGGGTCCGTCGTCGGCTTGCCTTGCGCGTCGGTGGCCCAGTCGCCGGGAATTGATTCGCCGCGCTTGAGCGCGTTTCGAATCTTCGCGCGCGCGGCGACGCTGATCGCCATGTCGAGAATGAACGGACGGCCTTCGGGATTCGGCACGCCAAAGCCCACCGGGCTGTTGCCGAGCCGCGCGTCGGTGCCGCCCCACGGTGCGATTGTCGTCGTTGCGTTGCTGCCGATGATGCTGGCGAAGCCCTGCTGGGCAGCGAGATACGAGTAAGGAGAAACCGGGCCGAAGTGATTGCTGCCGCGCGCGAAGACACATGCAATGCCCTGTTCGCGCGCGGCCTTCATCGCGAGTTCGAGTGCGCGATAACCGACCAGGGGTCCGACGCCGTTGTCGCCGTCGAGCTTGTAGAGCGCCGGGCCGACCTGTTCCGATGCGATCGTCGGTGCGGGATGGATGCCGCCGATGCGCAGGCGTGAACCATACGATTCGATGCGGCTCGTGCCGTGTGTGCGCAAACCGAACAGGTCGGCGAGCACGAGGATGGTGGCGGTGTCGGCGGCATCGGTGCGATTCAGGCCGAGTGCGCACAGCGCGTCGATAGTCAGCTCTGTCAGTCGGGCCTTGCTGACGATGCCTTCGGTGGTGGTTGACGGGGTCATGAACGGGCGTCTCCTTTCGAATGTGCAAACCATGCGATTGATTCAAGCGGCTGCCGGACGACGGTGCGGGGCAGCGCTAGCGTTTCACACATGATCCGACCGAAACGACTCCGTCGGCAAACGCATTTTTTAGTTGAATTGCTGCGTGCGACGCACGAATCACGCAGCACTTCCGGCGCCTGAACACCAGGAATGGCAGGCTTATGACGTGCGCCGTTTAGCGCGCCGTCCGGCGCCCGTGCGCGGGTGCACGAGCAGATCGAAGAAATGTTGCGCGGCGGCCGTCAGCGGACGGTTCTTGCGGCGGATCACGCCAAGTGTCCGCACGACGCTGGGCCCTGTGACCGGAATGCCGACGACCGACCGACGACGATCACGCGGCAGCGCGAGCTCCGGTACGACTCCGATCCCGAGGCCGGCTTCGATCATGCTGACGAGCGCGGGCACATGCTGTACTTCGCAGAACCAGTGCGGCTGTTGGACCGTTTGCGCGAGCGCGTTGTCGATCAGCGTGCGGTTACCGCTGCCCTGCGCGAGCAGCAGATAGTCCGGGTACTTCGCGAGATCCGTCCAGCTCACCGAACGTTTGGCCGCCAGCGGATGATCGCGCTGGCAAGCGAGCACGAACGGGTCCTGCAGAACGGGCGTGAATTCGATGTCGGGTTCCTGCGTGCCGATATAGGTGAGACCGAAGTCGGCGTCGCCGCGCGCCACCGCGAGAAAGACGACGGACGTTGTTTCGTCGATCAGCCGCACGCGGATGCCGGGATATTTCTGGTGATAAGCCTTCACGGCGCCGGGCAGGAAAAAGCTGACGGCCGACGGGACGCACGCAATCGTGACGAGCCCCGTCAAGCGCCGTCCCAGATCCTCCATGCCGAACAGCGAGCTTTCGAGTTCGGTAAGTACGTTGCGCGCCTTTTCGAGGAAAGAACGGCCCGCGACCGTCAGTTCCATTTTGCGCGTCGTGCGCTCAAAGAGCCGTATGTTAAGCGCAGATTCGAGCTTTTCCACGCGCCGCGATAGTGCGGACGGCGAAATGTTGAGCGAGTCGGCGGCGGCGCGAAAACTGCCGAAATCAGCAGACGCGACGAACGCTCGCAGGTCGGACAGATCGAAGTTCATTGTGCTCGTACGTGGATGGGTGCGCTTGCGACGTGCTGAAGGATTGCTCGAACCCGTACGCGGGCGCGCGGCCATTCGCGGCAACCGGGTCGCGGGAATGCGTCAGCCTGTCGGCGGCGAGCACCATACGCCAGCGCGGCAGATAATCCATCGCGGGAGGGCGACGAGTTCCCTCAACCGAAGCGCGAACGCGGTGCGCGACATGGCGCGTTGCCCTGCTAGCGTTTATCGGGTTCATTTCGCTGTCGGCGCCAGGTGGCGGCGGCTCGCGCAAGCCCTGTCTCATGCGGTCGATGCACCTACGCAACGTTGACCGGGCCGGTTCGTCCCGCACGAGAACGATGGTGGGTAGCGTGTTCAGCAGCAGAACCGGCGTACCGGCGGCCAGCGTGAAAACCCCGCCGACGCTTAGGGATGGACTATAAGGTATGGATCGTCGCGCTTCAATGCCATATCGCATCGCGCCGTAGTCGACGTGGAATGGACTGAGCCGACAGGCACCGTGATTCCGGGAGGATACCGACTGGCGCTAACGATTGAGGGGAAGGACTGTGGATAGCACCCAGGTGCGAACATCGTTCAGGCTAGCGAGTACGCCTTTCCTGATCCACGCTGCGCCGGGTTTTTCTTCGCAGCCCATCCGGATCGCGACGCTGCTCTGTCCGGCGAAACCGACACGGTCGCGGCCGGGGAGGGGCACACATCGTATCTGTTGCTGCTGCCTGGTGCGTCTTGCCGCTGAAGAGTTGTCGCCATGCGATCGATGAAGCTCGATGGAGGTCGCAGGTGAGCGCATGAGATCGCCGGACAGGGCCGGTCGATATGAATGTTATAGATTGGCGCCGACCGCGTGGAGCAGGTCGTCCTGTAGGGCCGCAGCGTCAGGCTCGGGCGAGCATTCGCCCCGCGTCTGTGCTGCGGCGCACCTGTTGTTTAGAAGCGTTCGCGGTCGAATTCCGGTAGCGCACGCGTACCCTCTGTCGCGACCGATTGCAGCAGCTCAGGCTCCAGATCGAGCAAACGCAGGATTGTCGGTGCAACCTGCGTGGTTAGCACACGCTCGTCGCTCGTACGTCCCGCGTGATGCGCGTGAGGCACATAGACGACGAGACCGAGATGGCTGTCGTCGGGCGCGTTGCCGCCGTGCTCTTCGTCCTTGCTCGTGCTCGAGGTATAGATGACCCCCGGGTTCGGCTGGACGATGATGTCGGGTGTGCGACCGCGTGCGGGATCGCCGAACCAGCCAGTCAACCGCGAGCCATAGAGAATGTACGCCAGCGGACCATCTGCGCAGATGCCGGGTGCGTTGCAGCTCAGGTTGTCTTTCAGGGTCTTCACGACGGCAGGAAGTTGACGTTGATCGCGCAACCAGATGAGCCCGACGTCGTCGGTCTGGACGAAGCCCGTACCGACGAGGCCCGTCCCGTCATTCAGGTTGCCGCTCTTCGTATTGTTCTGCCCGAAGTTGCCGTTCGGATCCAGATAGTTGTTTGCTTCGAGCAGCTTCGAGAGCGTGTCGCCGTTCTTGATCAGCCTGGAATGATCGGTCGGAGACTGGCCGTGCTTGGCGGTGACGATGATCGCCGTTGATGAATACAGGTTGCGCTCTTTCAGCTCGCTCACGATGCGTCCCAAGGCGGCGTCGAGATAGGCAATCGCATTGGTGACTTGCGGGCCGGGCGTGAAGCTCGCATCCAGATAGCCGCCGCCGGTTGCGACAGTCGCCTTCTGCGCGACGCTCAAAGTCTGGAAGTTGGTTCCAAACAGTGTAGGCACGTTGGCGCTCGATTGGCCTGTCGAGTCCTTGCCGTCGATTTCGTTGATGAGCGACTGCACATGGAAATTGTCGAACTGTTCCGTGTGAGTGTAGATGTCCGTGTAATTGGTGTTGGTAGCAGGATCAATGGAATTGATCTCGGTGCGCGACAGGTCGTCGACCCCCGTTCCCGAAGGCCCGTTGAGCCAGTCGTAGCCCCACGCATGTTTGTCCGCCCACGCGGTGCGAGCGCCTCTCACATGGCTTTTGACCACTTCGAAGATCGTGTTGGTCTTCACATAATTGTGCGGATAGACAGGCACGCACGCGCCATTGACCAAAGCGTGCGGAATAGCCTGCGGGTTGAATGCGCCGCCGCCGTTCAGATGGGTCAGGGCGCCGCCGTTCTCGGCGTCAATGCCCGTTGTTTCGTCGAACACAACGTTCCAGCCCTGCTTGCCGGAGCAATTGCTGTCGGACGGTGCGTAGAGCGTGCGATCATAGGAGACGTCGTAAAAGAGGCCTGCGGATTTGGGCGAACCACCGGTAACGAGCGCTGCGAGACCTGGAAACGAATCCGACAGGCCCGGCGTGTGCGCGTTCGTGTACGTGGTGCCGGCCTTTGCCAGCAACGCAAGGTTGGGACACGCATTGGAACTGATGCACCGCGCGACATCCTGTTGATGTAAGCCGTCGAAGCTGATCAGCAGCACATGTTTTACTGATGCGTGCTCACGCTCGTGCTCATGTTCGTTTTCATCTGCCGCTGCCGTTCCAACGATGCATGCACCCGCCAGCCATGCAACGGCCACGCCAACGGCCCTCCGATTACGCTTCCATCTCCGCATCATTAACATTTTTCGTCCTTTTCCGGTTGAAAGAAATATTTGGTAATGCGGCGCCACTGTGCCGTGCAATTGAGTCGTCGCGATGAATGCGCGCTTTCGATTGGATAACTCGTTACGAGTTGTGCTTCATAAAGAAGATAATTCTTAAGGTAACCTTAAGAAATCGAACAGCAGCGTGATCTTTGCTGCTTCAACTGAGCAATTCGCGACTACGCTGGTTGCGGCGATCAGATAGGTCGAAGACGCAGGGGTATCCCTGGCATTAGGAAAATCCTGGTTGGGTACAGCGCTTGCTCCGCCTGCAAATCTGTTCACGACGCCCTTGCGCATTGGGCTCCGGCTGTCGAAGAGCAGGCGCCTGATGCGTGACGCCTTCTACCTCGGGAAACGATAAGGACGACTGGAGAACGAAGTGATCAGATCGATAGCGGCGTTCCTGCCATTGCGACACGCTCAGGCGCATCCAGTTCGCCAGTCTGTTTGCCGAGCACCCTGAACAGCGCGCACGCCGGTGCGTTTTCGCCCGTGTCGCTGATCAATCCAGATCTTCAGATGTTGATCTGGCTGCCCATTTCCACAACCCGATTTGCCGGCAGGCTGTAGTACTCGGCCGCCTGCGCCGCATTTCTTGCGAGGAAGGCGAACAGCTTCTCGCGCCAGAGCGACATCGCGTTGGTCGCGCCTTTCGCCATGATCGTGTCACGCGCGAGAAAGAAAGATGTCTCAGCCGGTTCGTACTTCCAGTCAGGCATCTGTTGTTGCGCGAGTGCGAGAATGACGGGCACGTTCGGAATCTCCATGAAGCCATGGTGAACCGTGATGGCATAACATCCGTGCCCCATGTCGACAACGGTAGCCTTCCTCTCGTCAGGCACGTGCGGAACGTTATCCGTCGTGCCTGCGAGAAAGATATTGACGTTGTGCATGACGCCGTTGTGCTTCAGATTATGCAGAAAGGCGCTAGGCACCATATCCACCACGCCGCCTGGAAACACGGCGGTGCCGTTGACCCGGGGCGGCGAGTGCGCGCTATCACACAGCGAGTGAATCAATGGTGCGAGCGGGAGGTTGTCGGTTTTCATGCGGTCGACGACGATCTCGCGGCCTTTGTGCCACGTGGTCATGATCGTGAACAGCAGGCCGCCGGCAAGCAGCGGGAACCAGCCACCTTCAAGCACCTTGCTGACATTACTCGAAACGAACACGGCATCGACGAGAGCCAGCGGCCCGATCACGGCCAACGTCGCGAGCGGTTTCCAGTGCCAGAGGCAGTGAGTGATGAAGTACATGAGCAAGGTGGTCAGCAGCATCGTCGACGCGACTGCGATGCCGTAGGCTGCTGCCAGGTTATCGGAAGACTTGAAGAACACGACCAGAAATACGACTGCGGCGTAGAGCGTGACATTGATGAACGGTACGTACACCTGCCCTATTTCGTGCGTCGACGTGTGGACTACCGGTATGCGCGGCAGGAAGCCGAGCTGCACGGCCTGCTTGGTCATGGAGAACGCGCCGGAGATAACGGCTTGCGACGCGATGATGGTCGCCGCGGTCGCGAGCAGGACGAGCGGGACCAGCGCCCACCCCGGCGCGGATTGAAAGAAGGGCTGCGCGACTGCGGAAGGCTTTTCGATGATCAGCGCTGCCTGACCAAAATAATTCAGAATAAGACTGGGCAGAACGAGGAACAGCCACGCGAGCCGGATCGGCTTTTTGCCAAAATGGCCCATGTCCGCGTACAGGGCCTCACCGCCGGTCAGCGCGAGGAAGACCGAGCCCAGAACAACGAACGCTGTAGCGGGCGCATGCGCGACAAACGCGATGGCGTAGTACGGCGATGCAGCTCGCACGATATCGAGGTGGGTGACGATATGGGACAGCCCAAGCGCGGCTAACGTTACAAACCATAGAATCATCATCGGTCCGAAGACCTTGCCGACCGCACCGGTGCCGCGTTTCTGAAGCTTGAACAGGCCCGTGAGAATGACCAGCGAGATGGGAACAATCCATTCGGTCAGGTGAGGGTCCACCAGCGTCACGCCCTCAACCGCCGAGATGACAGATATCGCCGGCGTGATCATCGAATCACCATAGAACATCGCCGCGCCAAAGACGCCCAGGGTCAATAGCAGGCGGCGCAGCCGCGCAGGAGCGACGCCGGAAGCGAGCGCCGTGAGCGCCAGGATGCCGCCTTCGCCGTCATTGTCAGCGCGCATCACGAAACTGACGTACTTCAACGTGACGACGATCACGATCGACCAGAGAATCAGCGACACGATGCCGAACACATTCATCTGGGTCACACCACCTGCCGCCTTCAGACACTCCCGAAGCGTGTAGAGGGGGCTGGTTCCGATATCGCCAAACACGACGCCGATCGCGCCGAGAACGAGGCCCGGCGCAGCTTTTGTCACCGGAGAGGACGAGCTGATAGCAGACGAAGACATGGGGCCTGTAAATTAAGTGGATGACGCAGGGCGCTGCGCGTTGGAAAACTGGAGCTGCACACATGGTGCAAGTGGCGCGCCTGCCGCGGGCCGGTTCGCCGCTCGGACCTGGCCTACGCGCAAGATCACGGTTTGTTTATTTCGGGCGCCGGGTTCCCATCGGATTCCCCTTTCAACATACAAGTCGATGCTGAAGCCACCGCCCAGGAGGATGTAAGTGTTCATGCGAACACAACCATGAGCGATGCCTGGGTAGGGCCGGTGGCAAGACGCAGCACCTGCAAGCCTGGACTGCACGAGCAGCGTCCAAAGGGATGCCGCCACCGGCGCAGCCCTAGGCGCTGATCCTACATGCGCTTCCTTTCAGAAGTCCTGCGAGGCATGCAGTGGCATTCGACTAAAAGCGCTAAAAGCGATAAAGAACCGATGCCATCCCGTTGAGGTCGAGCCGGCGCTCGATGATCGGACTGCCTGCGGCGTAACGCTCGAGACGTCCCACGACGCAACCCGCGTTCGCCGACCAGTGCTCATTGAATTTGTACGTGGCATTCAGGTTGAAGTGAGCATCGCGCAAACCCGAACCGGTGTTGTAGGACGGCAGCCCTGATGCGGCGCTTTCATGCTGTGTGACGCCGAACATTGTCCGGGTGTAAGTCGCGTTAGCCCAGGTGAGGCCAGGCCCCATCGAAATAAGCCAGTTGCCGATCGGTGCCGACACGAACAGATCGGCCATTGCCGTCAGGCCTTGTCCAGTTCCCGCAATGTCCTGGTAGGCTGCCACTGCGCCGGTAAAGGCCCATACCGTGTAGTCGCCGAAGAGCCGTAGCTTGGGTCCGTAGTGGACATCCGGCAACCCCTTGAGCCGCACATCGTCGGACGACGACCTTGACTGAAAGTCGAAACTGATGGACATACCGAGGTGGTAGTTCTCCCCGCGCAGTACGTTCACGCCGAGCACATCCGGACCCTGCGAGAAGATACGGTCCTTCCATGAAATGTCCTGCGCCGGGAAAGGGAGCGTCTGCAACTGTGCGGAGCCAGGGAACTTCGGAAAAACATACAGGCCAGGCCCAACCGAGATCTTCCAGTCGCTGGCGGCCTGCGATTCGTCGGCGACGGCAACGCCCGTGCAACAGGCGCTGACCGCGGCGAGGGCCAGACAGCGGCGTGCGATTGACGCATTGCGCGGCTTCATGCCTTCCTCGCTACGGCGGCCAGTTGCCTCAGGCGCCGCGCGAGCGCTCTGGATACGACCGGCGTCGGGTTGTTGCACGACGCCGACGCCGCGGCGCTCTCGCGCATGAACAGCGCGCATTCCCGTGCGACGACCTCGCGCTCGTTATCCGATGTGATCATATGGTACGAGTCGTCGAGCCATACAGTGCGAAGAAACGACGCCCCAACATTCGCGATGACCTCGCGTGCGTTGTGCGGGCTGGACGTCTCATCGTCGATTGCATGAATGATGAGGCAGTCGGTGCTGATGCTCTTCAGTTTCCTGCGCACCAGTTTCGCAAGCCGGCTCGCTTCGTGAAGCGCAGGCATCGCAATGGATGCGGGACCGACCTCGCTGATTTCACCTTTTTGCATGACGCGTGCAATCTTCGCGCGCAACGCTTCGTTGCGCAGCCCATAAGGTTCATGCTCGCGATAACGGTAGCGTGAGCGCAGCGGCGTGTAGTAGACGTAGTCGAGCAAAAATCGGTACCAGGGAATGGCCCAGCCGTCGTAACTGAGCGTGATCGACAGCAGCAGCAACGCTCGCGCGCTCGGGCGCTGCTGGGCGACGGCGGCGGCCAGCGTTGCGCCCATGGAAAGACCGCACACCGAAACGTGCCGGTGTCGGGCGGCAAGCACGTCGAACTCGGCGACGGCTGCGCTGATCCACTGTTCCATCGGCAGATGTCCTGTGCCGGCGCTGTAGCCACGAAGTTCCGGTGCGTGAGTTATAAAGCCTTCTTCAGCCAGCGCGCGCGCCAGAAAGCGCAATTCTGCCGGAGAACTCGACAAGCCGTGCAAAAGCAGAACGGCGTGATCGTTGCCTGGAGCCGTGAAAGCCGGAGACATGTTCATGGTCAGTCTTCTGCCCGGAGGATCAGAAATTCGCCGGACGGCGTAATGAAGCGTTCGCACACGCATTCGACCGCATGCCAATCGTGTTCATGCGCTAGAAAACGCATGCGGTGATGGCCCGGCACCAACCGGTCGTTCACGCGCGCGAGATCATCCGGATGCACGTCGGAATGCCGGGTGCCATAAGCGATGCCGGTGCGAAACGATTCGTCGTCGATAATGCCGTCGGTCGTGGAAGTTGCCGCTGTTGCAACGAGACTGCCGGGCGGCGCGCTCGTCGTCGGATCGAGTGCCTTGATCAGAATGAGTGATTGGTTGTGCTGGGCAATGTGATGCAGCATGCGATGCATTTCATCCGTAGCACGACGCGCGAGCAAGCGTTCGTTATCGCCGCGCAGCAGCACCTCATAGCGCGAGTGCGCGACAGACGCGAGTAGTTCAGCGCGGTACTGCGCGCGCTTCAGGCGCTCGACCAGCGTAATGACAATAATCGTGATGAGCGGATAGGACACCAGCAGTCGGACGTCCGACGCGTCGATAATATCCAGGCGACCGTACGGCGGAACGAACAGATAATCGGCGAGCCACAATCCCGCTATCATCACGCAGATTGCGGGCGCGAGGCCGCAGTAATATTCGACAAGCACGGCAGCGATGAGAAACGCGGTGCCCGGCATGATCGGACCAAGCAGCGGGTGCAGGACTGAACGGATGGCGGCGGCGGTACACAGTGCCGCCGCCGCGGTAATCCACCGTTTGCGGCCTCGCGGCGCCCAGCGGCGAGAGTTTTCGACTTTCATTCGTTATTGCGGTGATTTGTTATTCACTTGTGAAACAGTGATTGTGCCAGACACTTTTGTGACATGTTCGGCCAGGTAGAAACAGGGCGGACTGCGCCGGATTTTGCTGAGTGCAATGGCGACTACCGACAAATGCGAATTAAAACGTCAATCCGGCGCTCGTCGAATACCGGCCCTTGAGCTAATAAAGCTCTGAATGCCCGTTAATTCTGTTAGCCACGTTCATCGCATTTGTTATCGGCAGCAAGAGCCGCAGCTTTTAACAGATCACCCGGAGCGAGACTGTCAGTTCTTTCGTCCATTGAGCTTCAGGAACGCGTGAGCGGCAGGATGCCAGTTCATGTCGCGAGCGCGGTCGCGCCCGCATGGCCGGCTCGACGCCGCGAGGCGCTCGTGATGACTCCGGCCCACGTGACATCATTTACAGTTCAGATAGATGCCGTGATTCGGAGATCGTATATCGTCCACGCATTTCTTCCACCGTTCTTGCTCCGCACAACGCGATGGCCAGGTCGAACTCGTGTCCGAGTATTTCAAGTGCACGCGCCACGCCCGGCTCGCCTTTTGCCGCAAGTCCATATAACGTGGCGCGACCGAGCTGAACGCCGTCTGCACCGAGCGCGATCGCCTTGGCGATATCGACGCCGGTACGAAAGCCGCTGTCGATAAGGACCGTCATGTCATGAGCGGATTCCCTGAATGCGGGCAGCATTTCGATCGTCGAACCTGCGCCGTCCAGTTGACGGCCGCCGTGATTCGACACGACAGCGCCGTCAGCCCCGACCTCGCGCGCGAGACGCGCATGCGTCGGAGTGGTGAGTCCCTTGAGCACCAGCTTTCCGTCCCACTGTTCCCTCAGCCACTGAATGTCGCTCCACGAGAACGACGCGCTGATCTGCTGCTGCATGACGTCCGAAATGGTCGAT
The DNA here is from genome assembly GCF_039621805.1 of Paraburkholderia sp. PREW-6R. NCBI lineage: Bacteria > Pseudomonadati > Pseudomonadota > Betaproteobacteria > Burkholderiales > Burkholderiaceae > Paraburkholderia > Paraburkholderia sp. PREW-6R. The sequence goes on along the minus strand of NZ_CP155075.1, from coordinate 986,764 downwards.
CCCTGCGCTGCACCGCCTAACAGGTCCGCGAATACCTTGAGCGTGGGAACGCCGTGCCTTGCCATCTGTAACGCCCAGCGCGCGTGGCGCGCCGCATCGACAAGATTGGCCATCGTCCAGCGAAAAGGCAGCGTGAAGCCGTTTCTGATGTCACGGTTGCGACGTCCACCGACCGCGGTATCGACCGTCAATTGCAGGACATCGAAACGGTAACTGGCGATCTGCTTCAGAAACTCTGTTGCAAGCCCTCTGTCTTTGAGCATGTAAAGTTGAAACCAGCGCAACCGACCCGCGGCTGCGTCCATTTCCCGCATCCCAACCGTCGCGGCGGTACTCATGACGAAAGGAATGTTGGCGCGTGCAGCGACCCTCGCAATACACAGATCTCCGTGCCCCCAGGCCGCACCGTTCAGGCCGGTGGGACCAATCACCAGCGGCATCGCAACATCCTGTCCAAACAGCCGCGTTCTGCTCGAGCGAGTGGAGACGTCGACGAGCACCTCCGGTTTGAGCAGCACATGCTGAAAGGCGGCACGGTTGCGTCGTGCGGTCAGCTCCTCGCCGGCGGCGCCGTCGATGTAATCGAAAACCATGCGCGGCAACCTTCGACGCGCGAGTTCGCGCAAATCGCTGATGCTTGCCGCACGTTGGAGCTGCCGGTCCCGAGTCATAGCAAAGTTTTGAGTTATGAGTGAGAAGCGGGAAGAGCGGTGCGTGCTCCGATATTTCCGCTGAGCGACGCGAATCCGAACGTGCCGGCGAGCGTGATCGCCGCGCAGGTGATCATCAGATAACCTGGAGAGGCGAGGTTGCCGGTCTGCCGGATAAGCCAGGTGGCCACCAAGGGTGCGGGACCGCTGAAAATGGTCATGCCCAGGTTGAAGGAAAGCGCGATACCACTGAAGCGAACCCGCGTCGGAAACATGTCTGCAATGATGCAGGCGAACGTACCATTGATGAGAGCCGCCCCTAATCCTGCGAGGAACATCAGCGTCATCAGATTCATACGGTGCGCGACCACAGCGTTATAGAAAGGCATGCTCAGCAGAATCAGCAGCAGCGCTCCCACGCGCATCAGATGGCGACGCGGTATCCAGTCTCCCAGGCGTCCAACCAGAAGGATACCGATCGACGCGGTGCCAAGCGCGAGGTTCTGGGCAATCGCCACATTGCGCGCATCATAGTGCAGCAGTTTTTCCAGATAGGCTGGCATGTGCGCGAACAGCAAGCCGTTGTAGCCGGCCGTCGCGACGGCGGCCGTGACGCCGAAGACCACCGCGCGCCAGTGTTCACGCAGTAACTCCGTTAGCGGCCGCTTCGACGCCATGTTTTTCATTCTGGCAAATTCCGGCGTTTCTTCCAGTTTGCGGCGCAGCCAGAAGCCAAGCAGGCCGATCAAACCGCCGAAGACAAACGCAATGCGCCAGCCATAAGCCGCGACGTCCGGCGGCGGCAGCAGCATGTGCACGGCGAGATTGACCGCTGCGGCGAGCAGCACGCCCGAATTCACGCAAAAGAAAACAATGCCGCACACGAAGCCGGCCCGTCGCGGCACGGTTTCGACCACATAGGTGATCGATCCCGGCAGTTCGCCGCCCAGACAGAAGCCCTGGATCAGGCGCAGCAGGATCATCGTCAGCGTCGCGGCGATGCCCCAGCTCGCATAGGTTGGCACGAGCCCCATTCCAATCGTGGATAGCGACACGATCATCACCGAGACGATGAACACACGGCGGCGTCCATGGCGATCACCGAACCAGCTCAGCACCAGGCCACCGATCGGCCGCGACAGGTAGCCGATTGCGAACACCGCAAACGACAGAACGAGCGCCATCGTCGAGTCGAGCATCGAGAAAAAAGCGCGGCCGATGTACTGCGCGAATACGCCGTACACGACGAAATCGTAAAACTCGAGCGCGCCGCCAAGGCTGGCGAGAATGATGAGCCGCCATTGATTGATGCTCGGACGGTCGGCCGGCGCGGCAAGCGGCTGGCTGGAATCGAAGGTAGGCATCGTGTCTCCGCAGGCATGGCGTATCGTCGGACCGCGCGGCCGGCCATGCATGCGCCGCGCGGCGTTCGCTGCAGGAAAGCGGCTAACGGGGTGTCACGCGGAAGATCGGCAGGATCTCGCGTCGCCGAATACTTCGCTTACGGCGAGCGCCTGCCCGGCGTCGACGTCCTCCGGCAGCGCGGGAGCCGGTCCGGTCGATGGGTCAGGCGGGTTCACCATGCGCAACTGCCGGGTTGTCAGCAGCATGGAATCGGTCGAGCCGCCTCGCAGTGCCCGGGCGAGGCCCGCGGCGAACGCGCCGAGCGCCGTCGTTTCAACCGCCGGAGCATCGGCGAGACAGAGCAGCACGCTCATGATGTTGTCTCCGATCTATTCTGTTTGGCGCTTTGTCGATCGCTTGTGTTCTGCTTCCCGGTTATGCGGGATGACAACGATCAGCGCTCGGGCAAGCTTAGCCGGGCTTGGCGGCGAATCGCAAATGACGCTTTCAGTGCAGCGCATAACCGCACGGTTATACACGGTTAAGGGAAAAAACGCATGTCGACACCGCTCGATTCGATCGAGCGGTTCTATCGTTCACGTGGGTTTGTTGCGCCATCCTCTGCCTGCTTTTCACGCCCCAGTCAATTTTGACAAACCCCTACCGTCATTTTTGATTGTGCATTATGTGTTGTGCACCGCAATAGCCGAACACTCGTGAGGATGGAAGATGAACCCCACCGAATTGCCCGCGCGTAAGGCCTTTCCGACCGCTCATCCGGCAGCGCCGTCGTCCGACGCGAGCCGGCTGCACGTGCGCCAGCTGAGTCACGCGTTTCAGACTGCCGAAGGCGTGAGCACCACCATCTTCGAGCGCCTCGACTTCGCCGTGCGCGAAGGCGAAATCGTGTCGATCGTCGGGCGCAGCGGCGCGGGTAAGAGCACGCTCTTCAATCTGGTTTCGGGTCTTCTGACGCCGCAAGCCGGCCATATAGCGATAGGCGCGCGCACCGACGGTTCGCCCGGACGCATTGCCTATATGCTGCAAAAAGATCTGATGATGCCGTGGCGCACCGTGCTGCAAAACGCGCTGCTCGGCGTCGAGCTGTATCGCAAGGTGCGGCCCGAGGACGTGACGCGCGCTCGTGACATGCTTGCGCGCTACGGTCTTGCAAGCGTCGCCGACGCGTATCCGCATTCGCTTTCGGGCGGCATGCGCCAGCGTGTGGCGCTGACCCGCACACTGCTGGTCGAACCGACACTCGTATTGCTCGACGAACCGTTCTCCGCACTCGACTACGAGACGCGCCTCGCGCTCGAAGACGACATCATCGCGCTGCGCGAGCAGACCGGCACGAGCGTGGTGCTCGTCACGCACGACATCGAGGAAGCCATTGCCATGAGCGACCGCGTGATCCTGCTCGGCGGCCGCCCGGCGCGCGTGCAGGATGAGATCGACATCACGCTGAGCACGCATGGCCCGCGCACCGCCGTCTCCGCACGCGAAGCGCCCGAATTCCGCGCCTATCACGCGCGCGTCTGGAATGGACTGCGCGGCGGCGCCGTGCAACCCGACTCACGTACCCCGCAAGGAGCCGCACATGAGTGAAGCCGTGCTGTCCACCACCGTCACGCCCAGAAAGATCACACGCCTCGTGCCAGGCAAGCTCGGCACGACTGGCGCCGTGATCGGCATCGTCGTGTTGCTGGTTGCGCTGTGGCAATTCGCCGTCGCGTCGGGCTGGATCAACGGCAAGCTGCTCGGCTCGCCTGCCGGCATCTACGATGCCGCCGTATTCGGCCTGTCGCAAGGCACGCTCGCGTCCGATACCTGGGTCACGCTGTACGAGACGCTCGCGGGTCTTGCCGCCGGCAGCGCGCTCGGCATCGGGCTCGGTCTGCTGCTGTGGTTTCTGCCCGCGATTTCCGGCGTTGCCGAAGGTCTGTCCGTCATTCTGAACAGCATTCCGAAGATCGCACTCGGGCCGCTGATCGTTATCTGGTTCGGCTCTGATGCGTCGTCGAAAATCTGGCTCGCGGGCATCTCCACCTTCGCCGTCGCGATGATCTCGTCCTGCGCCGCTGCGCGCGAAGTCGACCGCGATCTTCTCAATCTCTTCCGCTCGTTCAAGGCGCGTCGCACGATGATCTTCATGAAGCTCATCGTGCCGAGCGCGCTGCCGTGGATCTTCTCGACGCTGCGCGTCAACATTGGCTTCGCGCTGATCGGCGCAGTGGTCGGCGAGTACATTGCGTCGCAGGCGGGGCTTGGACACGCGGTGTTCGTCGCGGGCTCGCTCTTCGATCTCAATACCGTCTGGCTCGGCATTATCGTGCTGACGTTGATGGCATCGGTTCTTAGCTGGATCGTTCAATTCGCTGAAGCAAGGATCATTTCATGGAAGAGAAAATGAAGACAAACGTTCTGCTCACGGGTGTCGTGGCCGCCTGCATGGCCGTATTCGGATGGCAAGGCGCGCATGCGCAAGCGTCGCAACCGGTCGTCGTGTATCAGGCGTTCCAGTCGATTCAATACTTGCCGCTCTATGTCGCGATCGACAAGGGCATCTTCACGAAGAACGGCCTCACCGTGCAGAAGATCACGGCGGGCAGCGGCGCGGCGGGCGTGGCGGCGGTTATCGGCGGCCACGCGGATTTCTCGCTGCAGGACCCGATGACCGCCATGCTCGCGAACCTCAAGGGCGCGTCGCTCATCAATGTGGCGAACGTGGTGGCGGGCGTGCCGGTCTGGGTGATCGCGCCGCAGGACTCGCCGGTCAAGAGCCTGAAGGACTTGAATGGCAAGAGCGTCGCGACAGCGTTGCCGCCCTCTACGAGCACCTATCTTCTGCAGCGCCTCATTAGCGACGAGAAGCTCGCCGACGTGAAGATGAACACGGTGCAGATCGGCACCGAACTCGCGCCTGTCACGGCGGGGCGTTCCGAGGCGGCGGCGCTCTACATGCCGCAGGCGGAAACCGGAATCTCGCAAGGCTATCGCATCGTGTATGCGTTTCCGAAGGCTTATCCGGGCGGCTATGCGTTCTCGACGATCGACACGCTCACGTCCACCATCAAGAACAAGCCGAAGATGGTCGAGGCTTTCGTGAAGTCGATCGGCGAAGCTGAAGCGCTCATCCAGCAATCGCACGATACGGCCAAGGCCGTGGCGCGTACGGAGTTTCCGTCGCTCGATCCGAAGATCGTGGACTCGGCGGTCCAGCGTCTGATCGATCAGAACATCTATGCGCCCACGCCTGAAATCTCGGAGCAGGCGTTCAGGAACGCGCTCGCGCTGCAGGAGTCGATCGGCAACATCAAGCCTGGTGCGATCACCTATACGAGCGGCGTCGACAACTCGTTTGCGGCAGCTGCGGTGAAGGCCAGGTAAGCGATGACCGATCAGCCTCGTTCCTTGCTCGCGACTGTGTTTGCCAATCGTCACGATGAAGCGGCGGTGCGCCACACCTTGCAGGAGGCGCAAGCGCGCGCCGACATGCTCGATCCGTGGCTGCGCGCCTTCGTACATCGTCCCGATGTCTACAGCGTGCGCGATGCGGTGGCGGGTCCGCTTGCGGGCGTGCCAATCGGCGTGAAGGATCTCGCCGATACGTGCGACATGCCCACCTGCTACGGTTCGGCAATCTACAGCGGCCATCGTCCGGCGCACGACGCGCGCATCGTCGCTTCGATCCGCGCGCTCGGGGGCATCGTCTTCGGCAAGACCGCGACGACGGAGTTTGCGTGGCGCGGCCCCGCCGCGACGGTCAATCCGTGGAACCGTGCGCATACGCCGGGCGGTTCGTCGAGCGGCTCGGCGGCTGCAGTCGCAGCGGGTATCGTACCGCTCGCCATCGGTACGCAGACGGTCGGCTCGGTGATTCGTCCTGCCGCTTATTGCGGCGTAGTCGGGTACAAACCGACGTATCGCAAGATCGCGACCAAAGGCGTGCATCCGCTCGCGGCGTCACTCGATCACATCGGCTTCTTCGCGCGTTCTGTGGAAGATATCGCGGTTGCGCATGCGCTTTTTGTCGATGCCGCGCCGGACACCCTCTCCGATGAAGGCTCCTGGCGCGCGTATTTCGCTGGCGGCGACGCTGCGCCCCGGCTCGGTGTCGTACGCACGCCGTTCTGGGACCCGCTGATAGCGCCGCATCAACGCGCGAGCTTCGACGCATCGCTGCAACTTCTGCGCGAAGGCGGCGCGAATATCGTCGAACTGGACTACGGCGCGGACCTGCAGCAGATGCGCGAAGCCACGCTGACCATTCTCGCGGTCGAAGCGTACCGGGCTATCGGCGATGCGGCGGCGCGCAAGCCGGAGCTCATCAGCGAACACATGCGCGCGCTGCTTGCCGAGGGCGCGGCCATGTCGCCCGAGCGCTATCAGGAAGCGCTGCTGTTGCAAGCCGAACTGCGCGTGCGCTCGCAGCCGTTGCTCGAAGGTTGCGACGCGCTCGTCACGCTGCCTTCGGGCGGCGCGGCGCCCGAAGGTCTGGGCGATACGGGCGACGCGCGTTTTTGCGCGCCGTGGAGCCTGATGGGCGCACCCGCCGTTACGGTGCCGTCGGGCTGGAACGATGCGGGCTTGCCGCTCGGCCTGCAATTCGTCGGCGGCTATAGCGACGATCTGAAGCTGCTGCGCATCGCCGCATCGGTCGAGGGCATGCTCGGGTTCAAGCGGCGCGCGCTACCCGACTGAACACAAACCAGGGAGACGACGTGAGCCAGCCATTTCGCACCATCGCGCAATATGTTCTCGGCACCTTGCGCGCGGAAATTCTGCAGGGTGTGTACCCGCCGAACACGCGGCTTCGCCAGGAGGAAGTGGCCAAGCGGCTCAACGTCAGCACGACGCCCGTGCGCGAGGCGTTTCGCGATCTGCGCGCCGAGGGGCTCGTCGCTATCGATCCAAACAAGGGTGTCATCACGCGTGAGCTCACTGCCGCCGATGTCACCGAGATCTACGAACTGCGCATGGTGCTCGAACCGATGCTCGCCGAACGCGCTTGCGCCAACGCCAGCGAAGCCAGCCTTGCGGCCGCCGAAGCCGTGCACGAGACGATGTGCGCAACGACCTCGTCCGAGACCTGGGCCATTCTCAACGAAGCGTTTCATCAGCATCTGATGGCGAGCGAAGCGGGCACGCGCCTGTTCAACCTCGTCGAGGGGCTGTCGCTCGTCGCGCGGCCTTATGTGTCGCTGTCGATGTACGTGAAGGGCGATATCATGGACAGCAATAACCGCGAGCACGCGGCGTTGCTGGATGGCTACCGCGCGCGCGATGGCCGTGCCGTGCACGAACAGACGCGCGCGCACCTCGAAAACACGCGCAACGCCATTGCCGCGTGCGTCGAACAATCTTTCGCCAGGGCGGCGGCCTGATCGATCATGGATGACACGCTTGCTTCTCTGTCTGCCGTCGATGCACGCAGGCTCATCGCCACACGCGAAATCTCGCCGGTGGAACTGCTCGAAGCGAGCATTGCTCGCATCGAAGCCATCAACCCTTCAGTCAACGCAATGGCCGCGACATGTTTCGAGCGCGCGCGCATCGAAGCGCGGCATGCGGAACATATGCTTGCGCGCGGTGAAACCCCGGGCTTGCTGCATGGTCTGCCTGTCGGCGTGAAGGATCTCGAAGAGACCGCGGGCGTGCTCACGACGTACGGCTCGGCCATGTATCGGGACCACGTTCCGGAGGCCGACAACGCGATGGTCGCGCGCATTCGCGCGGCAGGCGCCATTGTCACGGCGAAAACGAACACGCCGGAAATGGGCGCGGGCGCGAACACGCGCAACGTGGTGTGGGGCGCGACCGGCAATCCCTTCGCGCCGATGCTCAACGCGGGAGGATCGTCGGGCGGATCGGCCGTAGCGCTTGCCACCGGCATGTTGCCGCTGTGCACAGGTTCGGACACCGGCGGCTCGTTGCGCATCCCGGCGGCGTATTGCGGTGTGGTGGGCTTTCGGCCATCGCCGGGACTCGTGCCTGGTGATCGCAAGGACCTGGGCTGGGCGCCCATTACCGTCAGTGGACCGATGGCGCGTACTGTTGCCGACACGCGCCTGCTGCTCGCCGCGCAAGCCGGCTTCGATGCGCGCGATCCGCTCTCCTACGAAGTCGATGCCAATACCTTCACGAAGCATCGGCCGATTGATCCCGGCACATTGCGCATCGGCGTCACGGAGGACTTCGGCACCTGCGCGCTCGACGACGCCACGCGGGCCACCTTTCGCGCCAGGATGGCAGCCGTCGCCCGGCATGTTGCCGTGTGCGAGCCGGTCGATATCGACATGCAGGACAGCGACCGCTGCTTCGACGTGATCCGTGCGCAGAGCTTCGTCGCGCAGTTCCGCGAAGCCTACGAGCGCGATCCGTCGTTGCTCGGTCCAAACACACGCGCGAACTACGAAATGGGCGTGAAGATGACGCTCGCTGATGTTGTCGGCGCGCACGTTACGCAGACCCGTTTGTATCGCCGCTTTCAGGCGCATCTGCAACGATATGACGTGATCGTTTCGCCGACCACGTCCATTACGCCGTTTCCGTGGTCGCAATGGCATCTGGAAGCAATCAACGGCCGCCCGCTCGATACATACTATCGCTGGCTCGGCTTGACCTACGTCATCTCGATGATGACCAATCCTTCGCTCTCGCTGCCTTGCGGAACCGATCATGCCGGCATGCCCTTCGGTCTGCAACTGGTCGGTGCGCTGCGTGGCGACGCGCGCTTGCTCGATATCGCCGAAGCACTCGAAACCGCGTTTGCCCGCGACGTGTCGCTTGCGCGTCCGACGCCTGACTTGAGCGCATTGCGCGCGCCCGTACCGGCATTGAAGTCGATTGTCACGCATCCGCCTGTTGTCGTCGTCTGAACGTGTCGGCGATTCATCCTGACGACTGCGTAGCCGACCCCGCTGGCGGTGCGATGACGTGGCTGCCATTGAGCAACCAGGCCAGGATCCGGGCGCGGCGCCGGCGCATTTGATCTGCGCCGGAACCGCACGCTCTCTCAATGAGCCTATAACGGCAGTTCGGTCGTCCGGCGGCGTGGCCTGGCCGGATCAGGCCGTGCGCACGGCAGGAATTCGCCACGTCCAGCGTCGCCGCAAGGCTTTTCGCCGTCCCACACGACGTCGCCGCGCGACATCGTCAGCGCGGGCCACGCGCTCAGATGCATGCCTTCATACGGCGTGTAATCGACGTTGTGATGCAACTTCCTGTTTTCAACATGAAACGTGCGGCTCTCGTCCCAGATGACGAGGTCGGCGTCCGCGCCAATCGCGATGCTGCCCTTGCGCGGATAGAGACCGTAGAGCTTCGCCGCGTTGGTCGCAGTCAGCGCAACGAAGCTTTGCGGCGTGATGCGGCCAGTGCGTACGCCTTCGGACCATAGCAAGGCCATACGCGTTTCGACGCCGGGAATGCCGTTGGCGATCTTGTCGAACGAGACTGCTTCGCCATGCGCCTTCTTGCCGCCCGGGCCGTCATAACGGAACGGCGCGTGATCGGACGAGAACACTTCAAACGAACCGTTTTCGAGTCCGTCCCAGATCACCTGCTGGTTGGCCTTGTCCCGCGGAGGCGGACTGCAGATGCACTTCGCGCCTTCGAAACTGTCGTCGCAGCCGAGCGAATCAGCCGTCAGAAACAGATATTGCGGACAGGTCTCGCCGTACACCTTCAGACCCTGGCTTTGCGCCCAGCGGATCTGTTCGACCGCTTCGCGGCCCGACACGTGCACGATCAGGATCGGCACATCCACCAGCTCGGCGAACGCGATAGCCCGATGCGTTGCCTCGCGCTCGACCAGCATGGGCCGCGACGTCCCGTGATAACGCGGCGCGGTGTGACCGGCGGCGAGCAGCCGCTCGGTCAGCCATGCGATGCAATCGGCGTTTTCCGCATGGATCATCACCATCGCGCCTTCACGGCGTGCGACCGAAAGCGTGTCGAGCATCTCGCGGTCGCTTAGCTTGAGCGCGTCGTAGGTCATGTAGATCTTGAACGACGTGTAGCCTTCGGCGATCAGCGCGGGCAGCTCGTCGCGCAGGATCTCGGGCGTCGGGTCGGTCACGATCAGATGGAACGCGTAGTCGATCACCGGCTTCTTACCCGCGCGACGGTGGTAGTCGTCGATCGCTTCGCGCAGCGAATGGCCTTTCTGCTGGCAAGCGAAAGGAATCACGGTGGTGGTGCCCCCGCAGGCCGCGGACGTGGTGCCGGAGAGGAAGTCGTCGGCCATGATCGAGCCATCGCCGGTAGGCTGGTCGAAGTGAACATGGCTGTCGACGCCGCCCGGCGTCACATGCCGTCCGGCCGCGTCGATTTCGCGCGCACCGGCTTCGAGATGCGAGCCGAGCGCGACGATGCGGCCATCGCGAATGCCGATGTCGCTGCTGAAAATGTCCGCAGCCGTGACGACGCGGGCGTTGCGAATGACGGTATCGAAGGTTTGCATGTCAAATTTCCTGAACGAGTCGGCCCCACCCGGCGAGGCGGCGTGTATCGACGCCGCAGCGGCGCAGCATGTCCCACACGACGGTTGTGACGGTGTCGAACACCGGCACGCCGTGTTGCGCTTCCCAATGGGCAACGCGGTGCGCGGCGTAAAGATTGGTACAGAAGGTGGTCACCGCTTGCGCGCCGCGGCTTGCCACGTCGGCCACCTGCTGGTCGAGCGTCGCTTCGTCGACCAGCGCGAAGGCAAAGTTTTCCTGCAGATCCAGATGGCTTTCGCGGCTTGCATCGATGCCGAGCGCGGCGTAGTTCGCGACGATCTTCTGCTGCACGTCCGCGAGATACGGCGAGACAAGGCCGAGCCGGCGAATGCCGAAGGCCTCCAGCGCGCGGTTGAGCGCGAGCACGGAGGTGCTGGCGGCAATGCCGGTTGCTTCGCCGATCGCGGCGCACAGCGCTTCGTCCTGGTCAAAACCGAGCCAGCCGGCGGACGTGCCGCTCCAGCCGATCATGTCGACGCGGGCATCGGCGAGCAAACGCGCTGCATCGAGAATGCGTTCACGCTCGAATTGGCCGAGCGCGTCGGGACTCAGCGCGATTTGCGTGACGGAGAAGCGCGCGAAATGAACGCTGACTTCAGGCAACCCGGCGATCAGCGCCTGTGTCAGCGGTTCGAGCGAGGTATTGGATGAGGGCGTCAGAATGCCCAGACGGATGCGTCGGCTCATAAACGGATAGTGGTAGTAGAAAGCACCGCGCGTGCGATGTCACCCGGTACGCGCAGACGCGGGGATGACATGAGCCGATTGGCGCGTTCGAGCACGGCCGGGTAGGAAGAAAGAGGAGTCATGACGTTATTCGAACGTGGCGGGCAGACGCTCACGCGCCCAGTGACCTTATCCAGTGGTGGAAGTCGGCTTCCGCTTCGGTGAGATCGAAGCGCGGCACAAAGCCGGTATCGGCGAGGAGCCGCGCATTGTCCATCGATGCGCGGTCGTAGTCGGCGAAGTAGTCGATATTCGGCGCCTCGCCGCTCTCTGCGATGCGCCAGCGGAACGTCGGATAGCGCAGCGCGAGCCGTTCGCACCAGTCGGCAACGCTCCATTCGAAACCGGCCGCGAGGTTGTAGACGGGATGAGGCCAGTGCGGCGCTTCGAGTAGCGCAATGAGCGCCGCGACTGCGTCGCGCACGTAAAGCCAGTCGCGCCGCCCGGCGCGCGGCAGCAGGGCGACTTCGCCGCGCCGGGCTTTCGACAGCACCTGTAGCGGCGCGCTCAAGGTGTCGCGCACGCCCGAGTCGGCTTCCCACGGACCGAAGCAGGTACCGAGCCGACCGATGACGAGCGACACGCCGTGCAATGCGCCAAGACGCGTGGCGGCGTCTTCGGCGGCGCGTTTGGAGATGCCATAGAGGCCTTCGGGCAGCAACGGGGTGACGTCTTCGACGAGCGGGCGGAGCGCGCGCCCGCTCGCTCCGTACGTCGAGCCGGAACTGCCATGCAGGATGCGTGCGACGCCCGCTTCGGCCGCCGCGCTAATGGCAGCGAGCACACCGCCTACATTCACCTCGAAGATGGACTGCGGCGTTTGGCGTTCGCGCTGCGCATCCGCGGTGATTGCGGCCAGCGTGACGAGCCGCGAAGGCCGATGCATGCGCATCCCCTCACGCAACGCGTTGGCGTCGCGCACGTCGCCGGTCAGTGCAACGAAACGGCCTGGCAGCGCGGCGAACGCCTGCAACGCAGGTGCGCGCGGTGCGCTGCGATCGAAGCCGATCACGGTTTCGCCGCTGGCGAGCAGGCGCTCGGCAAGCGCGAGACCGATGAAGCCGCTGCTGCCGGTGATGAACGTGGTCATCTCAGGCAGGCTCCGGCACCGCTTCCGGGCGCAGCAGCGAAAGGATGTGGCGTTTGTAGTCGTTGAATTCGGCGCTGGTCGAATCGCGCGGGCGGTCGAGTTCGACCGGCAGCAATTCGCGAATGCGGCCCGGACGCGCCGACATTACCGCGACATGCGTCCCCAACGCGAGCGATTCGTCGATCCCGTGCGTGACGAACACGATCGTGCTGCGGCTCTCGCGCCAGATGCGGATCAGCTCCGTGTGCATGTCCATCCTGGTCTGCTCGTCGAGCGCGCCAAACGGCTCGTCCATCAGAATCACCTCCGGGTTCATCAGCAATGCGCGCGCTATTCCCACGCGTTGGTTCATGCCGCCGGAGAGTTCGCTCGGGAAGTGATTTTCGAAACCCTTGAGACCCACCATCTCGATGTAGCGCTGCGCGCGTTCGCGGCGGTCCGCCTTGGCGACGTTGCGCATCTTCAGATGGAACGCGACGTTTTCCCACACCGGCAGCCACGGCATCAGGTTGGCCTGCTGGAACACCACGCCGCGATCCGCGCCCGGTTCGGTGACGACCGAGCCACCGACACTCACCGTGCCCGACGAAGGCCTGTCGAAACCGGCGATCATGTTCAGCAGCGTGGACTTGCCACAGCCGCTCGGGCCGAGCAGACACAGGAATTCGTTGCGCTCGACCTTGAGGCTCACGTTGTCGAGCGCGGTGACCGCCTGCTTGCGCCTGGTGTCTTTGAACCGGCGGGAGACGTTGTCGATCGTAATGAGGGCCATGCTGTCAACCTTCCCTTGCTTGCAGAGTGGAACCGCGTTGCCAGCGCAGAATGCGCCCGCCGATGCGCTTGATCACGTAGTCGCTCAGGAACCCGAGCAGACCAATGCTGACCATCGACGCAATCACGATGTCATAGCGCAGGAAATAGTACGAATCCCACAACACATAGCCGACACCGCTTTTTACCGCGACCATCTCGGCCGTGACGGTCAGCATCCATGCGGAACCGATTGCGATGCGCAATCCCGAGAAGATGCTCGGCAAGGCGGCGGGAAAGACGATGTGACGCAACAACATCGACGACGTGCCTCCGGTCATCGCACCGGCGCGCAGCAGATTGCGGTCGCACGTTTTGACGCCGTGAATGGTACTGAGCAGCACCGGAAAGAACGATCCCATGAAAACCAGGAAGATCGCCGGTTTGTTGGCGATGCCGAACCAGATGATCGCGAGCGGGATCCACGAGACAGGGGGCACCGGGCGCAGCGTTTGCAACGTCGGCTCGACCAGCGATTCGATCGAGCGCGACCAGCCGATCGCCATGCCGATGGCGACGCCGAGCACCGTGGCTATGGCAAAGCCCGCGAACACGCGAGCGGAACTGGCCGCGATATCGAATAGCCAGCGGCCGGAGTAAGTCTGCGTGTTGCCGTCTGTGCTGAAAATCCAGTCGGCCCACGCGAGCACGACTTGCGACGGTGCCGGTAGCAACGCGGCGGGCAGGATGCCTGAGCGGGAAAACACCTCCCAACCGGCCAGCAGCAGCACCGGCACGATGCCACGCTCGATCCGCTTATAAAAACTTGAGGGCAACAGGGATGACATGATGCGGTTTCCGCTCAGTAACCGAGTTCGGTCTTGGGTTTGCCGGTCACCTTCTCGAGGAAGCTGTAGTCGAGATTTTTCTGTACGGCATCGCTGACATCCGAGTTCACGTACCTCAAGTCGTGCATCATCTTCGCAATCGACACGGCGGACGCGCGGTACATCTTGTAGTCCGGATACAGATTGTCGACCGCCCCGGCAGCGATGGTCTTGTCGAGCCCCGTCACCTTCTGGATCGTGTCGACGAAAAGCGGTTTGTTGGCGGCCATCAAGTCGTCCACCTTAACGATCGCGCGCACGGTTTCCAGCACGCCTTGCGGATTGCTCTCGATCACATCCGGGCGCGTGACGATGAGATTGGTCAGCTTGCCGGCTGCCTGGTCGTACGGAAACGCAAAGAATTTGGCCGCCTTGACCTCGCGGATTTGCGTGGCGAACGGCTCGACCGACGTGATCAGCTCGACTTCGCCACGGCGTAGCGCCTGTACGTGGTCCGAAGGGTTCGGAATGTTGACGAACTGCACATCCTTGTTGATGTCGATGCCGTGCGTGAGAAACGCGCCGCGCATGTGAATGTCCTGCGCGTTGCCGCGCGACGCGGCGACGCGAAACGGCTTGCCGTCTTTCTTGTATTGCATGATGAGTTTCTTCAGGCCGTCCCAGTCGCCCGGTTGCACCGGCAGATCGTTGGCGACCAGCACCTGCGAGCCGCCATTGATCTGGCCGGAGATGCCGACCACCTTGAAGCCCTTGTCGAGCGCGGTGACATAGTGCAGATAGGTGACCTGCGCGACATCGATGCTCTTCGAGAGCAGCGCAGTGAGCACGTCGTTGCCTGTGTTGAACGAGGTCGCCGTGAGTTTGACGCCGGTGGCGTACTGCGGGGTCAAAGACAAGGGCGTACAGTGCGCGCATTTGGCGTAGCCAAGATTGATCGGCTCGGCCTCCTTGGCGAGGCCGACCGCCGGCGCTAACGCGGTGGCAACCATGATGGGTGCGAGCAACACGCGGGCAGCGCGCTTCAGGGCAGCGAGAGACGGTCGGACAAATTGCATCAGAGGCACTCCGGTTTTGTCACAAAATAAAAATGGTTTGTGACAAACAAAGCAACTGCTGTGCCATTTTTATAAGCCGGCTGCGGGGAACGTTGAACGACGCTGCTGCAGAACGCCCGAGGCCATGTGTGACGGCGAATGTGGGCCATGCTGTGGAATTGGCCCAGTTTGTCGTCCCGGTGGCGGATGAATGCACGAGTGGCTACGCGTCTGTTCGGCCGGCACTGATTGAGTGCCTGACGAGTTCGTTGGCGGTGCCGGCGTCCGCTGATGGTGCGGAATCAAACAATTCCATTTCTCTTTGTCACAATCTAGAATGGCATTGACACAAAACCGCCGTTGGTCATTCGAGGAAGCCAGTGTGTTAACTGAGAAACTCTCCCCACGCTCGGGTAAGGCGCGGCCCGCCGCGCAGATCCTGGAAGCGGAAAGCCACTCCGATCCGATCTACGAGCGCATCCTCATGGCTGTCATGGAGCACCGGCTGATTCCGGGCACCAAGCTCGTCGAGGAGAAGCTTGCCAGCGTGTTCAAGGTGAACCGCACGCGCATCCGCAAGGTGCTGGCGCGGCTCACGCATGAAGGCATCGTCACTACGATCCCGAATCGCGGCGCGTACATCGCCAGTCCGTCCGTGCAGGACGCGCGCCATATCTTCCAGGCGCGGCGAATTCTGGAGCCCGCGCTGATCCGCAGCCTGGTTGAACGCGGCAGCGCTGAGGATTTCCGGCGCCTTCACGCGCATGTCGCCAAGGAGCGCGCGGCGCGCGAGAAAGGCGACAAGCATGCGGTGATTCGCCTGTCGGGTGAGTTTCATTTGCTGATCGCCGAAATGGTGGCAAGCCCGCCGCTCACCAAGCTGATGCGCGAACTTGCGTCGCTGACCTGTCTCATCATCCTGCTGTTCGATTCGCCGAATGTTCCGGCTTGTCCCAATCACGAGCACACGGAAATCGTGGGGCTCATGGAAAGGGGTGAACTGGAGGCGGCGATCGCGGCAGCGGTGGGTCACCTCGATCACATCGAGGCGACGCTGGATCTCTCCTTGCCTGAAGACACCGAGGTCGATCTGAACGCGATCTTCGGATGAACGCGCATCGCCTCGCTTTAAAACGCAGCAATTGAGACCCCCGACCGGAACCGTGATGAAACTACTGATCGTCAACCCGAACATCTCGTCGAGCGTCACGCACCTGATTGAAGCCGAAGCGCGCCGCGTCGCGTTAGCCGATACACAGATCGAGATGGCGACGGCGGCGAGCGGTGTCGCCTACATCGAGACCCGTTTCGAGGCGCTGTTGGGCGCGCACGCGGTTGCGCACATCGCCGGCGAGCGCAAGGGCGCCTACGACGCGCTGCTGGTCGCGGCGTTCGGCGACCCGGGCCTGCTCGAATTGCGCGAAGTGCTCGATGTGCCGGTCGTCGGCATGACCGAAGCGGCGCTGATGACCGCCGCGCAACTCGGTCAGCGGATCGGCATCATTGCGATTTCGCGGCGAATCACCGCCTGGTATCGGGAATGTGTGGACCGTTACGGCATGCTCGGCCGACTGGCCGGCATCCGCCATCTCGACCGGCCGCTTCGCGATCCCGGTATGGTCCAGGAAGATCACGGGGAGCATCTGATCGAATTGAGTCATCGGGCAGTGGAGGAAGATGGTGCCGACGTGCTGATTCTGGCGGGTGCGCCGCTAGCCGGATTGGCGCGCAGCGTGGCGGACCGGCTGCCGGTCCCGGTGCTCGACGGGGTATCGAGCGGAGTATGTCAGGCGCAGGCATTGACGCGGCTCGCCACCGCGCGCGCGAAAGCCGGCAGTTTCGCGAAGTTGCCGCCCAAGCCCAACGCCGGGCTATCAGGCGGGTTGGCCGCGTTGCTGATGAGGTGAATGAGCGACGCTGGCGCGCAAAACCCCGTTGAGAGGGTGCGATAGCCTCTGCTGCAACGCTCGCCATTCCTGACAAGGAGCCGCTCGCTCGACGGAGCGTTGCGCGGTCTGGCCACGCATTCAGGCACGAACAGTGATTGAACCAGCGGGGCATTGTCGTGGCGTTCGTCTCTGATTCGTGCAGGGTGGAACGTACAAAAGAATCAGAACGGCGTCGCAACGACTTCAACGAGCAGGGGCGAAGAGGTCAGGACCTACAACGGTAAGGGCGTATATAAAAGCCCGAGTGGCAGGAGATGCTATCGGACCGCTAATAGTCAGGGGTGCAATTTAATCATGAAGCTGCGCGCCGTTTTCGGGTGCTGATGTGCTCCTGCTTTTCTCGCGCGCAGCGAATCCCGTCGATAACAGACCGCCGACAGATCATCGGCTTTTATGCGACTGCGCCCTTCATTGAGCGTCGTAGTCGTGCACGACCGTGCCGAGGCCAAGTGTGAGATCTCACAGCATGTGCGCGGCCAATATTACTTCGATGAGATCGGCTGGACAGGGAAAAGAATGTACGTGCCCGTCATTTACTATTCTTTCGTTGCGGACTAGGATTAATTTGCCGTCCGACCTTATCCCGTTTAGGAAATTGTTACTGGCATTTTCGTTCGGCGGAAGGTGCCCAGATCCAGCCCCGCCATCTGCCACGCCAGCAATGCGCCGGACAAGCAGCACACAATAAAGATGACGACTCGGAAGTTTGCCCATGACGCAGGCTTGGAACGCGGACTTAAAAGCGGATCGCGAGCCTGAGTCTCCGGCCGGCCTGTCACATTGAGCGGCGACGACCATTTTCAAGGTCAAGAGGCTTTGCCTTTATCTGGAGTCCAAAGCGAGTTCTGGTCAGCCCATCTCGCGGTGCCGACCTTTGAGAGGCAGTTCGGCCATGAGCATTGTCATACCCGTCACCGTCGTGCTGGAAACGCTCGCCATTTCGTGGTTGCTGACGGTGCTCGCGTTACGTCGGCGGACGACCACATCGATCGCCAGGCATAAACCGCCACGTCTCCTGGCGCGTTGCGCCGCGTGCGTCATGCTCGGCCTGCGTGAGATGCGGGCGCGCTCATCGGACATGGTGAGAGAAACCCGTTCCATCCACTCGCTGGCGAAAGCGGGTTGGTCCCGAGACACGCGCGAGACATGCGCGGAGAACCCAGGCATAGCGGAAGCTTCAGGCGTGCCGGAAGAAGCCAGTCAGGAGGCGCCGACCGCCAGACATCCTATGACAGAGCGATTCCGTACGTTGGCTTCCACGAGAGTCGTTGAGCGCGAGCCTTATGTGGGTGATGGACCACCGGGCGACGTCGCGGCAGCTCAGCCCTTTACTGTCGAATTGCGGCGTGGTGAGCGTTACTTTCGCGACGCACTGGCGCTATTGCCGTTCGCGATTCTGATCCTGCGCGAGCATGGCTCAATCATGATGGTCAACCCGCAAACTGCGAAGTTGCTGGGCTATGAATGCGAGGAAATGATCGGGCAACCGGTCAAAATGCTGGTGCCTGACCTTCTTTTCGACTGCAACGCCCCCTCTGTTGCAGAAGCGCCCGCGTTACGGCAATCCCGCGGCGAGACGCCTTCGCGCGAATTGTTCGCGCGGCGCAAGGACGGCACGGAGTTTCCCGTGGAAGTGGGGTTGAGTGCATTTCGCTTTGACGACAATAACGTAACGCTCGCTTTCATCATCGACCGGACAGATCGTTATGAGTTACACCGCAACCGTCAGGAAGTTGCGCATCTGACGCGCGTGTCCACCATGGGCCAGCTGGCCTCATCACTGGCCCATGAGTTGAATCAGCCGCTTACCGCAATACTGAGCAACGTGCAGGCCGCGCAGCGGTTCATGGCCAACGATCCAATCGATCTGGGTGAGGTCCGGGAGATTCTGAATGACATCGTTCAGGATGACTTCCGCGCAAGCGAAGTGATCCGGCGCATTCGTGCAGTCGTCAAGAAAGGCGATCTGGATGTCGCCCCGCTTCACCTCCCAGGCGTGGTCCGTGATGTCATCCTTCTGGTGCACAGCGACGCGATTGTGCGCGGAATGAGCGTGACACTCGACATCGACGGCGATCTGCCACCCGTGCGTGGCGACAGGGTGCAACTGCAGCAGGTCTTTCTGAATCTTCTGCTTAATGCATTCGATGCGATGAGCAATCTACCGCCACTTGATCGTGTGGTTGCGCTCACGCTGCGGCCCGAGAATATTGGCATGGTCTGCATCGCTGTTCGCGATCGTGGACCCGGATTGACCTCCGACAAACTCGCCAAGATTTTCAAACCGTTCTATACGTCAAAACCCCAGGGACTCGGTTTGGGATTGTCGATTAGCCGCTCCATCATCGACATGCACCGTGGGCGACTCTGGGCCGAAAACAACATCGATCGAGGCGCGACGTTCTACGTCACCCTGCCCGCAGATGATACGACTGCGACGGTGCACGACGAGTTGCGATACTGCCCATGACAGATTCTGATTCACTCGTGTTCGTCGTCGACGACGACGATTCCGTGCGCCGTGCGCTGGCGCGCCTGATTCAGTCCGCCGGCTATCGGATAGAGACATTCGGCTCGGCACACGCATTCCTCGACAGGATGCGCGCTGATACCTGCCCTGCATGCCTGGTACTCGATATTCAATTGCCGGACCTGAGCGGTCTGGAACTGCAGCGCGAACTCCACGCAGCCTTGCCGATCATTTTTATCAGCGGCTATGGGGACATCCCGATGACCGTGAGAGCAATGAAGGCGGGCGCGACCGACTTCCTGCCAAAACCGGTGCGTGATACCGATCTGCTGGATGCGATCGGACAGGCCTTCGAGCGGCTGGCGCACACGTACTCGGCCCATCGCGAACTGAATGCAATCCGTGTGCGTCTCGGACGGCTCACACCTCGCGAGCGGGAGGTCATGGCGCTCGTCGTGACCGGTCGTCTGAACAAGCAGGTCGCCGATGATCTGGGTACTGGCGAAAAAACGATCAAGGCTCATCGTGCGCGCGTGATGGCGAAGATGGAAGTGACGTCGCTCGCGGAGCTGGTACGCGTCGTCGACAAGGCCGGTCTCGCGGGGACGGCCGATACCCACGCATCGCGCGAGGTGGCGACAGTCGCGCGCGAGCGGCAGTCCGGGCCGGCGCGCTAATCGCTCCTCGGGTGTCCACCCGGGACCAAGGTCCAATAGCGGCAAACCTGTCTGGCTCGTACGCTGTCGTATGGGGGTGCGCTCGCCCGTGCATTCCCCTGATACCGGGCAACTCACAATGGGACAACTCAACTCATTCGTTGTCGTCGTGGATGACGATGATTCGGTGAGCCGCGCGATCAGAAGACTGTTGCGGTCAATCGGAATTGCCGCCGAAACATTCGCAAGCGGCGACGCGTTCCTTGAGGTTCTGTCGTCCGTGCCGTCCTATCACCCCGACTGCGTGATTCTCGATGTGCAGATGCCCGGGCTGAACGGGCTGGAAGTCCAGCAGCGTCTGGCCGGCAGTGGCATCCCTGTCATTTTCATCACGGCCCATGACGACATTGGCGTACGCGAGCAGGCACTTGCGGCCGGCGCGGTCGCCTATCTGCGCAAACCGTTCAACGACGATCTGTTTATCAGGACGGTGCGCGCTGCTCTGGAAGGTGGGCGGGCGCCCTGACCGGTGCATCGGGGCGGCCGACACGGTATTGGACCAAAGTCCAATTGTTTTCACGGGACCCAAACACCACTATTCACTGTGTTGAGAAGAAGTCGGGCGCAAACAGATTGCATACCGTGGTGTCATTTCTGAATGGAGTACGCATCATGATCCAGTACCTTCGGCTGATTCTCTCGGTTCCCCTCTTTCTGTTTGCCGTGGCGTGCTCGACGAACCCGACAGTTGCCAATGGTGGAGACCCCCAATTAGACGCGCAAGCACGTCAGGCTCTGCAGCAACTATTCGACAACACGCCGAAGGCGAAAGATCTGCAGAACCAGGCAAAAGCCGTCGTCGTGTTTCCGAGCATCGTCAAGGCTGGCTTGCTAGTCGGTGCGCAAGGCGGAATGGGCGTGGCATTCAGGCCGGATGGCAGCGTCATAGGTTATTACAGAGCGCGCGGCGTTTCTTACGGATTGCAGGCAGGGGCACAAACCTTTTCGGAGGCCATGTTCTTTATGACCGACGCGGCGCTCGCCGACCTCACGAGTGGCACCGGACTGTCCGTGGGTGTGGGACCGAGCGTAGTCGTAGTGGACGCGGCGATGGCCAAATCACTGACAACGTCGACATTGCAATCAGATGTCTATGCGTTCATTTTTGGCCAGCAGGGTTTGATGGCCGGTCTCGGCGTCCAGGGGCAGAGGATCGTCAAGTTTGATCAGTGAAGTGCGCAATCTCCCCGCGCAGTCATCGTCACCGATGCTCGCACACACTTCGCCCCGGTCAAGCACGCCGCACCGGCAGCGCGACCACCAACCTGTGCGGGTGAGCCCGGAAGTCGTTCAAGCATGGCGCAGATATTGACCGCCAATAGTCAGCAAGCAGGTCGGCCGTGGAACAGGGAGGGCCTCAAGCCATGCAACGAATACAGCGAGTCGCAGCGGGTCTGGTGGTGACGGTGCTGACATTCGAGGCCGCCGCGCAGCAGCCGATCATCTATCCGGCGAAAGGGCAAAGCGCGCAGAAGCAGAACACGGACACCGCCGAATGCCAGTTGTGGGCGAAGCAGACGACCGGCGTGGATCCGGTTGCGATCGCACAGCAATCCGGTCAGCCGGGCGCTGCGCCGAAGCAAGGCGGGGCGGTCAAGGGCGCAGCTGGTGGCGCCGCTGTGGGCGCAGCGGTGGGGGCCATCGCGGGTAACGCCGGAAAGGGCGCGGCGATTGGAGCAGCCACTGGGGGGGCGGGCGGCGGCATACGTCAGCGTCGGGCCAACCAGGGTGCGGGGCAACAGCAGCAAGCGGCTCAACAGCAGACGTCTCAACAGATGGTGACCTTCAACCGTGCGGTGTCGGCGTGCATGACCGGCCGGGGCTACACGGTTCAGTAGACATCGATCGGGACGGGGAGACATCCATGAGCAGGAACCGCCTACTTCCCGCCTCTGCCGCGCTCGCCGCGCTTGCGCTGTGCGCTGCCTGTCACAAAGCGCCCACGCTACCCACAGCAGGACCGATCGAGGTCACAGTGGAGCGAATCACGCAGCGTGATACACCGGTCGATTTCGAATTTACCGCACAAACGCAGAGTTCGCGTGAAGTCGAGATCCGCGCGCGCGTCGACGGCTTTCTCGACAAGCGCGTCTATACCGAAGGCCAGTTGGTCCGTGCCGGGCAGACCCTATTTATTATGGACCCCAAACCATTCGAGGCCGCACTGCAAACCGCAAAGGGCGAGCTTGCGCAGCAGCAGGCCAGGCTCGGCGTCACGAGGGCAAACCTCGCACGGGTGATCCCGCTGGCCGCGCAAAACGCGCTGAGCAAGAAGGATCTCGACGACGCGACCGGCAATGAAAAGCAGGCCGAGGCCGCGGTGATCGCCGCTCAGGGCCAGGTGCAGACCGCGCAGCTCAACCTTGGCTATACCACGATCAAATCTCCGCTCGCCGGGTTGTCCAGCTTTGCGAGGCAGCAGGACGGCAGCTATGTGACCGCCGCCGCGTCGGGTTTGCTCACCTACGTCTACCAGCTCGATCCGATGTGGGTCAACTTCAGCATCTCCGAAAATGAGTTGCTCCGCTATCGTGACCAGATTGGGAAAAAGCAACTCATGTTTCCCGCCAGCAACGATTTCGAGGTCACCGTTTTGCTGGCCGACGGCACGGTGTTTCCTGCACGCGGCCACATCAACTTCACCAACCCCGCCTTCAGCACGGAAACCGGCACGTTTCTCGTGCGGGCTTCGTTTGCGAATCCTGACGGCAGTCTCCGCCCAGGGCAGTTCGTCCGTGCGCGGGTCTCGGGCGCCGTGCGTCCAAATGCGATCCTGGTGCCGCAGCGCGCGGTCTTGCAAGGCGCGAAGAGCCACTTCGTGTGGGTGGTCGACAACGACTCGAAAGCGCATCAACGCGTGGTCGAAGTCGGCGAATGGCACGGTGACGACTGGTTCATCACCGAAGGGCTCAAGCCAGGGGAGCGCGTCGTCGTCGATGGCGCCATCCGGGTCATCGCGGACGCGCCGCTGAAGATCACCGGCACGCCCAGTCCGGATGCGGATGCCGGTGCATCGCAGAGCGAAGCGCAGCATCTCGCCGCGCGCGAGTCCGAACGGGTCATGAGCAAGTAATCGGGCGCGCGAAATGAACATTTCCCATTTCTGCATTGACCGGCCGATCTTCGCTTCCGTCGTCTCGATCGTCATCACGCTCGGGGGTGTGGTCGCGATGCTGGCGCTGCCCATCGCGCAGTACCCCGACATCACGCCGCCGCAGATCACGATTGCCGCCACTTACCCGGGTGCGAGCGCCGACGTGGTCGCGAACAATGTGGCCGCACCGATCGAGCAGCAGGTCAACGGCGCGGACAACATGATCTATATGAACTCGTCGAGTTCATCGACGGGCAATATGACGATCAACGCCTTCTTCCAGATCGGCACCAACCCCGATCTTGCGCAGGTCGATGTGCAGAACCGCGTGAACCTCGCGTTGGCGCAACTGCCTTCGTCGGTGCAGTCGCAGGGCATCCAGGTTCAGAAGAAGTCGTCGGCGTTCATGATGGTTATCGCCATCTACTCGCCGAGCGACCGCTACGACGCTACCTATATCGCGAACTACGCGAACGTTTATGTGCTCGATGCGCTCAAGCGCATTCCCGGTGCCAACCAGTCGAGTATTTTCGGCACGCCCGACTACGCAATGCGGATCTGGCTGAAACCCGATCGTATGGCACAACTCAGCATCACGGCGGGGGACGTGCAAAGAGCGGTGGCCAACCAGAACCAGCAGTTCGCCGTCGGCCGCCTCGGGCAGTCGCCAACGGGTACGCCGGTCGAGCAGTCGTTTGCGATCACCACCACCGGTCGGCTGAGCGATCCGGCGGAGTTTGAAAACATCATTATCCGCGCGGCGAGCGGTGCCGCGGCGATCGTGCGGCTCAAGGACATTGGCCGCGCAGAACTCGGCCAGAAGGATTACTCGATCCGCAGCAAGTACCAGGGCAAGCCGGCGACGGTCATTGCGGTTTACCAGCAGCCCGGCGCCAACGCGCTTGACGTATCCAAGCAGGTGCACGCGACGCTCGCCAGAATGAAGAGGTCGTTCCCCGAAGGCATCGACTACAGCATTGCTATGGATACGACCGACTTCACCCGTGCGTCCATCTCCGACGTCGTCAAGACGTTTTTTGAAGCGCTCCTGCTCGTCGTGATCGTCGTGTTCGTATTTCTGCAGAGCCTGCGCGCCACCGTGATTCCAGTGCTCGCGGTGCCGGTATCGATTGTCGGCACCTTCATGGGAATGCTGGCGATGGGTTTCTCGATCAACATGCTGACGCTGTTCGGCATGGTGCTGGCAATCGGCATCGTGGTCGACGATGCCATTGTCGTGATTGAAATCGTCGAACGAAACATGAACGTGCACAAGCTGAGTCCGAGGGACGCGGCGAAACGGGCGATGGATGAAATCTCTGGTCCGATCGTGGCGATTACGCTCGTCCTGTGCGCGGTTTTCGTGCCAGTGGCATTTCTCGGTGGGATTACCGGCCAGTTGTACAAGCAGTTCGCCATCACGATTGCGATTTCAGTGGTGTTCTCCACCATCGTCGCGCTCACGCTGTCGCCAGCGCTCGCCGCATTGCTGCTCAAACCGGTGCACCATGAAAAGCGTGGCTTTTTCAGGTGGTTCGATAACGCGTTCGCGAGGCTCACGACCGGCTATTCGAATCTGGTGAAACATGTGATCAAACGTTTCGCG
Source organism: Paraburkholderia sp. PREW-6R (assembly GCF_039621805.1). NCBI lineage: Bacteria > Pseudomonadati > Pseudomonadota > Betaproteobacteria > Burkholderiales > Burkholderiaceae > Paraburkholderia > Paraburkholderia sp. PREW-6R. The sequence goes on along the minus strand of NZ_CP155075.1, from coordinate 961,980 downwards.
GTCGCGCTCATGCTGTTTGCCGGAATGATCGCGCTCGCGGTCGTCATGATGAGGACCATCCCCACGTCGTTCCTGCCGCCGGAGGACCAGGGTTATCTGCTGGGTGCGGTCATCATGCCGGACGCCGCGAGTCTCGATCGGACCGGCGCGGTTTCGCAGCAGGTCACCGATTACTTCATGAAGCAGCCCGCGGTGAGCAGCGTGACGATCGTCGACGGGTTCAGCCTGCTCGACAGCCAGAACAAGAACAACGCAGGCGCGTTTTTCATCGGCTTCAAGAGCTTCGATGAACGCTACAGGTTTGCCAACATCAAGACGCAGAATGCGCGGGCCGTGCTGATCGATGCGTACGACAACCTCTCGAAAGTGAAGGAGGGCATCATCCTGCCGGTCAACCCGCCGTCCATTCCGGGACTGGGAACCACCGGCGGTACGGAGATGTGGATTCAGGCCCAGGGCGACGCCACCATCGCGCAGCTGGCTCAGGTCGTGGACGACTTTGTCGCAAAGGCCAAAGCTCGGCCCGAACTGGCGCGCGTGACGTCGACCTTCAATGCGTCGTCCCGGCAATTGCTGGTCGACGTGGACCGCGACCGGTCGGAGACGCTGGATGTGCCGATCGACGAAGTGTATAGCGCGATGCAGACGATGTTCGGCTCGCTGTACGTGTCGCAGTTCAACCGTTCGAGCCGGCTGTGGCAGGTCATCCTGCAGGCTGAGCCCTCGTACCGGCTGGCCCCACAGGATCTCGGGCAGATCTTCGTGCGCAGCAAGACCGGCAGCATGGTGCCGCTCAAGGCAGTCGTGACGTCGAAGTACGTCACCGGACCGGACCTCATGACCCGCTTCAACAATTTCCCCGCGGTGAAGGTCACGGCTAATGCGGCGCCCGGCTACAGCTCGGGGCAGGTGATCGCCGCGCTCGATGAAGTCGCCGCGCAGGTGTTGCCTGCCGACTACGGCGTGGGGTGGAGCGGCGAGGCCTACGAAGCAAAACAGGCCGGCGGTACCTCAGGACTGGTGTTCGCGTTCGGTCTGGTGATGGTGTTCCTGATCCTTGCCGCGCAGTACGAGAAGTGGAGCTTGCCATTTGGCGTGCTGCTGGCAGTGCCTTTCGCGCTATTCGGCGCGCTGCTCGCCATCCTGCTGCGCGGCCTCCAGAACGATGTCTACTTTCAGATCGGGCTGACGATGCTGATCGCACTGGCAGCAAAGAACGCGATCCTGATTTTCGAGTTTGCAGTGCTGAACCGCGAGGCGGGGAAATCGGTGCACGACTCCGCCGTCATGGCGGCGAGCGAGCGGCTGCGCCCGATCATGATGACATCGTTTTCGTTCATTCTCGGCTGCGTTCCGCTTGCCATCGCGCTCGGCGCGTCGGCGAACAGCCGGCATTCGATCGGCACGGGTGTGATCGGCGGAATGCTCGGCGCGACGGTGATCGCTGTGTTCTTCATCCCGATGTTCTTCTACGTGCTGGAGTCGATTTCGGAGAAGATGGGCGGCACGAAGACACCTGGCGCAAGCAGCGGAGCAGGGGGGCAGGAGCCGGCGCCGGTTGTGAACCCGGGCCCGGGCGGCGCTTCGATCAAGCCGTCCGCGCGGCACGAGGATGATTGACATGCGCGGCCTGTCGACCCTGCTGCGTCTCGGGCCAGCACTGCCCTCAGTGCTGGCGCTGGGCGGCTGCCTGCTCGGCCCCGACTATGTTCGGCCAAACGTGGCGACGCCCGCAACCTATCGTTTCGCAACCAGCGAAGCGGCCGACATCGCCAATGCGCGCTGGTGGGAGCAGTTTCAGGATCCGGTGTTGAATGATCTGATTCTGGCCGCGCTTGCGGACAACAAGGATGTGAAGATCGCTGCTGCTCGCGTCGACCAGTTCCTCGGGCAGTTCGTCACGACCCGCTCGGCCCTCTTTCCGCAACTCAGCGCCGGCTTCGACGCTTCTCGCCAGCGTGCTTCGCAGGCCGGTCCCACGCCGTTGCTGCCCGGCGTCGGGCCGGTGTTCAATGAATTCCAGGCGCCGTTGACGGCCGCGTGGGAAATCGATCTGTTCGGCCGGGTGCGCCGCGAGACCGAATCGGCGCGCGCGAGCCTGCTGGCGAGCGAGGAGGGCCGCCGCGCGACGATCCTGTCGCTGGTCGCCTCGGTGGCTACCGCGTACATCAATTTGCGCGATCTCGATGCGCAACTGGCGATCGCCAAGGCGACGACAGACAGCCGCGCGGGCTCGGTGAAAGTCTTCGAGGCACGCTTCTCAGGCGGCGACGTCTCGCAGATGGAACTCGCACAAAGCCAGTCGGAATATGAGGCGTCTCTTGCGACGATTCCGCAGATCGAGACGCAGATCGCCCAGCAGGAGGACGCGCTCTCCGTGCTGCTCGGCCGCAATCCGGGGCCGATCCCGCGCGGCAGCGGGCTGAGCGAGCTGGCGGTTCCGGCTGTGCCCGCCGGGTTGCCGTCGGATCTGCTCGAGCGGCGCCCCGATCTCTTGCAGGCCGAGCAGAACCTGATCGCCGCGAATGCATTGATCGGCGCCGCGCGAGCGCTCTACTTTCCGTCCATATCGCTGACCGGACTGTTTGGATCGGTCAGCGGGCAGTTCTCGAAACTGTTCACCGGTCCCGCTCGCGTCTGGTCGTATGCCGGCTCGCTGACGGTGCCGATCTTTACCGCGGGCAGTATCAGCGGCCAGGTCAGGCAGGCCGAAGCGCAGCAGCAACAGGCGTTGATCCAGTATCAGCAGTCGATCCAGATAGCATTTCAGGAAGTCGACGATGCGCTGGTCGCGCTGCAAAAGTCACGCGAGCAGCTTGTCGTGCAAGGGCGTCAGGTGGATGCGTTGCGTACGTATTCACGGCTTGCGCGGCTGCGTTACGAGGGGGGTTATACCAGCTACATCGAAGTGCTGGACGCGGAGCGCAGCCTCTTCAACGCGCAACTCAGCTACACGCAAACCAATGGCGTGGTGTTCAACTCGCTGATTGGTCTCTACAAGGCAATGGGTGGCGGGTGGGTCGTACAGGCCGAGGACATGACGGGCCCTGTTATGCAACAGGGCGCCGCCGCGCAGGGAAAGAATGAAGCGGCGACGGAGCAGTCGCGATGACCACCGAGCGCCTCATCGCCTGCCACGAATGCGATCTGCTGCAACGGGAAGCGCCGTTGGCAGGCGAGGGCGTGCTGAGATGCTGCCGCTGTCGCGCGGAGCTGTACCGCAACCATGCGGACAGCCTGGACCGGGCGCTGGCGTTCACGCTGACCTCGATCGTGCTGTTCGTGATCGCCAATGTGTATCCGGTCGTCGGTCTGTCGGTCAATGGCGATCTCGTCGAGACGACCTTGCTCGGTGCCGTTCGCGTGCTGTACAGGGACGGCATGTGGCCGATCGCAGGGCTCGTGCTTGCGACCACTTTCCTGATGCCGCTGGTGCAGATGACCAGCATGGCGTACATGCTGGTGCCGCTTCGGCTTCACCGCACGCCGTATCGGGCCGACGTCGTGTTTCGCCTGATGCACCTGGCGCAGCCTTGGGGGATGACGGAGGTCCTGATCCTCGGCTTTCTGGTCGCGCTGGTGAAGCTGGCGCATATCGCCAGTGTGGTTCCGGGTGTGGCGCTCTGGTCGTTTGGAACGCTCATGCTGTTGCTTGCGGCCGCCGGCTCTGCCTTCGATCCGCACGAGCTGTGGCAGCGGATGGGCGACCGCCACAATGCCGCATTGGATTCGGACCCACTCGCGACTCCGGCCGCACGCACGGCAATGGCTAGCGGCCTGATGACCTGCCACTCTTGCGGGTTGCTCGTGAAATCGGACGGGCATGGGGACAGCGCCAGATGTCCGAGGTGCGGTTCGCATCTTCACACGCGCAAACCGGCGAGCTATGCACGCACGTGGGCGTTCCTGATCGCTGCGATGGTGCTTTACATCCCGGCGAACATGCTGCCCATCATGAATACCAGTTCGCTGTTCGGTGCGCAAAAGGACACGATTCTGAGCGGCGTGGTCTACCTTTGGACCTCCGGATCCTGGCCGCTCGCCGTCATCGTGTTCATAGCGAGCATTGCTGTTCCGATGCTCAAGATCATGGCGATCATGTACCTCGTCGTCTCGACGCAGCGGCGCTCAGTCGCGCTGCTGCAGCAGCGAACGCGTATCTATCGGCTGGTTGAGCTCGTCGGACGCTGGTCGATGCTCGACATCTATGTGATCACCATTCTCGTCGCACTCGTCCAGTTCAATGCACTGGCGACCATCCAGGCTGGGCCGGCCGCCGTCGCGTTCGGCGCCGTGGTCGTGCTGACGATGTTCGCCGCCATGTCATTCGACCCGCGTCTGATCTGGGACGCAACGGAGCACAATCATGGCTAAACCTCCCGGTGAGCCGGGGTCGCCGGATGTCCCCGAAGCCATCGCCACGTCCCGCTCGCACTGGCGCGTGCAGACGGTCTGGCTGGTGCCGGTCGTTGCAGTGCTGATTGGTGGCTGGCTGGCCGTGAAGGCAATCCTCGAGCAAGGGCCGACGGTCACCATCAGCTTCGCGACCGGCGAAGGTCTCGAAGCCGGCAAGACCAAGATCAAGTTCAAGGATGTGGACGTCGGCGTAGTCAGGAGCGTGGCCTTGTCGAAAGACCATCGCAGCGTCGTCGCGACCGCTGAGCTTGTCAAGGACGCCTCGAACATGCTGGCCGACGATACGCGCTTCTGGGTCGTGCGGCCGCGCATTTCCGGGGGCACGGTTTCGGGCATCAGCACGCTGCTGTCCGGCTCGTTCATCGGCATGGATCTGGGTGCTTCGACGAAGTCGAGACGCGACTATGTCGGACTCGAGTCACCACCGGTTTTCGCCAGCGGCGTACCGGGGCGCGAGTTCGTGCTGAAGAGCGAGGATATGGGCTCGCTCGATATCGGTTCTCCCGTCTTCTTCAGACGCCTGCAGGTCGGGCAGATCACCTCGTATTCGCTCGACGCGGACGGAAAGGGAGTGACGCTGCGGGTCTTCATCAACGCGCCCTATGACAAGTACGTGCAAATCGATACGCGGTTCTGGCATGCAAGCGGCGTCGACGTGTCGCTGGGTACCGACGGCGTCAAGGTCAACACGCAATCGGTGGTGGCGATCCTGATCGGTGGCCTTGCGTTCCAGACACCGGATGAGACGACTGGCCAGCCCGAGGCCGCCGTTCGCACCGCATTTCCGCTTTTCCATGATCGTGCGGAAGCGATGAAGCGCCACGATCGCATTGTCGATACCTATGTGTTCGATTTCAACGACTCGGTGCGCGGGTTGGCGGTCGGCGCCCCGGTCGATTTCCGCGGCATCGTGGTCGGTGAGGTGGCGGCAATCTATACGCGCCTGGATCCAGTCACGAAACGATTCAGCATCCCTGTGGAAGTACGCTTTTATCCGGAGCGCTTCACCTCGCGTTATCAGTCGGGCGGACGCGGAGGCCGGCTCGGATCGAATGCCCGCCAGATGGCTGAATGGCTGGTCGCGCACGGCATGCGTGCGCAGCTGCGAACCGGCAACCTGTTGACCGGGCAGTTGTATATTGCGCTCGACTTTTTCCCCGCTGCGCCTAAAGCCGAAATGAACTGGAGCGCGAACCCGCCGGAAATTCCGACCGTGCCGGGTGGACTGCAGTCCTTGCAGGATTCGGTGACCGGGCTCGTGGCCAAGCTGAACAAGATCCCATTCGAAGGCCTTGGCAAGGACGCACAAAAGACGCTGGCGGATGCGGATACGCTTCTCAAGGAGTTGCGCACCGAGGTCGTGCCGCAGGCCCGGGACACGCTCGCCGCTGCGCAGACGACCCTCGACTCGGCGAACGGTGCGTTGCAGCCCGACTCGCAGTTGCAGCAGGGCACCACTGATGCGATGCGCGAACTTGCACGCACTGCGGCGGCGTTCCGCACACTGGCGGATTACCTGGACCGCCATCCTGAGGCACTGATTCGCGGCAAACCGGGAGACAACAAGTGATGCGCCTATCCATACTCCTTGCAATCGCGCTGGCTATCGTAGCGCTGGCTGGCTGTGCGTCGCCAAAGGCGGACTTCTACACACTGAGTCCGGAGGCACCGGGCGAAGGTACGGACCTGGCGAGGCCGATTACGGTGCTGATCGGGTCTGTCAGCGTGCCCGAACTCGTCGACCGGCCGCAGATTGTGGTTCGCGCTGGCACCAATCAGGTGACGATGAACGAATTTGCCCGCTGGGCGGACTCGTTGAAGAGCCAGATTCCGCGTGTGGTTGCGGCTGATCTTGCACAGGAGCTGAACAGCCCGCGCGTGTCTGCCTACAAGATGGCGGGCGATACGACAGCGGCCTGGCGCGTCCAGATCGACGTCCAGCGCTTTGACGCCACGCTCGGCGACGCGGTCACGGTGGATGCGTTGTGGTCGGTGTCGCCGCCCGGCAAACGTGCGCCGCTCAGCGGTCGCAGCACCGTGCGCGAGCCCTCTGCCGGCGCCGGTTACGATGCGGTGGTGGCCGCCTACAGCCGGGCCTTCGCCACGGTTAGCCGCGATATCTCCCACTCGATCCGCTCCGCGGCATCGCCCTGAGTCTGCGCTGCTCCAGGTGATGGGGTAGCGCTATGGGTCAGGCGGACCGCCGCATTAATGTTCGAACCAGGGTGACTCGCTCGGGGCGTGATCTCCGCCCCTGGGAAACCTCTCGCCTGCATCAGGAGAAGGCCATGAACCCTGCTAGCGATGCCGTACCTGTCATACAGGTCAAGCCAACGCCACGCCGCGGCCTGTGCTACCGGCACGGCCATTCGAATGCCGGACTCGAGCTTTCCGGCAGTGGGAGGCGAAGCCCGGGGTTCAGGCTGCTTCGCGCATTGCTGATTGCGGTGCCCAGTCTTTTTTCGGGTCTTTCGCCCGTCCCCGCACAGGCGGACACGCCGGCAGCCGCTGACGAAATCTGCATGCCCGAGGGGACGTATCCGATGGCTGGCGGCGGCACGACCGTGTTCCCTCACAGGGTCTGCTTCAGCCGCCCCGTCACCAGGGCCTATTCGTGGGAGAAAAAAATCGCGCGCGCGAAGCAGAGTGCCCCGGACCCTTTCAATGGCGCCCGGGTTGTGCGGTACGACTATCACGATGCTCGCTACCATTGTGCGAACCGTGGTATGCGGCTACCGACGGTCGAAGAGCTGAAGGCGCTCTTCGCTTATGCGAACACGGCTAAAAGCACCGCTAAGGGAAGCCAATACGCGATCATCGCGCCCAAAGGCGATTCGCGTTATGCAGAGGGTCTCTATGGATGGGGCGGGGGCAGTGTGTACTGGTCGCACAGCTTCGCCGGCAGGGGATTGCACAAAGTGGTCAATCTGGGTGACGGTAAAGTGGGCGTTAAGCACGATTCGTATCGGAGCTACGTTTCGTGTGTCCGCTGAGATGGGTTCGCCACACGTGCAGCTTTTGCGTTGCAGGGTAGCGATCGGAAACGACGTGGAGTCGGGCGGACTGATGTTGGGACGCGCGTTCTGATCGTTGCGTGACTGGCGCGAAGAACACGGGGTACATAGCGGACTAGGTTCCGGGCAGGCGAGTTCATCAATCAAAAAATTGGCAGCAGCAGAAACAGCTTGATGACGATCGCATTCGCGACGTCGATAAAAAACGCTCCCACCATAGGCACAACCAGGAAGGACAGATGGGAGGGGCCGAACCGCTCGGTGATGGCCTGCATGTTTGCGATCGCGGTTGGCGTGGCCCCGAGGCCGAAGCCGCAATGTCCGGCGGCTAGCACCGCCGCGTCATAGTTGCGGCCCATGACCCGGAAGGTGACGAAAATGGCATAGCCCGCCATGGCGATCGCCTGCACGACGAGGATGGCGAGAAGCGGCAACGCAAGCGAGGCGAGGTCCCCCAGCCGCAGGCTCATCAGCGCGATCGCAAGAAAAAGTGCGAGGCTGACATTGCCGATCAGCCATACTGCGCGCTCGGAGACCTGATACCAGCCGTTCACGGCAAGCCCGTTCCGCAGAACGACGCCGACGAACAGGACACACACGAACGTGGGTAGCTCGAACGCCGTGCCATTCAACCGCGATGCGAGCGCTGAGCCGACAGCGAGACACACGGCAATCAGCGCCACCGTTTCGATGACGGCGTCGGCCGTGATCGGCCGAACCGCTTTGGGTTGCTCGAAACCCGTCGTGTTGGTGTCTGCCACATCGCGTTGCGGGTGGGGAACAAGGCCATAGTGTGTGATGAGAAAACGCGCGACCGGGCCGCCTATCAATCCTCCCAGTATCAAGCCGAACGTTGCGCAGGCAATGGCTATCTCCGTCGCCGCCTGAAGGCCGTGACGCTCTGCGAACACCCTGGCCCAGGCTGCACCGGTGCCGTGGCCGCCCGAGAGGGTCACCGACGCCGCGAGCAGGCCGAGAATGCGCTCTTGCCCCAATGCCCAGGCGAGGCCGATGCCAAGCATATTCTGCATGACGAGCAGGCCGACCACCGCACCCAGAAAAACAAACAACGAACGCCCCCCGGTCTTCAGGCTTGCCAGATCGGCGTTAAGGCCGATGGTGGCAAAGAAAGAGAGCATCAGCGGCACCTGAAGCGCGCTGTCGAAACGCACGTCGATCTTCAAGGTGCTGCCTAACGCAAAAACCAGCAACGCGACGAGCAGGCCGCCGACCACCGGCTCGGGGATCGTGTAAGTCCGCAGTATGCGTACACTCGCGAGAATCCGCCGCCCAAGCAGAAGAACCAGGGAAGCAGTCATCAGCGTTTCGAGCGTGTCGAGGTTCACGATGCTGTTCTCCGCGTCCGGAGCGGACTAGCTCGCCACGCCTGACGGGATAGTCCGGGAATCCGCCGAAGCAAACCTGAGGAGCAGATAACCGGTCACGCCCGACAGCGTCGAGCCCGCGATCACGCCCAAGCGGAGTGGGGTAAAGAATTCCGGGCCTTCGAATGCGAGCGAGCCGATGAACAGGCTCATGGTGAAACCGACACCGCACAATGCGGCTACGCCCACGAACTGACGCCAGTTGCAGCCCGCAGGAAGCCTGGCGAGGCCAAGCCGGATCAGCACAGCGCTCCCCCCGCAGACGCCGACCAGCTTCCCGATGAAAAGACCTGCGGCGATGCCGAGCGGCAGCGGTTCTGCGAGCGCAGTGACCGTCACACCAGCGAATGAGACGCCGGCATTGGCAAAAGCAAAGATTGGCAAAACGGCGAAGGCCACCCACGGGTGGAGGCTATGTTCAAGCTGGTGCAGCGGAGCATGGTTTTGTGCGTCCTTTGTCTTCAGCGGCACCGCAAAAGCAATCGCAACGCCTGCAAGCGTTGCGTGAATACCGGACTTCAGAACGAAAACCCACAGGATCACGCCCACAATGACGTAAGGTGCAATGCGCGTGACGTTCTGCAGATTCAAGGCGGTCAGCACCGCGACGGCCACAGCCGCCAGAAACAGCATCGCGAGGGAAAGATCCACTGTATAGAACAGCGCAATGATAACGATCGCGCCCAGATCATCGGCGATCGCGACGGCGGTGAGGAATATTTTCAACGACACCGGCACCCGGTTGCCGAGCAGCGAAAGAATGCCGAGTGCAAATGCAATGTCAGTGGCCGTGGGAATGGCCCAGCCATTCAAGGCCGCACCATTCCCACGATTGATAAGGAAATAGATGAGGGCGGGGACGACCATCCCGCCCACGCCTGCAACCACGGGCAGGACAATCTGCGCAGGAGTGGATAGTTCACCTTCAAGAACCTCGCGCTTGACCTCCAGTCCGACCAGAAGGAAAAAGATAGCCATCAAACCGTCGTTGATCCACAGTAGAAGCGGCTTTGCGACAATGAACGTCCCAAAGCGCACCTCCACGGGAATCTTCAGGAGATCGTCGTACGCGTGTCGAAGCGGTGAATTGCTGAAGATCAGCGCGAGTACGGCTGCGGCCATGAGCAGCAATCCGCCCGCCGATTCCATTTCCAGGAACGTCGAGATGCCGTGGGTCGTCTTGCGAAGCGTGTTGTTGATCACGTTGCCCGTCCGTTGTCTGAACATCCACGCTTGATGGTCTGAGCCCGCTCGAGCGATCGTACCGGCGCAGTCGCGAGTATCCGACGCTGATCGCCGAAGTCGTTCATAAGGTGCAACATGACGTGACGGTATCGAACACATTCCGCCTCGAATTTTTCCCGGTCCACGTCAATAGTGGAGTTTGCGTCTCTTCAAGACAATTGGACTTTGGTCCAATACTCGCGTCGCAGCGGCTTCACGCCAGGCCGCGCCATTGGTCCGTCGGACAAGCCAGTCGACATTCCTCCGGTTTCGCCGGCCTGCCCGCAGTCGTTGAACTGACCCATTACTTTTACGCGGCGTTAACGCAGCTTTAGCTAAGCTCGGAATATAAAAATATTGAGCCGGAGTTTCTGATGATACGAATGCTGATCCCAGTCCTCGATCATCGCGGTGCGGTCGAAGCCGCTCGCTATGCTGCGTTGATGTATCTGGAGCGTGGCGTGACCGAAGTCGAATTGCTGGAAGTTCTGGAGCCCGGCGACCACGGGCGCGCGGCGGCGTTCCATACACGGAGCGCTCTGATTCGCCACGAGAAGCGGACCATGCTGCAGGCGTTGATCGACGCCCGCACCATACTCGAAGACGCCGGCGTGCCGTACCGCTGGAAGCGCGTATTCGGCCATTGGACAAAAGCGATCGCCGACTACTCGGCGACCAGCCGGCCCGACGTCATGGTGATCGACGTCAGCCACATGGGTTTCCTCCGCAGACTGGCGATGCTCGCGTCCTTGTCGAGGTGCACCGTCACGCCGGTGACAATGGTCCATTGAGTGATCCCGCGCGTTTGACATCGACGCTATCGCCGAACTCGTCCATCAGGAAATTGATGAACGCGCGGGCCGCCGTCCGCGTCGCGCGACCGAGGGGAAAATAAGCATGCACGTTGGTGCTGACCATCGACCAGTCGGTGAGGATCGGCACGATCGAACCTTCCTCCAGCTCCCTGCGGCAGGCCCAGTATCCGATCGAGGTGATACCCATGCCGGCCTTCGCAGCCGCCACCGCGCCCTCGTTGTCGCTGAACGACAGGTTGGGCTCTATCGGCACCTGGGTGGTGATTCCGTCTTGTGTGAACGTCCAGGCGGTACTGACAGTGGCCGCGGGTCCATAGACAATCCGGTGACCGACGAGCCTGTCCGGTGACAGGGGCGTGCCGTATCGGGCGAGATAGGCGGGAGAGGCGGCGATCAGCCGTGGGTAGGTCGTCAGCAGACGCGCCGTCGCATTGGAGTCCGGCAGCGTGCCGATCCGGATGGCGACATCGACTGCGTCCCGCACCAGGTCCTGGCGACGGTCGCCGAGCACGACGTCGATCCGCAGCAGCGGATGGCGTTCGGCAAAGCCGGGAAGGCGCGGGATGATCTCGCGCACGCCGGCACTCGTCGGCATTCCGACGCGCAGCGTTCCGCGAAGTTCGTCCTGCCTGACACTCTGTCCGGCATCGTCAAGCTGGTCGAGCACGGCCTCGACACGGATGAGATAGTCGGCGCCTGCCTCCGTCGGCATAACGGCGCGTGTCGTTCTCGCCAGCAGGAGCGTGCCCAGCTCCGCCTCGATGTCCGAAACAGCGCGCGAGGCCTGCGATTGCGAGATCGACAGTTCGCGCGCGGCCGCTGAAAAACTCTGCAGTCGGGCGACCCGGCAGAAAATCCGCAATGCGTTGATGTCCATCCTGTTCCTCTGGGCGCTTTACGTTCTATCTATGCAGTTCTGGGATAGATCATAACCTCATTTCCTGGCTAGTACCCGGGGACACTGCCCTCTATATTGACACCGTAGCAGCAAGAAACCGTCAATTCCGACAGGCCGTCACCTTCCTGGTCAGCTCGCCGGAGCACAGAGGATTAAACCATGAACAGCATCAGTCACGACACAGCACCGACCCAATTCGTCGAAGCCAACGGCATCCGTTTCGCCTACCGTCGGTTCGGCAAGCAGGGCGGTGTGCCGCTTGTCTTCAATCAGCACTACACCGGCACCCTGGACCACTGGGATCCGGCAGTCACCGATGGTTTTGCAAAGGATCGCGAGGTGATCCTGTTCAACAATGCCGGCGTCGCCAGTTCCTCGGGCGAGACCCCGACGACGTTCCAGCAGATGGGCGCCAATGCGATCGCGTTCATTCGCGCGCTGGGTCTGACCCAGGTCGACGTGCTCGGCATTTCGATTGGTGGCTTCGTGGCGCAGGAGATCGCCCTGCAGGGCGGCGACCTCGTCCGCAAGGTCATTCTCGTCGGCACCGGGCATCGTTCGCAGGACATGTCGGAAAGCCGCTCGGCTGAGATCTTCGCCGGCACTTACGACCCGCCCGAACATCTGTGGCTGGCTGTCCATTTCGGACCTTCCGAAGCCAGCCAGAAGGCCGGGCTCGCCTTTCTCGAGCGCAAGCTGCGTCGTCAGGATCGCGATCCGCAAGTGAGTGAGCAAACCATTGCCGCTCAGGGCGAGGCGATCGGCAAATGGCATGTGCCGAACGCTAGCGCATTGGAGTATCTGAAAGAGATCCGGCAGCCTGTCCTGATCGTCCAGGGCAGCAACGACGTCATCATTCCGACGCGGCATTCGTTCACGCTCCAGCAGCATCTGCCGAACGCGCAACTGATCGTCTATCCGGACTCCAATCACGGGTCGATCTATCAGTATCCGGAGACGTTCGTCGCCAACGCGACGACCTTTCTCGACGCCTGACGCCCGCCGCTGACCCGTCCATCGGGCCAGCGGCACCTGACGCGACGGAGCAACAGATGGCCAGACATCGCCAACTTCACCTCGGTGCATTCATGCGACCGGCGGCCATCCACACGGGTGCGTGGCGCTATCCGGGCGCCGACCCGCATGCGAATTTCAGCCTCGACCAGATGCGTCGCTCGATCCGGCGACTGGAAGAGGCGAAGTTCGATGCCTTCTTCATGGCCGATCACCTGGCGTTATTGAACATGCCCATCGCGGCTCTCATGAGAAGCCACACGGTGACGTCATTCGAACCTTTCACGCTGCTCTCGGCGCTGTCCGCGGTGACTGAGCGGATCGGGCTGATCGCCACAGCTTCGACAACGTTCGATGCGCCGTACCACATTGCCAGGCGCTTTGCGTCGCTGGACCACATCAGCGGCGGTCGGGCAGGCTGGAACGTGGTGACGACGGCGAACCCCGACGCGGCCCTGAACTTCGGCTACGCGTCACAGATGGATCATGACGATCGCTACGAACTTGCCCGGGAGTTTGTCGATGTCGTCACTGGCCTCTGGGACAGTTTCGCCGACGACGCCTTCGTCAGGAATGCCGAAAGCGGGGTCTTCGTCGATCCCGCACGCATTCATGCGATCAGTCACGCAGGTCCCTCACTGAACGTGCGCGGCCCGCTGAACATCGCCCGGCCTCCGCAGGGCTGGCCTGTGATTGTGCAGGCCGGTGCGTCGCCGGCAGGCCGTCAGTTCGCAGCGGAAACCGCCGAGGTCATTTTCGGCGCCCCGCCAACGATAGAGGCCGCACGCAGCTTCAATGCCGACGTCCGATCCCGCATGGCAGCGATCGGCCGCGCACCCGACACGCTGCGTTACCTGCCCGGCGCTTTCGTGATCGTCGCCGACAGCAAGGATGAGGCGGTCGAACGCCGTGCGACGCTCGACAGCCTCGTCCACTATGACAGTGGCATCGGCTCTCTGAACGCGATGCTGGGATTCGACGTCTCCGGTTACGACCCCGATGGGCCGCTGCCGGAAATTCCGGAGACCGAAGCCGGTCGCTCCCAGCGCGAGCGGATGGTCAACCTCGCCCGCGAGAAGGGTTTGACGATCCGGGAGCTCGCACGAGCCGCCGGCAGCTATTCGGGCTTCGCCTTCGTCGGCACCGCGACGTCGATCGCCGACGAGATGCAGGAGTGGTTGGAAACGCAGGCCTGCGACGGCTTCAACATCATGTTTCCCTGGCTGCCAGGCGGTCTCGACGAGGTGGTCGACAGGCTCGTCCCGGAGCTCCAGCGACGCGGCCTGTTCAGACGCGAATATGAAGGGCGCACTTTACGCGAGCATCTCGGCCTTTCACGGCCTTCTAACCGTTTCTTTCCGCACGCGCCCAGCGCGGTCGTCTGATTTCATCTTCGTTAAAGGATTTCACCATGGCACGCATCGTCACCTTTGCTGAATATGGCTCACCCGATGTTCTGAGGATCGAGGACGTCGCCTTGCCGGAGCCGGGACCGGATGAGATCCGCATCGCCGTGAAGGCGATCGGTTTGAACCGTGCGGAATCGATGTGGCGCACAGGTGTGTATGTTGAACCTGTCAATCTTCCCGGCCGGTTGGGCTATGAGTCCGCAGGCGTTGTGGAGGCCGTTGGAGAAAACGTCACGCACCTCGCGGTGGGCGATGAGGTTTCCACCATGCCGGCCTTCTCGATGAACGATTACGGCCTGTATGGCGACCATGTGTTGGCTCCGGCAAGCGCTGCGGTGAAAAAGCCATCGTCAATTTCGTTCGAAGAAGCGGTGTCCATCTGGAATCCGTTCATCACGCCGTGGGGAGCGTTCATTGAAAGCGGCATCGTGACGCCTGACGATACCGTGATCATCACTGCCGGTTCGAGCAGCGTGGGCATGGGTGCAATCCAGGTTGCAAAGCTTGCAGGCGCGAAGGTCATTGCAACGACGCGCACCAGCGAGAAGGTCGCGCCAATCAGAACGGCAGGTGCCGACCACGTCATCGTCACCGACGACGAGGATCTTGTGGTCGAGGTCGAACGGATAACCCAGGGCGCGGGGGCGACCGTCGCGTTCGATCCGGTCGGTGGTCCCACGTTCCCCAAGCTTATCGACGCCCTGGCGCCAGGTGGCACGGTCATGATCTATGGCGCGTTGAGCGACGAAGTGACACCGCTCCCGATGCTCCGCACGCTCGCAAAGGAAATCGTGATCCGGGGCTATAACCTGTTCTCGATTACCACCAGCCCGGCCCGTCAGGCCAAAGTAGCCCGATTCGTTTATGAAAATCTCGAAGCGGGCAAGCTGAAGGCAACCATCTCAAAGTATTTCCGGTTCGAACAAATCGTCGAAGCGCATCGTGAGCTGGAGAAGAACCAGCATATCGGCAGGATCGTCGTCACTCTGTAATTTGCGGCAGTCGTCCGCAGCGAGCTTCCGCACAACGTTTTTCCAAGTCGTGTTTGCAGCGTTTAACAAATCATCGGGCGAGGTGGGTGCCCGCAACTCAATCTCTACTTAATGGACAGAATCATGGCCAATACTCTTCAAGGAAAGATCGCTCTCGTGACGGGCGGCTCACGCGGCATCGGCGCCGCAACCGCCATCCAGCTCGCTGCGGAAGGCGCCACCGTAGCGCTAAGTTATTCCAGCAGCGAGACCGCAGCCAGAGAGGTCATCGCAACGATTGAAGCGTCCGGTGGTAAGGCTATTGCCCTGAAGGCCGACCAGGCGGACCCAACAGCGGTTAAAGCATTGATTGCGGAAGTGGTCGAGCGGTTGGGCCGGATCGACATTCTGGTCAACAACGCCGCTGTTTTCGTGACGGGCACGGTGGCCGAAACTGAAGATACATCGGGCTTCGAGCGACAGCAGAAGATCAATTACGAAGCCGTGGTAACCGCGATTCGGGAAGCCTCGCGAGTGATGGAAAGCGGCGGCAGGATCATCTCCATTTCGTCGGCCCTCGCATGGCGGTCGACGTGGCCAGGCCTTGCTGATTACAGCGCAACGAAGCGCGCGATTGAGGGCTACAGCAAAGGTGCTGCGCGGGATCTGGGCCCAAAGGGCATTACCGTGAACGTTATCGGAACCGGTTCGACGAACACCGAGATGAATCCTGATAACAGTCCCTTTGCCGAAGCGCAGGCAGCCGCCACGGCGCTTGGACGCTTTGGCCGGCCTGATGAGATCGCTTCCGTGGTGGCCTTCGTCGCCAGCCCGGCGGCGAGCTTCATTACCGGCGCAATCATTCCCGTTGACGGAGGCTATAGCGCGTAACGCAACACGAGCCATGTGACGCGATTCTCGCGTTTCGTGGCTCGGAAATTCGAATCTTTTTTAACCGGTGGACCGAAGGAGTCGGACATGAGTCATTCGCCAGTAGTACTTGTGACGGGCGCGCTTTCTGGAATTGGTCGCGCGACAGCCATTGCTTTTGCTGAAGAGAAAGCTCGGCTCGTGATTTCGGGCCGTCGGCTCGACGAAGGCAGGAAGCTCGCAGAACAGCTGCGTTCGTCGGGTGCCGATGTGGAGTTTGTGCAGGCAGACGTGCGTTTCGAGGACCAGGTCCAGGGTCTGGTCGACCGCGTCGTTTCCCGCTTTGGTCGTCTGGATATTGCGGTGAACAGCGCCGGTTACGAGGGTGACCCGGCACCGATCGTCGAGCAGAATGTCGACCAGTATGCGTTCGTTTTCGATACGAATGTGCTCGGCACGTGGCTCGCGCTCAAACATGAAATCCGCGTCATGACAGCCCAGGGTGGCGGAAGCATTGTCAATGTATCGTCAACGATGGGTATTCGCGGCGCCGCCCGCAACGCACTCTATGTTGCCAGCAAGCACGCGGTCGAGGGCCTGACGAAATCCGCTGCGCTCGAGACGGCGGCGTTCAATGTTCGGGTCAACGCGGTAGCGCCGGGGCCCATCCAGACTGAAATGCTTGACCGCATCACGGGTTCGGAATCGGGCAAGGCCGCAATGCTCGCCACCGTGCCGCTCAAACGTGCGGGAACGCCTGAGGAGATCGCGGAGGCCATCGTTTTTGTGGCGTCGGATAAAGCGAGTTTCATGACTGGCGAAGTGCTTCGGGTCAACGGAGGACGAACTGCTGCGTGAGGCTGCGGGATGCCGATGCCGCGGTCAGGAGTCAGCGGTAGAAAATGCCGATTTCGCGGCCTTCCCGGTAAAATAGGGTTTGTCTGAATACGAACGCTCGTTCCATCCGACGATACTAGGGCCATGTACTTCCGCTGGAGCAAACGAATGTCCCAAGCATTGCTGACTCATCAACAGATCTTCGATCGAAGCGTCGCCCACCTTTTCAGCCAGCGCTCCGCGTCGCTCTTGCCGGGCGGCGGCGGGGCCTATCGCGGACGATGTGGCGGCTGTCCCGTCGGCGCGCTGGTACGCCCAAACGATTACCGCACCTCCATGGAAGGCGTGCCAGTCCGCTTCATTCTTGCTGAACCGATGCGCATCCCCGGCTATATGGATGCCGGCGTTGCAGCGCTCAAGCGCGCGCTCTTAAGGGCAAGGGTCAATGTGTACTCGCAGGAAACGGTCGATCTCCTGAGCTGCCTCCAGAATGTGCATGACGTATTCGGCACATGGGAATGGCGCGACCGTCTTCGCTCCATCGCCACGCAGTTCGGCTTGTCGACCCAAAGCCTTCAGCAGGCTGCATGAAGCAGTGGAGTGGCAAGAGATGAAAAGCGTGGAAGAGATTTTCGCGACGGTGCGTTCGCATCTGCTTTGGCAGCGCGCTGTTTCCGAGGACGATGCCGGGAGTTGCCGACTGCGCGGACGCGACGGACGCCGATGCGCAATTGGCGTACTGATCGACGACCGCCATTACAGCGAGCAGCTTGAGGGCTTGGGAATCAGCTACTACAAGGCTGGACAGGACGGTCCACTATTGCAGGCCCTGGCGAGGTCGGGCGTGAACGTGTATGAGCCGCGAGTCGCTGCCCTGCTGCAGGATCTCGAAGACCTGCATGACGCTGCCCAAGTGGAAGACTGGGCAGCGCAGCTTGACGAAATGGCCAGACGGCACTCCATCGAACTTACGGTCGAGGAACTCGTTCAGGCTTGAACTGAACACCGTAGGACGGAAAGCAGAGCATGGTTTTGCTTCCGCGACTCAAGTTGTATCAGGCGGTCGCAAACCAATGCGATCGGGCGGATGGTCGGACTTTCATCCGTCTGCGCTGGCAATGCAGCGACCATCGCTGCAACCGCTAAGAGCGTGGGCCACTGCTACAAGAAAGACTGGCGGGAGCAACGGATGGGCGTTCAGAAGCCGTCGCCCGGCATGCTTCAGCGCCCGCCCGGCGGCTGACGTGCCGCAGACCGGCTCTCGGCCCGCGTGTCAAACAGGCGGCGCCGGTCTTTCTTGCTCTGGTACATGGCCGCGTCTGCCAGTTCGATCGCCTGCCCCACGCTCACGAACCGTACCGCAACGACGCCCGCGCTCGCGCCCGGGTAGTCGATCCGACTGCCCCGCAGTGTATAACTGCCGGCGGTGACGGCCCTCGCTTGCGCTGCAAGTTCTTCCGCCTCTTTCGTCGCCTCCTCCTCGGTAGCTGGCCCAGGTCCCGCAAAGGCGAACTCATCGCCGCCGATGCGGGCAAGTATGTCGGTGTTGCGTGCCATACCGGCGAGCCGCCCTGCGCACTGCTGGAGGAGGAGGTCGCCCGTGGTGTGGCCGTATTCATCGTTGATCTGCTTGAACCCGTCGAGGTCGAGCATTCCCACGAGTACATAGGAGCCGTCGCGAGCCGAGCGTGCGAGAAGCCTGCCAAGTTCATCCCTGAAGGCCCGGCGGTTCGGCAATTCGGTAAGCGAGTCTGTCATCGCAAAACGCGTCAGGTAGTCATTTGAACGTTTGAGTTCGGCAACCAGCTGCTCACGTTCGACGTGCTGCGCAATCAGGCGGGAAAAGAGGTTGAGTGCAGTACGGGCGCGAGGCCCGAGCGTCTGGCTGCCGCGGCTCGCCGCGCAGAGCGTGCCGATGATGCGGCCATCGCTGCTGGACACGGGTGCGCTTGCATAGGTCTGGATGCCGAGCGCGGCGGCGGCCTGCGAGTCGCCCCACACTTCGCCAACGTTGGACACGACGCGCCGGCCTTGCTCAAGGCACCGCTTGCAGAGTGTGTCGGCCCACGGAACGGTGAGTCCTTCCGGGATGTGCAGTTCGCCGGCATTGCGCGCGTATGTGATCGACTGCAACTGCGCGTCGAGATCGATTGAAGTCAGATAGGCCGATTCCAGGCCGGTGACGAGTTGCAGCATTTCGAGCAGCGGCCGCGACAGCTCTTCCAGCGTGCCTGCGCTTGCGACCGTTTCAGACAGGTGTTCAAGGGTTGCCTCCATCCGCATTTCCTTCTGGTGCGCCAGGCGAGCAGGCCAATGACCCGCTCGTCTCTGTGTATAGATAGGCCGCCGACAAAGCTTGAGAACAAGTCCGACAGCACACCGACTCATAGTGCAACCGGTGTGTCCTGACCTCATGCGCGTCGCGGATTATCCGCACAATAACCGACGGCGATCGGGCGGTCCAGCGCCTCACATCGATTCCGCCCGCAGCTCGCAGACCATTTTCAGACGCATTGGATAACGCGCAGCCTCCTGATGCGCTTCACCCCGACAACATAAAGCGCATATTGCTTGTGAGTCCATCTGGACAGACGTCGCCATGCGACGTCGCCTGCGCTGGACAGAGGCAACCGTATGTCGTGGATGGTCTCCTGGCAAGCTCCGCCCTGCCCGGTGCGAACCGTACCCATCTTGTTCAGGAACGGCGACGCGCACATCAGTTGCTGACTGTATGCGCGTCGCCATTGCCGGCGTTATTCGCCGGGGCTGTAAAGATCGAGCAGTTTGAGCGTCACGCCGTTGGTCCACCCGAAGCCGTCCTGCAATGGATATTCGCCTCCGCCTCCGCCGCCAGTTCCCGCGCCTTCTACCACGTACTTCTCGACCAGCTTTTTATCGGACGCATAAAGGCCTTTAACGTCCGTCAAAAATCGCGTGCCGATCTGTTGCGCGAGCGCATCCTGCTTGTAACGCGTCAGACCTTCGATCGCAATCCAGTGCAGCGGCGCCCAGCCATTCGGCGCGTCCCATTGCTGCGTCGTGTTGTAGGTGGTCGTTACGAGCCCTCCCGGCTGCAGAAGTGTCGATCGTACCTGTTGGGCTGTCTTCTGCGCGCGGTCCGGCCATGCCGCACCGACGAACAGCGGATACAGCATCGCCGCCGTCCTGTTGTCCCGAGGCTTCCCGAGCTTCCAGTCATAGTCCCCGTAATAGCCGTTGGCATTCCACAGATACCGGTTGATGCCCACCGCACGTTTCACCGCGCGCTCGGCGAATTCGCCCACACAGCGGAAATCGTGGACCTCGCCACAGCCTTGCGCTATGGTCGTTTCCAGGTGAAACAGCAGGCTGTTCAGATCGACGGGGATGATCGAGGTGGTCCGGACCGTCGCGAGCGACATGTTGTCGCCGAACCAGCGTGAGCTGAAATCCCAGCCGCTTTCGGCGGTCGCGCGCAGCTCACGATACACCTCGCCCGGAGTCCGTCCGGTGGCCTGCTGTGCGGTCTGCACGTCCTCCAGGTACGACTCGTCGCGCGGTGTATCGAGCTCGTCCCAATAGCGGTTCAGCACCGTATGGTCCGGCATGACCACGACGTTGCGGGTCGCGTCACCTGGGCGGGTCGAGCGTTCACCCTGCATCCAGTATGCGTACTCCTTGCGCAGAGCCGGCAGATACTTCTGATACACCTGAGTGCCTTCCACTTTCGCGGCGAGCGTCACCATGTACGAGAAAAACGGCGGCTGTGAACGGTCCAGATAATACGTGCGATTGCCGTTCGGAATGTGGCCGAATGTATTGATCTCGTACGCGAAGTTGTCGAGCATGTCGTCGACGAGATCCTCCCGGCCGGATTCCTGGAGACCCAACATCGTGAAATAGGTGTCCCAATAGTAGCCCTCGCGGAAGCGTCCGCCTGGCACGACATAAGGCTTCGGCAATGGAATCAGGGAGCTGTTTGGCGGCGCGCTCGTCGTGGTCCGCGTGAGGGCGGGCCACAGCCAGTCGATATGTTCGCGCAGGGTCTGATTCGGGGGCGGTGTGATCACCGGCTCGCTGGGCGGTGTGAAGTATTGACTCACGAAGTTTGCCAGCGAAAAGCCGGGATTGTTCTTTTGCTGTTCATACAGCTGGACGATCGCGGCCGGATCCGCGTTCGGCGTCGCATCGACGAATGTCTTCTGGTCCGGGTAGATCTGTGCGGTCTGGACCGCGACGAACAAATCGCCGTACAGCTTGTCCGGAGGCGGTGGAAGCGTACTACCGACCTGGGTGTCTGCGAAGCAGACATTAGATAGACAGGTGAGGACAACGAATCCCGAAACGGCCGCCGTCTGCTTCACGCTTCGGTGTCGACGGGGACCGGCTGCCAGGCGTGGTGAACTCAGGGCGATAGCAATGCTGCAGCGAACTTTCGATGTCGCAATCATGTCTCCTCCGAAGGAATGGACAACAGGACTGGTCTCCGGCGTACGCCCTCATTTTTCTCACGATGTTGGGCGACAGCAGCATGGCATAGAATCGGGCATGGTTCAAATCCTTACGTGCGGCGCTGATTCTATCGTCGGTACGCTTTGCCGAGCCGGCAGCGGTCGCGGCTCGCTCCTGTGGACATTGCTAGCAAGATCGAGTGCGGCAGCAGCGAACTGTTCAACGCATGAACAGCCCACCGTTCACGTCCCAGCACGCGCCATTGGCGAAGTAGGCATCGGCTGAGGCTAGCAACACGGCGACATCCGCGATGTACTCCGCTGAGCCCAGCTTTTTGACCGGGATCCCGGCGATAACCTGTTGCAGCTGGTCGGCGGGAACGCTCTCGTGGACGATCGGCAGATCGAGCGGGCCCGGCGAGATTGCATTGACCGTCACGCCGCGCGAAGCGAGATCGCGCGCGAACACTTTGGTGAGCGTGAGCGCGCCGCCCTTCGCGGCCGCATAGTGCGCGCCGGTGGCCGAGCCGCCGTTTTGTCCCGCAAGCGACGCGATGTTCACGATGCGCCCCACGCCGCGATCTGCGAAGTACTGACCGAACACCTGGCAGCCGAACAGGACGCTGCGCAGATTGACATCGATCACCTGATCGAACTGCTCGCCGCTAATTTCCATGACGGGCACCACCTTCGACGCACCCGCGTTGTTCACGAGTGCATCTATCGCCCCCCAGCGCGCAAGCAAAGCGTCGCGTGCGTTTTCAAAATCGCGCTTCGACGTCACGTCGAGTTTGAGCGCGAAAGCACTCGACCCGTCGCTGCTCAATTCGTGCGCGAGCGTGCCTGCGGCGTCCAGCGCGATGTCGCCCAGCGCGACGTTGTAGCCGGCCGCGTGAAAGCAGCGCGCGACAACCGCGCCAAGCCCTCGCGCGGCGCCCGTTACCAGCACGACTCTTCTGGACATGGCATCGATTCCTTTTCCGTGGGCGGCGTCTCAGCCCGCAAGCATCGCTTCGATTTGCGCGGCCACCGCGCACACGGTTTCGTCGTCGCCCTTGCGGCCGACGATCTGCAAGCCCGCCTTTAACGCCGAACCTTCGACTGCGACCGGCAGGGTCAACGCCGGATGACCACTGAGATTGAACGGGCGAATCAGCGACGACATCGCGATCACCGACGCACCGGCCCGCGCGGCGTCGAGCGTGATCGGGAACGAAGGCATCGTGGGCAGCACGAGCACATCCACCTCGTTCAGTGCAGCGTCGACTTTGGCCGTGAACTCGCGTCGCACGCGTTCGGCCGCTTCCAGATCGGCGGGTGTCGTTTTCGAAGCGGCGCGCAGACGGGTGTCGACATCGGCACCGAGCTTGCCGCTTTCCACCAGGTGACCGAACGCGCGCCACGTTTCTGCATTGATGACCGCAAGGCCTGCAGTGAACGCGTCTTTCATCGAATCGACACGGACGTCGCGTGTCGACAGGCCCGTGCGTGAGATCGCCGATGCAACCGCATCTACGATCTCGCCGTCGGCTTCGACTTCAAGCATGCCGACCCTTGCATTCGAAACATCTCGCCGCGCGCGGTTTGCGTCGAACGACGGGTCGATTGCGAGCATGACGTCGACGATCGTCTTCATGTCCCGCGCGAACGGGCCGACGCAATCGAGCGTGGTCTCGCGGGGCGCGACGCCCTCGCGTGACACGCGTGCGAACGTGGGCTTCAGACCGACGACGCCGCAGCATGCAGCCGGGCCGCGAATCGATCCGCCAGTGTCCGTGCCGAGTGCGGCGTCGACGAGCTTCAATCCCACTGCCGACGCCGAGCCGCTCGACGAACCGCCCGGAATACGCGACTCGTCTTGCGGATTCGGCGGCGTGCCGCAAAAATCGTTGATACCGGTCATGCCGAACGCGAGTTCGTGCATGTTGGTTTTGCCGGTGATATGCCAGCCTGCGTCGAGCAGGCGTCGCACGACGTGCGCATGGTCGGAGGCGCCCGGCGCATCGGCGAGCGAGCGGCTCGCCCCCGTGGTCGGATACCCGGCGATGTCGATGCTGTCCTTGATCGCGATAGTCGGCGCGTTGGCGCGGCTAGTCGCGCCGCCGGCACCGTCAGCGCTTAAATCGAACTCCTGGAGATACACGTTCATGTTGAAACTCCTACGGCCGGATTGAGGTTCCATGGTGCATCGAAAAGGCGCTCGGTGGTGAAGCGCCGGATCAGCCACACCGAATCGTCGTGGGGAGAGGGCACGAAATCCACGACGAGGCGCGCCGAGATCAGCTGCGCTTCAGCGTCCGTGTAACCGGACGCCTGAAGCATGATCCAGCGTCCCCTCGCATGGTCGCCGTCGACCACGATATGCTCCGAGCTCAGGAAGTGCACGTTGATCGTGAAATGCGGCGTGGGCGGCAGATAGCGCTGCAGCATCCCGACGATCGGCCCCGGTCCTTCGAGCTTGCCGAACTTGTGCGCGTATTGCGGGCCGACGCCTTCCCATACCGCGTCGTCGGTGAAAAGCGCAGCGAGCGATTCGCCTTCGAGCGCGCGCGCGGGCACGTCGCACAATGCCATATAACGCGCGATGGTGTGGCGTACCGCGTTGTGCGCTTCGAGCGCGCGAAGCCGCGCTTGCAGCGCTTCGATGATGGAGTCGGTCATGACGTCACGCGTTGTCGTTGTTGCCGCCGTTGGCGATGGGCGGCACCGTCAGCGCGCGGCCCACGCGCGCTTCGATCTTGCCGTAGCGCCACAGGTTATAGTCGCCGACCGGCGTGGTGCGGTACAGATTGCAGACCGCCACTGCGGTGTCGAAATCGGCGACGTCGGCCATGATGTAGAAGGTCCACGGCGCACCGTCGGCATGACCGACCACGAGCCGATCGTCGTCCATGATGCCGAGCACGCGCACGTTTTCCATCGCTTCGATCGCATTCAGCATTGTGCCGTATGCTTGCCACACATCGCCGATCTGCTCACGCGGCAAGTCGAAGAAGTTCTGCGACACGCCGCAGCAGAACAGCACGCGCAACGGCAGGGCTCGGGTATCGGTCATGGTGTTTTCCTTGCGCGTCGCCGCGCTTTTCCTGTAACGGGCGAAGACTTCGCGAGTCTAGCGGCCGAGCGCGCGCGCGGTTTGACCACCGATTCCGAAGCTGGTATTCGGGATGTCCTTGATCATCACGCGCGTGGCCTGCAACGGCGCATCGAGTACAGCGGCGCTCGTCTCGGACAATGCCGCGATCAGCGCTTCTTTCTGCGCATCCGTGCGGCCGGCAATCAGGATCGCGACAATCACCGGTAAGCCAGCCGGCGTTGGCTTGCCGCCCAGACCGCTGTTCGCGGCGGGCAACTCGGAGAGCAGAATGCGCACGGACTCGGCGGGCGCGCCGATCGAATTGACGGTGGCTTGCGTCAGGCTCTGAATGATCGACGCCTTGCGATCGTAGGTGTGACCTTGCGGAAGATAGACTTCGAGTGTCGGCATGAAGGCGAATTAAAGGAAAGTACGCACAGCGGCGCGTGCCGCCGCTGCAAGCTTGAACCTTAAAGCAGGAAGCCGATCGCGTTGAGTGCCTCGGTCGAATTGATCAGGCGGATCACCTTCTCGACGATCCGCGGCTCCGCATTCGCCATGCTGATCTTGTGCGTAAGGTCGGCCGCGAAAATGGTCGACACGCCGCGCTTGTACGCGATGATAATCTGCGCCGACTTCACTTCGACGAGATCCGCGCTGTCGCTCGACAGCGTGAAACGCGACACGGTGCGCACCGTTCGCGCCGCGTCCGATGCCGACGCGGAGTAGCCCGAGGTCATGCGCTTTACGCGCAGCTCGCGCATGTGCTGGTCGTCGAACGCGTAGTTCAGCGTTGCCGCGTAGTCGGTTGTATTCGGGTCGATCGGCACCACGTAGATACCCTTCGGATCCCACATGTCGAGCCAGGCGTTATAGTCGCGGCGGTCCAGAAGCTCGGCTTCGCGCCAGATGAATTCGATCGCGCGTGCAAAGGTCTGGTGAGAGAAGAGTGCGTTGCGATCGTCCATCATGCTTGCTCCATCATTGCGCGCCATTGCCGGTAGGCTTCGCGCATGCCGGTCTCGTCGGTCGAGTGCGCGGTCTTTTCGCCGTTCGGCGCGGTGGTCTCGCGATTCAGGCCGCGATTCACGAGAATCGGTACGTCGTGGCCCGCATGCGAGCCGCGTTGTACGCGCTCCCATGCCTCGGCGTCGTCGGGGCTGCCGAAACCGAACGGGCCCTGGAAGTGCTCGTGAATGCGCAAGCGGACGCGGTTCGCTTCTTCGGGGCCGCCGTCCATAGCGAGTGCGACGTGGCGAATCTCCGTTTCTTCCGCGGAAATGGGCCGCAGCACGCGGAAGAACGCCATCGACAGTGCAAGGTTCGGAAACAGGTTCAGGTTGAAGCCGACGCCCATCAGCGATCGCACGATGCGGCGCACTTCTTCCGGCGTGTGCCGTTGTGCGAGTTGTGCGGCGAGTTCCTGGAAGCGCTCGGGGATCGGCGCGCCATCGTCCTTGTCGAGATCGACGATTTCCGGCATCAGCACCGCGAGGCTATGACCGTTGCCAAGCGAGCGGCAGAACGCTTTGTCGCTGGTCATGAAACTCGTGATTGCGGCGGCGGTTTCTTCGTCGATCGACTTCATCCACGACTTGTGCACGACCGGGAAGTGATATAGGTCCGTCGTGTTCTCGAGCTGAATCTTCCAGTTGCCTTTAAACGTGAACTTATGCTCGCCATTGGCCTTGACCGGATAGCCGGCGCCCTGTTTCATGAAGAGATCGATCCACGGCTTCGCGCCGCCGAGGAAGTCTTCGAGCGGTTCGATCGTTTCGTTGAAACTCGCGAAAATCAGACCTTGGTACACGCCGACGCGCAGCTTCTTTAGCGGCAGATCGCCTTTCTCACACACGCCTTCGTAGCCGTCGCCATAGGGCAGTGCGCGCAGCGCGCCGTCGAGCGCGTAGGACCAGCTGTGATACGGGCACGTGAAGCCCTTCGCGTTGCCCTTGTGCTCTTCGCACACGGTGGCGCCGCGATGGCGGCAGCGGTTCTGCAGCACGTTCACCGCGCCGCTCTTGTCGCGCACCACGATCACGGGCTGCCGGCCGATCGTCGTCGTGATGAAGTCGCCGGGCTTCGGCAGTTCGCTGTCGTGTGCAACCCAGATCCACGTCCTGTAGAAAATCCGATCGAGCTCCGCTTCGAACAGTGCCGGGTCGTAGTAAAGGGACGGCGCAATGCGATCGGACTCGGCGCGCTTCGCGAGTGCGCGCGTGTCGATAGTTTGGTAGCTCGGCGTACTCATCGTTGTGGTAGGCAATAGGGTGGCTGAATGAGCGAGTTACACGAGGAGGCCGAGAGCGCCTCCGCGCATCCTCTCGTTGACATCAGTCTCGCTTTCCGAAGATCATGCGTCAAATCGATTAAAAAATGGTCATCGAATAAATGCGGCCGATATCTTGCGAGTTCCCATGACGTCCATCGATCACATCGATCTCAACCTTTTGCGCGTGTTTCAGGCGATCGTCGAAGAGCGGAGTCTGACGCGCGCGGGCGAGCGCCTTGCGCTGTCGCAACCGGCCGTAAGCTACTCGCTTGGGCGGTTGCGTACTCTTTTCGACGACCCGCTGTTCATTCGCACGCGTTCGGGCATGCAGCCCACGCCGGTGGCGTTGGAGTTGGCGGAAATCGTCGGCCGCGCGCTGGACACCGTGCGCCAGGCGCTGCGCTATGCCGAGCGTTTCGATCCGGCGACGAGCACGCGCACGTTTCGCCTGTCGCTGTCGGATGCAGGAGAGATGGCCTATTTGCCGGCATTGTGCTCGGCTTTGCATGACGCCGCGCCGCACGTGAAGCTGGTGATCGAGCCGCTGCCGGTGGAGGAGATAGAAGAAGCGCTGCGTTCGAGCCGGCTGGACTTCGCGATCGGCAACCTGCCGTCGCTGCTGCCGTGCACGCGCCATGTGTTGCTGTTCGAGGAATCGTATGTGTGCATGACGCGCAAGCGCCATGGGTTGCCCGCAGGCACCAGGCTGGAACTGGAGCAGTTTCTTTCCGCGTCGCACGTGCAGGTGCGATCGCTCGAGCATAGTCACCATAACCTCGACGACGCGCTGCGTGCGCAGGGCGTCGGGCGCAATATTGCATTGGCGTTGCCGCACTTCGTGGCGGTGCCCGGCGTGCTTGCGGCCACGGATCTGTTCGCCACGCTGCCCGAGAAACTTGCGCACATCCTGAATCAGGACGATACCTTCCGCATCTACGCGCTGCCGGTATCGTTGCCGAAAGCGGCTGTCACGATGCACTGGCACGAGCATTTTCACGAGGACGAAGGCATCGCGTGGATGCGCGGTCTCATCAATGACGTCCTCGCCGATTTCAGCAGAAAGTAGAGCGGGCGGCGCTCGCGGCTCAGATGTCGAGCACGAGTACCGGCGAACGTGAGCGCGACACGCAACAGCAGATCACGCTGTTGCTCGCACGCTCCGTTTTACTGAGGCAATGGTCGCGATGTTCCGGCTCGCCGCTCACCACATCGACCATGCAGGTACCGCACACGCCTTCACCGCATGACGTGTCCACTTCGATGCCGATCGATGCGAGCGCATCCACGATCGAATGATCGGCGTCCACACGCACGGTCTGTCCGGTGCTCGCGATCTGCACGTCGAAGCTGTCGAGCGACGCATCGCTTGCGGGCGCGGCCGGTTCGGCCTTGAAGCGCTCCAGATGAATCGCGTCGGCTGGCACGCGGGCTTGCGCGCTTTGCACGACGAGGTCCATGAACGGGGCCGGCCCGCAGGTGTACACATGCGCGCCGGCGCCTGCCTCGAGTACGCACGCATCGAGTTGCGCGGGCAGCGCTTCGGGCTCGACGCCCAGATGCAGTTGCACGTGCGCCGCAAATGGCGGGCTGTCGAGAAGCGTCATAAAGGCCGCATGCTGCTTGCTGCGGGCGAAGTAGTGCAGCGTGAAGCGCGCATGTCTTGCGGCGAGGCGATACGCCATGGAAAGCAGCGGCGTAATGCCGATGCCTGCGCCGATCAGAATATGTTCGCTCGCGGTCTCCGCTAGCTGGAAAAGATTACGCGGGGCGCCGACTGACAATTCGGTGCCCACCTTCACCTCGTCGTGAAGCGAGCGGGAGCCGCCGCGCGACTGCTCTTCCTTCTTCACCGCGAAGGTTTGCGATTCGAAGCACTCGGGGTCGCCGCACAGCGAGTATTGCCGAACGATACCCGAAGGACTCGTCACGTCGATATGAGCGCCCGGCTCGTGACGTTCAAACGGCAGTTTATCGACGCGCGAGATAATGAATGAGCGCACGCCATGCGCTTCCTCGCGCAGAGCGTCGACCCGAACTTTCAGGGTTTGAGCTTGCATGATTACCTTCGACTAGCCTTTCCTGGAGATGGTGGGCCAAGATTAGCGTCGCGCGGGGAATAAGAAAAATAGATTAAAAAATCTCGTGGGCATCAGCGGGCTTGATTTGACTGGGCGCGCAACCGCAACGGAAAAACGGACATGACGCAAAGTAGCCTTCACGCGTCCGGTTGGTGAAACATGCTGTGAATCACGCCGCGCAACCATGCAATGCCGGGATCAGCGGCGAATTGCGTGTGTGAATGAACCTGAATGTCGATCGGCGGCAATTCGAACGGCAAAGGCAGAATGCGAAACGCCTTGCCCCGATTGAACCGTCGCGCAATGCTCTTCGGAAAGATGACTGCCAGATCGGTGTTCGTCACGATCTCGGGCGCGACCACGAAGTGTGGCAGGCGCAGCACGACGTCGCGCTTGAAACTCAATTCGTCGAGCCATTGCTCGACCATCCGGTGACCGGTCGCATTCGTGCTCGCATACACGTAACGCAGTGCGGCGAGATCTTCGCGAGTCGGCTTCGCCTTACGCAACGGATGGTTTGCGCGCAGCACGCAAACGTGTTCGTCGACAAAGAGCCGCTGGCTCACGCAGCCTGCGTCGAGACCCGGCACATAACCGAGCGCGAGATCGATTTCGCCCGCCCGCATTGCCGCACTGACCGACTCCACCGGAATATTGGCCGCCTCGATGCGAATGCCGCGTGCCTCACGGTCGAGCAATGCAATAAGCGGCGGCAGAAAATAGAACTCCGACATGTCCGACATCGAAATGCGGAACACGCGGTGCGCGGTGGCGGGATCGAACTTCGCGTGCTGCTGCACCGCGTCGTTGATGATCGACAGCGCCTGCGCGAGCGGCGGGTAGAGCCGGAACGCGGCGTCGGTTGGCACCATGCCGGTTGGCGTGCGAACGAACAGCGGGTCTTCGAACAGGTTGCGCAGCCGCCTCAAGGCGTGGCTCACGGCGGGTTGCGTGAGGCCGAGACGGTCCCCCGCTGCGGTCAGGCTGCGCAGGTCCCATATCGCGAGAAACACGCGCAGCAGGTTGAGATCGGCAATACCGAGGTTCGGCTTGTTCATGCCCATCACTCGCGGACGGAAGAGGGCCGCGATGCGTGCGACGGCCGGTTAGTGTTGCGCGAGCTTAACGCACTTGCTGCGCATTGCAAAATGCGGCGCAGCGCCCTGAAACGGCGGCAGCGTATGGAAGTGGCGGCGCATTTCGTCGCGAATCGGTGAGGCAAGTGCGTTCGCGAGCGCGCTCGCGTCGTCGAACACGACCTTGTTGCGCTGCATGGCATGGGCGCGCGCGAAGGGCAAGCCGCTCGTGCTGTCGAGACCCGTGTAGATTTCAACCTCACGAACGCCCGGCAATCGCAGCATGAGCGGCGAGTGCCCGTGCAGATAGTGCGTGAGCCACGCGTTGAAATCGTCGGCCGGACCTTCATACGCGACAAGGTACGTGCAACGTTCGGTGTATGTTTCTTCCTCAACGGCCGCTGTCGGCGGTGTGAAGCCGCGCACCGCCATCACCTGCTGCGTGAAGCTCCCGGCGTGCAATTCGACGCGCGCTGATATGCTCAGCGCGCGATGGATCGCGCCATCGGTTTGCAACGCGGCTTCGAGCGGCGCGAGCTCGTCGAAATAACACTGGATCGCGCACGAAGGCGCATCGTCGCGCGCGGTGATGCGCGGATCGATCTGACCGGACACCGGTTCGTGCACGATCATGCGCCGCAAGCCCTCGATTCGCGCCGCCGCATGTTGCAGCGCGAGCGCATCAACGAGCGGTTCGGGTCCAGTTCGACCAGTCAGGAATAGACAGGCTTGCACGATCAGGCCGCTCCGCAGGTTGCGCCCGCTCGCGCGAGCCGGTGGAATTGCCGGCCGAACCAAACGAGGCCGTCGCCGTGCTCGCGCGTGTCGATGTGGTCGACCTCCACGAAGAAGACCGAATGTGAGCCGACCGTCTTGCTGTCGACGATGCGCCCTTCGAGCGTCGCGATTGCATCGTCGAGCACGGGGACGCTCGAACGGCCCACGCGCGACGCGCACTGCTCGAAGCGTTCGTCCATCGAGCAGCCAGTCATGCCCGCGAACACGCGCGCCGCCTCCTCGGCATTGGCGCCGAGCACGTTGATGCAGACGCGCTCGTTGCCGGGCAGAATGTCATGCACATAGCTCGATTGATTGATGCACACGAGCATGGTCGGCGGCGAGTCCGTCACCGAACACACTGCGCTTGCGGTGATCCCGCAGCGACCGCGCGGGCCGTCGGTCGTGATCACGTTGACTGCTGCGCCGAGCGCAGCCATCGCGTTGCGGAACAGTGTGCGGGTGAGGTCCTGGTCGTTCGTCATGGCGATGGCTCCTCGCATCTCAGGGAAACGGCGTGACAGGCGGAATGCCGACGAAGATCGCGCCCGACGCGTCGTACGTGCCTTCCCCGAGGAACGCGTGCTGCGTGACGACGATCGAGTCGCGCACGAGGCGCTGCATGCGGCTGTCGCGATAGATTGCGTTGATGCCGGCCATCTTGTACGCCTGCATCACGACATCGGCGCCAGCGTGCGCGGCGTGGGTCGCGGACAAACGCAGCAGATTGGCTTCAGCGGGTAAAACCGGATCGCCCGCCAGGATAGTGCGCCATGTCGTTTCAGCGGCGTCGAAGAAAAAAGCGCGGGCGCTGCGCAGATTCGCTTCGGCTTGCGCGAGACCCGAGCGATAGTACGCACGATCGGCGAGACGCGGCGCGCCCGTGGTCGTTTTGGTGACGCCGGACATCGACGCGAGCAGGTCGAGCGCCGCACGCGCGAGACCGAGGTTTACCGAAGCGTGCACTTGCGCCTGGTAGGAGATGGCCGGGTAGCGGTACAGCGGTTCGTCGATCAACGGTGCGCCGCCGCGAACGAATGTCCAGGCTTCCTCGACGAACTTGTTTTGCAGGCGCAGGTCGTGACTGCCGGTGCCTTGCATGCCAACGACGTTCCAGTTGTCGACGATCTCCACTTCGCTTGCCGGAAACACGGCCGTGAAGGGCTTGCCTGCATTGGCATCGCCCGCGTTGGCCGGTGCGCCGCCAATCCCTACGCCGATCCAGTCGGCGCCCTTGCAGCCGCTCGCGAAGTGCCATTGACCCGACACGAGATAGCCGCCAGGCGCACGCTCGGCTTTCTGCAACGGATACAGGCCGCCCGCGAAGACCTGGTCAGGACCGGATGCGTAAATGCGGGCCTGCGTCTCGATTGGCAGCGAAGCGAGGTACGTGTTGGCCGAGCCAAATGCGGCGACCCATGCGGTCGAACCGTCTGCAATCGCAATACGTTCGAGCGCTTCGAGAAAGCGCGGCGGAGGCAGCGCGTCGCCGCCAAAGCGCGCTGGTGTGCTCGCGCGGAAAATGCCCGCGCGCTTCATCTTGCCGATCATGTCGCGCGGTACGTGTGACAGTCCGTCGAACTCGTCACGGCGGCGTTCGACTTCGAGAATCAGGTCGTCGAGAGAGAGCTTGCCGGCGTATTGCGGGTAGTGCATCTGCGTATCGATGAACTGTGGTTCGGCGGTGGCTGCACCGGCGTTGGCGCGATGAACGGCTTGCATGCGCGTTCCTCCTTGTCGGGTGAAAGTGGGCGATGTCACTCGGACATCGGACGCGCCTTCCGGCGCATTGCTTGGGTACAGGCGGCGCGTTTTCATGATTCAGCACTGCATCGATCGGGTTTGCTACGGCAACGCGCAACGACATGGCTTCACGATAGGACTCGCGAAATGGGCGGTCAAATTCGAGACAAAAATGCGCGCTATGAATCTGGTGCATGACGATGCGAGTTAACCCGCAGCCATGAATTCGCATCGACGGGCTTCTTACAGCCTCTGTGTAAGGGTTTGACCTGACCGTGCGTCCATCAACGAGACGAATGGGCAAGGTCACATTTGATCTATTTGACGAACTTGCCAGCGCTCTTTATCTTGTGTCAAAAGCCGAAGTACTTCGAACAACTGAGACATGCGCTGCGCAGTCGCGCTCTTCGGGCACCACGCGCCGGAACGCACTCAGCGAGCGTCCTCCGCGGGTGAATTTCACGAACCCGATCCAATCAGATCTCCCATGAATACAGCGACGATCGAGCGTATCGAAACCTGTCTCGTCGATCTTCCGACGATCCGCCCCCATCGGCTTTCAGTCGCCACGATGTCCGGGCAAACACTGATGCTCGTGAAGGTCTATTGCAGCGATGGCGTGGTTGGCATCGGTGAAGGCACCACGATCGGCGGCATGGCTTACGGTCCGGAAAGTCCCGAGTCGATGAAGCTCGCGATCGATGCCTATCTCGGCCCTGCGGCAATCGGCAAGGACGCGACCCGCATTCAGGCGTTGATGGCGCACGTTGGCAAGCTGGTGAAGGTCAATCACTTTGCAAAAAGCGCACTCGAGACCGCGTTACTCGACGCACACGGCAAACGCCTCGGCGTGTCGGTGAGCGAATTGCTCGGCGGACGCCGGCGTGACCGGCTTCCGGTTGCATGGACGCTCGCTTCGGGCGACACGTCGAAAGACATCGCGGAAGCCGAGAAGATGCTCGCACTGCGCCGCCATAGAATATTCAAGCTGAAGATCGGAGCAAAAGAACTGCAGACGGATATCAAACACGTTGCCGAGATCAAGAAAGCGCTCGGGGACCGGGGTGCGGTACGTGTCGACGTCAACATGGCCTGGAGCGAAACGCAGGCTTCGTGGGCGATTCCGGCACTTGCCGAGGCAGGATGTGAGCTGGTCGAGCAGCCGGTTGCGTCCGGCGGCGCGCTCGCGCGCTTGCGCCGCAAGAGCCCGATCGCATTGATGGCCGACGAAATTCTGCAGGGCCCCGAAAGTGCGTTCGACATCGCCCGCAACGACGGCGCCGACGTCTTCGCGATCAAGATCGAACAGAGCGGCGGGTTGTTCGCCGCGCAGCGCGTGGCGGCTATTGCGGACGCAGCCGGTATCGAGCTGTACGGCGGCACGATGCTGGAAGGCGCGTTTAGCACGATCGCGTCGGCGCATCTGTTCGCAAGCTTCGCCAATTTGCAATGGGGCACCGAACTGTTCGGGCCGTTGCTGCTCACCGAGGAAATCCTCACGACACCGCTCGACTACAGCGACTTTCAACTTACGGTACCGTTGGGCCCAGGTTTGGGCATCGAACTGGATGAAGCGAAGGTGAAACGCTTTACTCGCGACGGTTTGATGAAAGTCGCCAAATAAGCAGCACTTCAAACGAGAGAAACAGAATGCTCTTTCACGTACGTATGGATGTCGCCATTCCGGCCGACATGCCCACCGCAGTCGCCGATGAAATCAAGTCGCGCGAAAAAGCGTATTCGCAGGAGTTGCAGCGCAATGGCAAATGGCGCCACATCTGGCGCGTGGTAGGGGAGTACGCGAACTACAGCATCTTCGATGTCGAAAGCAATGCTGAGCTGCACGAAATTCTCACCGCCCTGCCACTGTTTCCTTATATGAAGATTTCGGTGACGCCGTTGTGCCGTCACCCGTCGTCGATTCGTGACGGCGACGCATGAGTTTGCCGACAGGGCGTATATACCAGACCAGCACGCCTTGAGTGTTTTCCCCTAATGCGAAGTGGAGACAATATCGTGAGCGTCCAAGTATTCGAGACACAGGAAGTCCAAAACCTGTTGAAAGCCGCTGCCAATGCCGGCGGCGAAAGCGGCGATGCGCGCGCCAAACAGATCGTTCACCGTCTGTTGAGCGATCTGTTCAAGGCGATTGACGACCTCGATATGACACCAGACGAAATCTGGGCTGGCGTGAATTATTTCAACAAGCTGGGTCAGGACGGCGAAGCCGCTTTGCTCGCGGCCGGTCTTGGTTTGGAGAAGTATCTCGACATTCGGATGGATGCCGAGGACAAAGCGGCGGCCATCGCAGGCGGCACGCCGCGCACGATCGAAGGTCCGCTGTTCGTGACGGGCACACCAGTGCGCGATGGCGTCGCCAGGATCGACGTCGATGAAGACGAAGATGCGGGTCCGCTGGTTATTCGCGGCACGGTGACGGGGCCGGACGGCGAGCCGATCGCGAATGCCGTGGTGGAATGCTGGCACGCGAATTCCAAGGGCTTTTATTCGCACTTCGACCCGACCGGTACACAAAGCGATTTCAATCTTCGCGGTGCGGTCAGGACGGGCGCGGATGGCACGTATGAGTTCCGCACGCTGATGCCGGTGGGTTATGGCTGTCCGCCGCACGGAGCGACGCAGCAACTGCTGAACGTACTCGGCCGGCATGGCAATCGTCCGGCGCACGTGCACTTCTTCGTGATTGCCGATCAACACCGCAAGCTCACAACGCAAATCAACATCGAAGGCGATCCGCTGATCTGGGACGACTTCGCCTATGCGACGCGTGAGGATCTGATTCCGCACGTGGTCGATAAGACCGGCGGTATGGAGTTGGGTCTGAAGGCGGATGCGTACAAGGAAATTGAGTTCAACATCGCATTGACGCGTCTGGTCGACGGTAAAGATAATCAGCTCGTCAATCGTCCGCGCGCATCGGCTGCTGCGTAACATTGACAGAAGCGGCCGCGATCGGGTGTTGCGGCCGCTTTGTTTGGAGCAGCAAGACCATGCGGGTCGCTACACCTCGGTACGACAAGCGACCGGCAAGAGTAAAAGCACACGCTAGAGTCAAATATAACCAACGCGCGATGTCATGAACTTGGAGCAAGATGCCTGCGTTGATATGCGCGCAAGTTGAGCATGACGAGATCGAGAAGTGAAATTTGATCTGCGGTGGTTGCGCTGCGGGTACTCTCCGCGTTATCACGAAGTTCAATCAGTTCTCCAATGAGGTGATCGGCCTCCACTTGTGCGAGCCGTTCCATATCTTTCATCATCGACGCGGTCACGAGCGAGCTGGCGTCGGTCACCACTGAACTGATTCGATTGGCGGCTTCTTCGCTTAACGGATAGCCCGCCTTTGATGCAATGGCGGCGCATTCGTCGAACAGCGCACGAGCAAACGACGCACCGCCTGACGATACGATCGTCCCGATCGATGCGCGCATCAACGTTGTCATGCCTGCAGCCGTCGCAATCTGTACCCACTTTTCCCACATCCGTTCAACGATACGCTCGCTTGCAATGGCTTCACAGCGTGCGCCGGCGAAGCACTGGCGCAAATGTTGGACACGGTCCGAGAGCGCGCCGTCGAGTTCGCCGAAATACAACTGATGGGAGTCGTTCAGATGATGGATATGTCCGGCCTGATCCAATGCCGCGGAAATCAGGCAGTAGCCGCCGAGAACATTGGCGTCGCTAAAGCGGGCGCGTAGGCGCGCAAGATGCGCGATGCCGTTGAGAAGCGGCACGATAGCGGTGTCCGCGCGTACCGCTGGAGCGAACGCATCCATCGTGTCGTCGAGATCGTAAGCCTTGCAACCGACGACAATCACATCGTAGTGCGTGGGTGCCGCCGCGAGCGATTCTCGGGACACCACTTGAGGATTCTTGATCACGGTATCGCCAAACGGGCTGTGGACGATCAACCCGGAGTTCGCGATCTGCCTCGCGCGTCCTGCGCGTAGAAGGAACGTGACATCTGCGCCGTTCTCGAGCAGACGCGCACCAAAATAGCCACCGAGCGCACCGGCGCCAACGACGAGAATCTTCATGAACACCTTTCTGGTGAATGTCAGCACGACGACGCGCTTCGAGAATAGCGCTCAGTGAACCATGCATCAAATTCACGCCATTAATACGCGATATGAACCGCTTGAATGCGCTTACCGGATTTTATTCGAATAAATCTAGCTTATTGACTGGCTGACTTTTGGTTGATTTGCGTCAAAAAAGTGTCGAGCCGAGACTTGGTTCCGCGTCGAGCTGAACAGTACGCGAAGCATCGATCGGTCCTGACTCTCGCATGGCGAATTGCCCGGCGCGCTAATCCCGATGTTCTGGCTAGCCGCCGATTCAAACAACTATGAAATTGATCGCAACCCACCCGATGACCACGACTCCCAGTAATACCTTAAATAAAGTGACCTTTGCGTGTGCGAGCATTCCCATGTTCTTCTGCGGATTCGCCCATGCGCAAAGCAACGTCACTCTGTACGGCATTATCGATGACGGCCTGACTTATACCAGCAACATCGGTGGACATAGCGCATGGCAGATGCAAAGCGGCATCTCGCAGGGAAGCCGATGGGGCATGCTGGGCAGAGAAGATCTTGGCGGAGGAACGGCGGCCGTGTTCCGGCTTGAAAACGGCTTCGACATCAATCGCGGAACGCTGGGCCAGGGCACGCGGATGTTTGGCCGCGCAGCATACGTGGGACTGACCAACACACGCTACGGTACGTTCACGGTGGGTCGTCAGAACGAGTTCATGGGCGATTATGTCGGCGCGTATACGGCGAATGGGAATTGGGGCATCTTGCTGCCGCACGCCGGCGACATGGACAACACCGGCATCGACTTCCGCATCAACAACGCGGTGCGCTACGTATCGCCTTCGCTCGCGGGCGTGACACTGGGCGCGCTCTACAGCTTCGGTGGCACGCTGGGGCAGATGGGACGCAATGCGGTCGAGTCGTTCGGTATCAATTACGCGAGAGGTCCGCTGAGTATCGCTGCCGCGTACACCGCAATCGATCATCCGGCCACCGCCGTGTCCGAAGGGGTATGGACCGTCAACAACCCGGTCGACGGCAACTACGGTATCGCCGCGGGCCATTACCGGTCGACCGGCATGAGCGCGCAATACGTGTTCGGCGCCGCGAAGGTGGCGGCCGCATACACGAACACGCGTTTTTCGTCACTGGATCCGACGCTCGGTGCGCGCATCGACGGAAACGTGACGTTCAATATTGGCGAAGTTATTGCCGCCTATAACATCACTCCGGCGCTGCAGATTGGCGGTGCCTACAGCTATACGACGGGCAAGGTGTCGGAAACCGGCAAGACGCCGCGCTATCACATTCTCGGCGGCATCGTCGACTACTTCCTGTCGAAGCGCACGGACGTGTATTTCCAGTCGACGTGGATGCGCGCCGCAGGCGACGCCACCATCGCCGGTTTGGCGCCGGTCATTGCGCCTTCGAGTGGCGAGAACCAGGTCATTGCCCGCGTGGGGATCCGTACGCGGTTCTGAGTCTATGTGCTCATTGTTTTTCGCAACAAATGGCGGCGCGTAACACGGGTTTGGGGCGCGCATCCGATATCCCTCAGAGAAGATGGTGATCCACATGTCAGATATCAGCACCAAGGCGGATGGTTTTGCGAGCGGCTATTCGCGCAGCGTCAATAGTGTCGTTCTGCTTTGTTTCTTCGTTATTGTGTCGGAAGGTTACGACGCCGCGATCATGGGCGCGATCGTGCCGGCCCTGATGCACTACGCCCCGTGGAATCTTAACGCGGCCGAAATTGGTGCAATGAGTAGTGCCGCGTTGTTCGGTACGCTAATAGGCTGCTACATCGTCAGCGTGATCAGCGACTTCATGGGGCGCAAGCCGCTCCTGCTGACCTGCGTGGGGATGTTCTCGATCTCCATGCTTATTTCAGCGATGGCGCCCACGCCGTTCCTGTTCACGTTGGCGCGCGGCATTGGCGGCATTGGTTTAGGCGGCGTGATCTCGTCCAGTGCTGCGTTGACAGTCGAGTTCTCGGCCCCGCACAGGAAGAACTTCAACTTTGCGCTGATGTACTCGGGTTACTTCGTCGGTGCGTTGCTGTCGGCGCTGATCGCACTGTTCTTCATGCAGCAATACACGTGGCGGCTGGTGGTGGGTGTGGGCGCGCTGCCTTTGCTGTACATCCCGATCTTGTGGAAATACATGCCGGAGTCGCCGCTGTATCTGGTGTCGCGCAATCGCACGGCGGAAGCCCGAGCTATTGCCGCATCTCATGGCATTGTCCTCGAAGATCTGCTGGCCGAAAGCAGTTCCGCAGGCACGAAGCTGACCGTCAACCAGCTATTTCGCGAGATTTTCTCATCGCGCAACTTCTTTGCGACGGTCGCCTTCTGGGTTGCTCAGGTCGCAGCAGTGCTGAACCTGTATGGAATAGGGACGTGGCTGCCGCAGATCATGCGCCAAATGGGCTTCAACCTTGGGTCGAGTCTGGCATTTCTGGCGACGTTCATGATTGGTTCGGCGGTCGGCGGAATTCTCATTGGACGATACGCCGATCGTCTCGGACCGCGCAAATCCGTTCTTCTGACCTACCTGATCGGCGCGGCGTGTCTGGTCGCGCTCTCCTTCAAGGCGTCGCTGTTTGTCACCTACTGTCTGATCGCTGTCGCGGGATTGGGTACGGGCGGTGTCGCAATGGTGCAGTTGGGCTTGATCTCGAACTACTATGCGCCTAATGTTCGCTCCAGTGCGATCGGATGGGCTGTCGGGATTGGCCGCGTTGGCGCGATGGCCGGCCCGTTGCTGGGTGGTTTCATTCTGCGTGAGGGCATTGACGTGAAATGGAACTTCTACATTTTCGCAGCGGCGGCGGTTTGTGCAGGCGTTGTCGTTGCACTGGTCCCAAAGCAGCGGGGTGAGGAAGCAGGTAGTCTGATGGACCAACCGCCTTTGCACACCGAAGCTTGAGCAGTTGGTGCGCAAGCTTTGAGGTGTGGGTCACGTGTCGGCCGGGATAAATTCCCCCTGCGGGCTCGTGACCCACATTGTTTTGCGATTCGGGAATGGATCTGATGCGCTCCGCGACGGACAGTTATCGCGTGGCTACTTGAAAGTGACGGCCTTACGCGGATCGTGCGGGCCCTGACCGGAGATAAAGACGGTCAGGGCCACGCGCTGACTATTGCTTGTAACTCGTATCATGCCGATCCAGTCGGCGAATCAGCGCATCGAGGACCTGATCGCCACCGCGGAAGCGGGGATCGTATTGCAGTGCGTCTTTGGTGGAGCGTTGGCTGATCGAGGACGAGACGGGCAGAATGTTCCCCCTCATCGAGTGAGTCGCCACCTGGATTTCGCACGCGCGATTCAGCGTCCAGATCAGCACGAACGCATGACCGAGCGTCATGCCGTGCGACAACAGTCCGTGATTGCGCAAAACGAGCAGATTCCTGTTTTGCAGCGATGCGACCAGCCGGCCTTTCTCGTCGTCGTGAACGGTTGTCCCTTCAAACGTGTGATACGCGATCTTGTCGTAAAGCTGGGAAGAATAGATGTTGTGATCGACCAGTCCTTCTTCCATGCAGGCCACCGCGACGCTTTCGGTCGTGTGAATGTGCATGACGCAGTGCGCGTCGGCAACGTGCTCGTGCAGCGCGCTGTGTATCGTGAGGCCGGCAGGATTGACCGGGTAAGCACTCTCGCTGAGGATGTTGCCCTTCAGATCGATCTTGACGAGGTTCGAAGCCGTCACCTCGTCATAAGCGAGCCCGAAGGGATTGATCAGCAGTTGGTCGCGCTCGCCTGGAACGCGCAGCGTAATGTGATTGAAGATCAGTTCATGCCAGCCGATCATGTAGAACACGCGGTAGGTTGCGGCGAGTTTCACGCGTGCTTCCCATTCCGCCTCGCTGCAGTCGCGCAGCGGAATGCTGTAGTGCAATGGTTGTCGGTCGTTCATTAGATGCCTCGTGGCGGGGAATGGTCGGACGGAAGGTCTGATGGCGAGCGTTTCTGAAAGAGCGGACAAAGTGCACGTTCGCGCGGAGTTTTTCCGGCGTCCAGTTTAGTGCCGTTGTATCACCCGGACAAATTGATCAGATATCGAAGTCCTCATAAGCCCGGTTAATAGAAGTTGCGCTGCGTAGACGAAGTCGTACTTCGTCAGATGAGATCAGAAATGCGGGCTATGAATCGCGTCCGTAACGACGCTCGGAGCAGGCTGACCATCGCTGCCAAGGCGCCGCTTCTTGCGCGCACCCTACGAGTGCATTGGTGTCGAGCAACGGCCGCCCCATCTTTTGCCGAGTCGCAATAGCAGTAGACTGACGTCTGTGAAGGCTGAGTGACGGCGAATGGTAGG
The DNA here is from genome assembly GCF_039621805.1 of Paraburkholderia sp. PREW-6R. NCBI lineage: Bacteria > Pseudomonadati > Pseudomonadota > Betaproteobacteria > Burkholderiales > Burkholderiaceae > Paraburkholderia > Paraburkholderia sp. PREW-6R. The sequence continues at coordinate 921,296 of NZ_CP155075.1, read as the reverse complement.
AGTTCCTTGAACGAGCACACGAGATTAAGGCTGCCTAGGCTTCGCGGTCAGTCGGTTTGGCACATACACAACACATAACGGAGACGAAGCATGGATTTGAAACTGCGTGGGAAAGTTGCGGTTCTTACGGGCGCAAGTGTCGGCATTGGTCTCGCGGTCGCGGAAGGGTTTGCAGCGGAAGGCGTGAATCTTGTCCTCGCTGCCCGACAACGAGAACGGCTCGAACAGGTCGCACTCGACATCGAAGCGCGTCACCAGGTGCGCGTGATACCCGTGGCATGCGATGTGGGGACGACTGGAGGCGTCGACGCACTGGTCGGCGCTGCGATCCAGGCGTTCAGCGGCATCGACATCCTGTTCAACAACGCCGGCACTGGAAGCAACGAGACCATTCTGGAAGCGCCGGACGAGAAATGGCAGGCATATTGGGAGCTCCATGTGATGGCCGCGGTGCGGCTCGCGCGTGGTTTTGTGCCGTCGATGAAGCAACGAGGAGGTGGAGCGATTCTGCATAACGCGTCCATCTGTGCAACGCAGCCACTGGGTTACGAGCCCATTTACAACGTAACCAAAGCGGCGCTGATGATGTTCTCGAAAAACCTGGCAAATGAAGTAGTCAAAGACAACATCCGCGTGAACACGATTAATCCGGGCCTTGTTCTTACGCCCGATTGGATCAAGACTGCCAGACAGCTCACGCAGGATACGGGCGGCGATTGGGAGGGGCACCTCCAGCAGGTGGCAGATGAGTTCGCGCCGATCCGTCGTTTCGCAACGCCCGCGGAACTCGCAGATTTTATTGTGTTCCTCTGTTCGGAACGAGCAAGCTACAGCGTTGGCTCGACTTATTTCGTCGACGGTGGGATGTTGCGCACCGTTTGAGCCGACGTCCGATCGAGATTTGCACACGGCTCCTCGACTGAAAACAGCGAGCTCTATTATCTGCCGTCCCCCTCTACTGCCCGAAGCTAACAAACCGCGGACGAAAACATAAGCGCGAACACTTGACGTCCGCGAAGCGCATCATGAGCGCCCCTACACTCAAAAGACTTCAAAGCGGCCGACAAGAAGGCGGAAAACGCAGAGGTATCGGCAAGCATCCGCGCCCTCAATGGCTATTCTTCAGACGCTGCGGCTAGCGCGCTCGCGGTTGGCCTTGCAGGTCGATAGCAGCCAGTTCGCATGTGCGCGCAGGCGGGGTGTATGAACCTGTCCACAACTTCGGCGTCGAGCGGGATAAGCTCTGCATAGCCGGGCTTGTTTGAGGCTGAGGATGATCGGATCACTAACTGCCTCCTGTCCGCGGGGCCTTGCCGAGTCGTATTTGGCGCGCTAACGGCATGATGCCGATCTCGTTTTAAAGGTCATGTCCTACGATAGGGTGCCATCATGGAATCCGCACGCAAGCTCATTCGCACGGTGCGCAACGGCCACCGCGTTCTGATTATTAGCGCCTTTCTGATGGTCTGCGTATTCCAGCCTGCCTTGGGACAAAGTTTCACTATCAGGGATCTGGGCACACTTCCGGGCGGTAAATCCAGTCACGGTAATGGGATCAACGATCGCGGTCAGGTGGTCGGCAGTTCGGACATCGGAGGTGGTCATACCCATGCGTTCCTGCTCAAAAGCGGGGTGATGAGCGATCTCGGCACTCTTCCGGGCGGAAGCTCCAGCAACGCCGAGGGTGTCAACAATCGCGGCCAGGTAGTCGGCAGTTCCGATACCGGAAGCGGTCGTTCGCACGCCTTCCTGTATGAACACGGGGTGATGACGGACCTGGGCACGCTCCCGGGTGGCATCTTCAGTGACGCGGCCGCGATCAACGAGCGCGGCCAGGTGGTGGGCAATTCATACATCCCAAACGCGCTCTTTCACGCGTTTCTGTTTGAAAAAGGGGTAATGACCGATCTGGGCACGCTCCCCGGTGGCACCGTCAGTGCTGCGTTCGGAATCAACAATCGCGGGCAGGTGGTGGGCGCTTCGACCACCGCGAGCGGCGCTTACCACGCGTTTCTGTTTGAAAAAGGGGTGATGACCGAGCTGGGCACGCTTCCCGGTGGCGACTACAGCATCGCTTCCGGGATTAACGAGCGGGGCGAAGTGGTCGGCACTTCAAACACCGCAAGCGGGGCTTACCATGCCTTTCTGTTCAAGGAAGGGGTGATGAGCGATCTCGGCGCGCTTCCCGGTGGCGGCTACAGCAGCGCCACGGGGATCAACAATCGCGGCCAGGTGGTCGGGACCGCGACCGCCGGAGTCGTGGCCTTCCACGCCTTTCTGTTCAAGGAGGGAGTGATGACCGACCTGGGGACGCTCCCCGGTAGCAGTAACAGCGGCGCCAACGGGATCAACGAGCGTGGCCAGGTGGTCGGCGACTCGCGCGATGGCGACGCGGTTCTCTGGACACAAGGACGTGACGACGACGATGAAGATGGCGATATCCGGTCACGAGGACGCCATGACGATGATGACGATGCGGATTACCGGTCGCCCGCGCATTGATATATTTAGTTCCGACTGACGCAAAGTGAAAATCTCGGTGCTGTTAGTCCATCACTGGCTGTGCGACAGGCAAACCGCACACTAAGCGTGCCGTTTCGGCACGACTTGACCGGCGCATCCAAAAACGTCCTAAGCAGCGGCTCACCAGGTCCACCGTTTGAAGCCGCTAACGCGCGGGGTTCGACATCTGATCGCCGCATGGCAGCAGGACATTGAAAGGTCCGCGCACTTCGATATGGCGGAATGTAAGGCGAGCAAGAGTGCGGGCCATGCTCCGTCCTGTTGCGACTGACGCTGACAGAAGCGATGGTTGCGATTCATGCAGCACCTCACGCCGGCACAGAGATCAGGACGAACGAGAGCCACGCTTACACATTGATCGTTCGGCCTTCAGCACTCCAAACGCATGGGTACAAAAACTGCTGTGACGGGTCACGGGTCGAGCATCTTTTGTCGCGCTGCCCGTACGTTCCTATCATGCTCAGTCACGCTTCACGGGGAGATGCTATGGCCAAGGTTGTCGTGGTAACCGGAGCCGGTGCCGGTGTTGGGCGCGCAACCGTTGCGGAATTCGCCCGGCACGGCTATGACATTGCGTTGCTGTCGCGTGATAAAGGCCGGATAGACCGGGCCGCCGCCGACCTGCAGGCAGCGTATGGCATACGCGCCCTCGGCATACCGACAGACGTGGCCGACGCCGAGGCCGTCGAGTCAGCCGCCTCGCTGGCCGAGCAGGAATTGGGACCGATCGATGTCTGGGTCAACGTTGCAATGGCCACGGTGTTTGCACCCGTCTCGAAGCTCACCGCCGAGGAGTTCGAGCGCGGTACCAAGGTCACTTATCTCGGCCAGGTGCACGGTACGATGGCGGCACTTTCGCGCATGCGCACCAGAAACCGCGGAACAATCGTCAACGTCGGCTCGGCTTTGGGATATCGATCAGTGCCGCTTCAGTCGATCTACTGCGGTGCCAAGTTTGCCGTACGCGGCTTCACGGACGCACTGAGGTCCGAAATCATTCATGATGGGCTGAACGTCCATCTGACGATGGTCGACCTGCCTGCGGTAAATACGCCGCAGTTTGACTGGGCGTTAAACAAGATGGGCAGGAAGGCCCAGCCGGTAGCGCCGATCTATGAGCCGGAAGTCGCCGCGCGAGCTATCTTCTTCGCGGCAACGCATAGGCGTCGTGAGGTCTGGGTCGGCTTTCCCACCGTCAAGGCGATTCTTGCGAACCGCATCGCGCCAGCGTTCATCGACCGATACCTCGCGAGCGCGGGTTATAAAGGGCAGCTTACGGATGAGCCGCTCGAGCCCGATGCTCCTGCCAACCTGTTTGAACCCGTGCCCGGCGACTATGCGGCTCACGGACGTTTTGACGACCGTTCGAAGACGCGCAGCTGGGAAATGTTCACGAACCGGCATCGCGACGCTTTCTGGGCGTTGACGGGCGTTGCGATACTGGGCGGCATTGGCGTGCTGCTTGGCAGGAAACGCGGCTAATGAAGAATCGACGCATGCAATAAAATCCGGCGCCGTATCGGCGGCGCACAGGGGGCGGAGCGTGAGCAAGCTGATTGAAGATTATGCGCTGTTGGGCGATGGCGAAACTGCCGCGCTGGTGGGCAAGGACGGTTCGATCGACTGGTTATGCTGGCCGCGTTTTGACGACGACGCATGTTTCGCGGCATTGCTCGGCACGAACGACCACGGTCATTGGTCGCTATCGCCCGCGGGGGACGTAATCGCTCGAAGCCGCCGCTATCAGGAAGATACGCTGATCATGGAAACCGATTTCCGGACGGCGGATGGCGAAGTGAGAGTGATCGATTTCATGCCGGTGCGCAAGACGTTTTCGTCGCTCATACGTATCGTGACCGGCTTGCGAGGAAACGTGAAGATGCGCAGCAGCTTACGCCTGCGTTTCGACTACGGGGCTTTGCCCCCGTGGAGTGTGTCCGATAGGGGTCACCTGATCGCGAAGGTCGGCCCTAATCTCATCGTATTGCGCGCGCCGCTAGAATTGCATGTGACCGCGGACTCGACCAGTGCAGAATTCGACGTATCAGAAGGACAACGAATCGCCTTTGTCATGAGTTACGCGCGTTCGGACGAAGGACCACCGGAGCCTGTAGATGCCGAGACGGCACTCGCCTCGACGCAGCATTTCTGGCGCGACTGGATTGGCCGTTTTGATAATTCAAAAACCGACTGGCCACTTCAGGTCCGGCGTTCGCTGATAACCCTCAAGGCACTGATTCACCGGCGCAGCGGCGGTCTGGTTGCGGCGCCCACTACGTCGCTTCCCGAGGCGCCCGGCGGCCAAATGAATTGGGACTATCGTTACTGCTGGCTGCGCGATGCGAGTTTTACCCTGACAGCACTGCTGAATGCCGGCTACCACGAGGAGGCAGAAGGCTGGCGAAACTGGTTGCTTCGCGCCATTGCAGGCTCGCCCGATAACATGCGTATCATGTACCGCGTCGACGGCGCGCGACATCTGGCCGAGTGGACCGTGGACACATTGCCGGGTTACCGTTTCGCGAAACCTGTGCGAATCGGCAATGCTGCATCGACGCAACATCAGCTCGATGTCTATGGAGAAGTGCTTGACTGCCTCGATCTCGCGAGGCGGGGCGGCGTCCCATCGTCGGAGCAGGAATTATCTGTTGAACAGAGGCTCGTCGCGCATCTCGAGGCAGTCTGGCAGACGGCAGGGTCGGGGGTGTGGGAGTCACGAGCGGAACCCCGCCACTACACCTATTCGAAAGTCATGGCCTGGGTAGCATTCGACCGCTTCGTGAGTCGCCACTCAACGAGCAATCTCGTGAGTCGTGACACGTTGGACCGGATCACGGCGCTCTGTCAGAGGGTGCACGACGAGATCTATCACGAAGGATGGAACGAGGGTCTCGGCACTTTCACCCAATACTACGGTTCACAGACGCTGGACGCCAGCCTCCTCCTGTTGCCACTTGTCGGATTTCTTCCGGTCAGCGATCCCCGGATGGCATCGACGATTGCAACGATTGAGCGCGAACTCTCCGAGGGTGGACTGATTCGGCGAAAGAAGCCCAATGCGGATGGACCGAACGAGGGGGCGTTTCTGGCCTGTTCAGGCTGGATGGTGGAATGCATGAAGTTGCAGGGCCGCGACAGGGAAGCGCGAGAGCAGTTCGAGCGCCTGCTCGCGGTCGCCAACGACGTCGGCCTGCTTGCAGAAGAGTACAACGTGCCAGGCGGTCATCTGGCTGGAAATTTTCCGCAAGCCTTGACGCACCTCGCCGTTGTGAACGCCGCGCTCGCTCTCCGTGGTCCGACGTTACAGCGCGGCGGCCGGTCCTGACATTCCCGAATTCGAAGGTCACCGGGCGGGCTTGCCACGCGGCAACGCCACGGGCCGCGTTGGCTGTTGCATGTTCTTGAACGTCAATGCAATGAGCCTTGAAAACTGACACGACGGCCGCCGCCTACCGAAACACATAGCGTCTAAAAAAAATGGTGAGCCGACTTTCAGGACGTAAATTGTCGTCGCTTTCCGCCAGAAGAACGTCGCGATTTCCCGACGCGCCAGACAAACGACCGATGTGGCTGCGAAGTCGAGCAGTCATCATTCCGCGGTCGAGCGTATGCCGCCCGCGCCGGCTCACTACGATATCGTCCGTTTTCGCCATGCTCCTATTTCGCCATCGTTCCAGAAGCCGCGCCAGTGGCATCATTCTTGGCCACCACGTGCGACGGTTGCGGCAGCGCTTTCACATCCACCCAGTCGTAGCGGACGCTATCCTGAACTTCCTTTAACGTCTGATTCGCTTCGTAGTACTTGTCCATCGACAGCAGACCGGCCGCCTTGTCGACATCGGCAATCGTCTGCTTCAATGGGACGACCGCCATCGTATAAGACACGTTAACGTCGGCGAGTTTGAGAACCTTCATGGCAGAGTCCGGCTTGCCGCGCTTTAACTGTTCGTTTGCCGATGCGACGGCCTTGGCTTGAGATGGTTTGGCCGCGAAGTCGTCAGTGACCGTCACATCCGCGGCGACGGGCAACCAGGAAACCGGTGTCGTACTTTTCGTGGCGCTTGACTGGTATGTGATGGATGGAGGCGTTCGGAGATCCGACTCTGCTTTCAGGAAGGCGGTGTTATCAGCCTGCGCAGCCGTCATCGACGCCTGTGCCTCCTTGATCAGCTTCTTTGCCTGAGCCGGGTGGCCACTGAATATCGCAAGTCGTGCCTGCTGGATCTCGTCAAATGCCTGGCTCCCCTTGGCCGAGAGCCGTCCCATGTCGGATACAGGTGTCGCGGATGATTGCGCGGCGTTCGCGCCTGTGAAGCTGCACGCGAACGTTGCAATGGCGGCGACGAGTACCGCCGTGCGTTTCATGCCAGGATTGAACATTTTGCCTCTCCTTGAAGCGTGACGGAAATCGGCGTTCGCGCAGGCAAACGCCGAAAGTCGTGTGAGCCCTTTGTCGATCGACCGGCGGCCGGGCGTCATGCCGAGCGGCGTAACCGACAGTTCAAAGGTAGAGGCAGACGCTTAAGTAGCCCTTAAATTCGATTCAAAAAGTCGACCATACGCCACCGTCTCATGAGGATAGGTAGGTTTCATCATGATCCTCGATGCTTGCGATTTTTTATCATGATGTGACATACCAGTAAGTATGCTGCGAATTCCAAGCACGTTTCGCCGCAGTCAATGAGATTCGATGCCGGACGGCGCGCTGGTTGGGGCATGGTCAGTGCGACGCAGGGCATCGTCGATGGTAGGGATATCACCCTTGGCGGGCGTGGATAACATTTCTGCAGTGCAGAACGAATACCCGTGACCGGCGCCAGAGTTCGGCGAGGATCTCGCCCTGCGTTCCTGTAGTACAAGTCCCTCTTCTCGCCCGGGGCAGTGCGGCCTGAATGTCGTTCGAGAGGCCGACAGGAAGTCGGCACTGCAATCTGTCAGGGCTTCACGAACCGATAGGCGAAGCGATCGGTTTTGCCCTTGATCGATGGATCGAACACCTTGACCGAGCGCCGATCGTCCTTGTTCGCGAGCATGGCGCTTTGCGCGTCCAGCACAAAGCCGGCCGCCTCGACCTCCTCGCGCACGGACGCAGGCTCGATCCGATGCAGCGATTGCGCGTCGCTCATGGCCGCCCCGATTGCAGCGGCGTGATCTACGATGACATAGAAGCCGCCGGGCTTCAGCCGGTCATAGACAGCTCGATTGAAAGCAGCCGCCGTCGCGCCCTTGGCCTGCATCAACGGTGTGTGGAGGTCGTGGTAGAACAGGTGCAGCCATACGACATCCGCTGCTTGCGTGATTTCGTGCATCGCGATGAGATCTGCCGAGACGGCTTCTACGTTGTCCCGGCCCGGCTCTTTGGCAAGCGTGCGCATGTGGCCGAGCGGATCGCTCTTGAAGTGGGCGACTTCTGCGGGCACGAAGCTATAGACCCGTCCGTCGGGCCCCACGATGTCGGAAAACAGACGGGTCCAGTCGCCGTCGCCCGGATAAACGTCGATGACAGTGGAGCCCGCGCCAACTCGTGCGAACTGGATCAACCTGGATAGCGTGGATGGGTCGTACATGGTTATCTCCTTTGCAGTTAGGTATTCGCCGGGCGCGCGGCGCGCGAGGGGACGATTCACGGGGTATCTACCCGTCCATCTCCACCCGATGCTCGCAGGTGGCCAGCGCTACGCTGGTCCAGACATGTCCGTCTGCGAAGCGCGCGCCAGTGCCTGGGTGTCGATGTATTCGCGGATGCTCTTCAGTTTGCCGTCACGGACGGTGATGGCGAAGATCCAGTTGTCCTCGAACGTCCTGTTCGTGGCTTTGACCGTCCCCGTGGCGAAGCCGACGACAAGGACCCTGTCTCCCTGCGCAATGAATTCCTGGGGTTGCACGGACGTTTCTATCGATCGGGATGCGGTCTCAAGCAGATCTATCAGCCCCGCATGTCCCCGACGCGTTCCGGCCAACGGCCAGTCTTTGCCCGGGATGATCCACTCGATGTCTTCGGCGGCCAACCCCAGCAGGCCTTCCCTGTCGCTGCGGCCGATCGCGGCGAAGAAGTCTTTCACGGTCTGGACGTTCTCAGTAGTGCTCATCGTATGTTTTCCATTTCTCTCGGTTCGAATCGCGCGCGAAGTATCTCAATCAGAACTCGCTGTCACTATCCGGTGCCCGGACCGAACTGTCACCGGTCAAGTCGGTCACGTCAGTCAAACGCCCTTACAAGAGGCCGCCCTGCTTGCAAAAACGTGGTCCCGCGACCGGCGACGGTTGTGAGCCAGCCACGGGATCGCACTGGAATTAGCCCTGCGCCCAGCCTCCATCGACTGGAAGATCGATACCCGTGATATAGGAACTCTCCTCGGAGGCGAGGAACGCGACTGCTGCCGCAAGCTCCTCAGGCATCCCCCGGCGGCCCATCGGAATCTGCGCGATAAACTGTGCGACCGCTTGCTCGGCCTGTTCAGCGGTCAGGCCCGTGGTCGTCGTTAAGGCCGGGGTGTCGATTGCTCCGGGGCTCACGCAATTCACGCGGATTTTGCGGTCTTTCAATTCCAGCGACCAGCCGCGCGCAAAGTTGCGCACAGCGGCCTTACTCCCAGCGTAAGCAGTGAATCCTGGAAGCCCCTTCACGTTCGCGACCGAAGAGTTAAGAACAATCGAGCCGCCGTCCCTGAAGAGAGGGAGCGCCTTCTGCACCGTAAAGAACATTCCCTTCACGTTTACGTCGAAGGTCTGGTCAAAATGGGCCTCGCTAGCAAACGCGAGCGGCGCAACTGTCCCTGCGCCCGCGTTTGCGAAGAGAACGTCGATATGACCATGTCTCTCCTTCACGACCGCATACAGCCGGTCCAGATCTGCCAGGCGGGACACGTCGCCCGCGACCGTGGTAACGTTTCTCTCGATGGCGGCGGCGGCCTCTTTCAACTCTTTCTCACGTCGCCCAGTGATCACGACGTGCGCACCTTCTTCCACGAAGCGCCTGGCCGTGGCCAAACCAATTCCGCTGCTTCCGCCCGTGACGACTGCAACCTTGCCTTCCAATTTTTTCATGACTTTCGCCTTTCGTTTGGGATGTCAGGGAGCGCCGCTGTTCCCGTCGGTACAAAGGCGCTGTATCATTTGGATCGCCGATCCAGATATTCACTAACAACAACCGGATCAGTGATCCAAATATACGGATCACTGATCCGGTTGTCAAGGGACCCCATGCGAGCCGACGCCCAGAAAAATTACAGCCATCTACTTGCAGTTGCGCACGACGTTGTCGCCGAGCACGGTGTCGACGCGTCGATGCGAGATATCGCCCGCCGGGCTGGCGTCGGGCTGGCTACTTTGCTACGTCATTTCCCGACGCGAGAAGCGTTGTTCGAAGCGTTGCTGTGTACGAATCTGGACGAACTGACGCAGAAGGCCGGCGAACTCGAAACGTCGGAATCATCCGATGAAGCACTTCTGTCCTGGTTTCGCGAATGGATCGCCTTTGCGCAAAGCTATAGGGGCGTTGTTGCGCTGATGGCGGCGGCGCATACCAATCCGGACTCTGCGCTTTACGCTTCATGCGCAGCGGTGCATTCAGCGAGCGCACGACTGTTGCTGCGTGCGCAAGCCGAAGGGATGGCACGTGACGATATGAATGGTGACGACCTGTTCGGCTTGATGGCAGCGCTCGGCTGGCTCGTCGATCTGCCCTCATTCTCGCCACGGGCAGATCATCTCGTTCACCTTATTACGAGCGCCATACTGACAAAACGGCCTGAGAACGAGGTCAAAAAGAAAGTTGCCAAAAAGGCCGTGCGCTGAATCAATTTGGACTGGAAGGAATGTGGCGGACGCTGGAGCGACGTCTTCACCAGTCGCGCTGCTTCCTTCTTTCACGGTCATGGATCCAGCAGGATTGAATGATCATCGTTGAGAAGTTCGACCATTGGCTGAAGGCACGATCCCGCTTACCTCGCCCGTAATCAGGAATCCGAAAGGGCGTTCGGGAGTGCCTTCAAGAGAGGGGTGGGTAGCTCGCCGACGCAGAATCGTCGTAGCCAGGTGCCCACATCGTTCATGATAAGGGATCAGCGATTTGATCGCGTGCTGCGACGCACTGCGCGCCGAGGAGGCATAACAGTCGAAGCCGCGTCACCTGCTAGGACGCGACATCACGCGCAGCGAAGATGCTCGCCATTTCCGCCGCGTGTTCGGTCCCCCAGGTGCACAGTGGGATGATCGCCTCGGCCAGGCTGCGGCCAAGCGGAGTCAGCGCATAGTCGACGCGAGGCGGCACCTCTCCGTAGTCTTTGCGCGCGAGTACGCGATCGGCTTCCAGATCCTTCAATTGCTGGATCAACACCTTGTCGCTGACGTCCGGGATCAAGCGCTTGAGTTCGCCATAGCGCTTTGGGCCGCCTCGCAGGAAAAACAGAATCAGCGGTTTCCACTTGCCCGAGATAATGCGGAGCGTCGCATTGAGCCCGCAGCCGGTGTCGCAGATTTCAGGGGGCGTCGTCATTTTGGGTACTTACCTAAAAGTGCATACTTGTCGTTAGGTTACCAGGGAAGCATACTGACTTCAAGCAAGCACGTTGCTGCTTCTGGACACCTTAACGAAGGATGCATGACATGACCAGACTGAATGGAAAAACCGCCGTGATTACCGGCGGAGCCACCGGCATCGGTTTCGCCGCGGCGCAGCGTTTTATCGAAGAAGGTGCGTTCGTTTTCATCGTCGGCCGCCGGCAGGAAGCACTCGACAGCGCCTTGGCCGCCCTTGGGCCCAATGCCCGCGCAGTGAACGCATCGGTTTCCGATGAGGCCGACCTGGACCGGCTTTACGCCGCGGTAAAGGCCGAGCGCGGAAGCCTCGACGTCGTTCTCGCCAACGCGGGGGCGGGAAGCCCGCTTCCGCTCGGGCAGATTACCGCCGAGCACATTGACGAAACCTTCGACACCAATGTGAAAGGTACGATCTTTACGGTCCAGAAGGCGTTGCCGCTGATGAGCGCGGGCGGTTCGATCATCCTGACCGGATCTAGCGCCGGCACCACGGGCGCGCCGGGGTTCACTGCCTATAGCGCGAGCAAGGCAGCGGTGCGCAACCTCGCGCGGACATGGGCGCAGGACCTGAAGGGCACTGGCATCCGGGTGAATGTGCTCTCACCCGGCGCGACGGCGACCGAACTCGCGAAGAGGTCGCTGGGCGAAGAGGGCCAGAAAGCCTACGGTGCGATGACTCCGCTGCTGCGGATGGCCGAGCCGGCCGAGATCGGGGCGGTGGCTGCCTTCCTCGCGTCGTCCGACAGCAGTTTCATGACCGGCAGCGAGGTGGCCGTTGACGGCGGCCTGGCGCAAATTTGACATGGCTTCGCCTTGCGGTGCGCCTTTAAAAATAAGGAGTCCGTAGGGCGTGACGAATGCGGGATACCTATATGAGCTACGCAATCATCGGCTTCGGCAATATCGGCCAAGCTTTGGCCAAGGCGTTTGCCCGCAGAGGCATTGAAGTATCCGTTGCAACCACGCGCGACCCCGAAAGTTTTGCATCGGCTGCCGCCGCGATCGGACCTACGATCATTCCCAGAAAACTGTCGGACGCGGTCAAGGCGGACATTGTTTTTCTGGCTGTTCGTTTCGAGTCGCACAAGGATGTCACGAATGCGCTGCCCAACTGGCAGGGGAAGACTCTTGTCGATGTCACCAATGCCTACGGCGTGCCTCCCGAGGAACTGGGTGGTCAACCTTCTTCCGAAGCCGTCGCGCAGGCCTTCCCGGGTAGTAGGCTGGTCAAGGGCTTCAATCATTTGGGCGCCCGCGTCCTTGAACAGGACCCTGCCGTACAGGGTGGCCGGCGAGTCGTGTTCCTCGCGAGCGACGATGACGGCGCCGCCATGGAGATTGGCGCGCTTGCGGAAAAACTCGGCTTTGCGCCGATCCAGCTTGGCGGCCTTTCGGAAGGTGGGTTGCTCGTGCAGGCGCGCGGAAATAGCTGGGGTCGCCTGATCTTCAAGGACTTAACCCGGTTCGACTGATGGATCGGGATTGCGCTGCGGTTACGTTTTTCGAGATCAATGCAGCCGACTTCTGATCGTCGAAGTTTTATATGGCTAACGTTGGAATCAGCCGTCCGACGCAATGCGATACCTCTTCGAGCCCGTTGAATTCGGTACGAAGGCCGTTGCATCTCAGTGAAAATCAACAAAGTGGAGAACTTATTGTGAGTACTCAAAACGATGTACAGCTTGTGAAGCATTTCTTTGAAGCGATCGGCCGCGGCGATAAGCAAGCTCTGCTGGCGGTATGTGCCGAGGATATTGAATGGATCATACCGGGCGAGAACTGGCCGCTGGCCGGCACACACCGCGGGCACGCGGGCGTGGCGGGTGTGCTTCAGAAGGCGTCCCAAGAGGTGGAAATGACATCGCCGGAGCCTCCCGAGTTCGTGGCGCAGGGAGAGCGCGTCATGGTCCTTGGTGTCGCGACGGGGAGAATCAAGGCTACCCAAAAGCCGTTCAAGGACGACTTTGTCTTCGCCTTCACCGTTCGAAACGGCAAGATAACGAAGATCCGGGAATACGTCGACACCCAGGCTTTGGCGCGGGCCTCGGAGAAGGATGCGTCCGGGCAGGCGTAGCGTTGTGCATCTCCAGCCATCGGGCGAAAGAAGTGGCGGATCGGCCGTGGATCGTTCCCTCGCATGCGGCGCGCTCGACGAATATCCAACCGCAGAAAAGCTGTCTCTCTACGATCAATCCACGCTAAAGGTGCAAACTTGGCGCTGACCTACGACTCTGAACTGCAAGGCGCTCAAGCCGAATTGGGCCGCGCGCGGGACTGAGTGCACGAGCCCAGTGGGCTTGCGTGATACGAAAGACAGTTAAAGTGAATCCACTTGGAACCTGACAACTAGTGTTCCGCCCCGGGAGCAACTTCGCCGGAGAGTGCTGCCGCCATCAACATATCGAACGATCTGGTCGCCGAGCTTCAGACAGCCCGATCGCATTGTCATCGGCACACCGATGTACAACTTCACCATCCCGGCGGTGCTGAAGGCTTATATCGACCATATCGTGCGGGTCGGGTCACGGTTGTCGACAACGTCGGACAGCTAACCGGCAAGAAGGCTACCGTCATCCTCGCGAGCGGAGGTGATTTCAGTCCGGGCTCTCCGATCGAAGGCTACGATCACGCGAGCAGCTACCTTCGTCAGGTGCTAGGTTTCATCGGAATGACAGATCTGGGCATCGTGATCGCCGGACCGGCGCGCGCTGGCATGTCAGGCGAGACGGCAGTGGAGGCGTTCGGCGAGGGGATTGCGTCGGCCGCGGCTGCCTGAGCGGTCGATTAAAGTCGGAGAAACAATCATGAATATTGGGTTCATTGGCGCTGGCCGCATGGCGACGACCATGGGTCGTCATTTCGTAGGGGCGGGCCATGAGATCGTGCTGTCCAGTTCGCGAGGACCAGACGCATTAGCAGGGCTCGTCGCCGAACTGGGCCCGGCCGCCAGCGCAGGGTCCAGGCAGGATGCTGCGAAATGCGATGTGGTCGTCCTCGCCACGAATTGGGCGGATGCGCCGGAGGCGCTCAGGGGTATCGACTGGAGCGGGCGCATACTCGTCGACGGGACGAACGCCCACATGGGCGAGGCACCGGACATCAGCGCTGACGGCGTAGCGAGATCGGTTGCCGCGCTGGAGGGCCGCACGTCGAGCGAAATCGTCGCCAAAATGGCGTCTGGAGCCAGGCTGGTGAAGTCAATCAGCAATATGCCGATGGCGTGGATACAGGATTTCTCGCCACAGAAGCCGAAGACCGTGCTGTTCGTGTCAGGAGATGATCGCGATGCCAAGGCGCTCGTAATCCAACTTATTCATTCAACGGGCCTCGCCGCGCTCGACCTCGGCTCTCTCGCGGCAGGCGGTGCGATGCAACAGCTCGGTGGCCCTCTATCCGCGGTTGAATTGCACTTCGTCCAGCGGATCGTTCGCTAGGAAGAACTCGAGCCGCGTGCATTTTGGGTTCGCGATTGGTCGCCGTTTCAGCGGCATTCAGGAGCAACCCGAACACGTCGATGTTTGTTCGAGAAGTATCGCGCGTCGACGACCTTCAGTTCGTATCGGGACAAGGCAATGTTGGCCGCTTTCTTCTTTTCGCGGGGCAGCTTCTGCGTGGGCCGATCGTGTTTCGAGGCCCTTCGTCATGAACACTCAGGCGGGAAATCCAGCAAACGTTCGTCAACGTTCGGGCCGGTCAAATCTGAACCAGGACAAGTGGAAGTGTTCAGGAATTCGACACATGTTGGCTTCTGCCAGAAACTGACCATGCGGCCAGAGGGAAAATAATTATGGACTACTTCGGAAAGCATTCTTGTAGTCACGAATTCCGGCTGATTTCACGAAGTAGGGCATGACTCATAATGTTCAATTCACCTTCCTGGGAAAACGTAATGCAAACGCAAATGCTGATCGGCGGCTGTTTCTGCGGAAATATCCGTTATGAAGTTTCCGGACGGAAATCGAGCCCGACTATCTGCCACTGCATCTCCTGTCGGAAAGCCGCTGCGGCGCCGATTGTAGGATGGTTTACTCTCGACCGGAAAGACTTCCGGCTTACGCATGGAACACCCAGGCACTTTGCCTCGAGTGCGCCAGTAATGAGAGGTTTCTGCGCAGATTGCGGCACGCAACTGACCTACACTCACTCCGCTTTTCCGGATTTGATGGACGTAACAACTTGCAGCCTCGATGCGCCTGAAACAGTCTTCGCTGCCGATCACATTCATGTCGCGCAGAAGTTGCCGTGGATTCATCTGGCGGACGGGCTACCGGAGCATTCTGGACGCCGTCCGCGAGATTAAGATTCGCGGTCCTAAGCTCGAAGTGCGGTCGCCGGCATGACGCCCTATCACTCGATGGAGGCAGGAAAGCGCCTGAAACTGTGTCGGCGGTCGACGTAGTAAGCGGCGAGTCGCGCCGGATGCGCGTGACTTTCGCGCCGGCGGCGGCAAGAACGTATTTTAACGAGCCGAAGCCAGAGGCTGGCCTGATCCCGGGCCTTGACGCGACCATTGAGGGGCTGTTGCGGCGTCCGTCGTAACAGCATCCTTGGTGCAGTCTTCTTCGATATGGACCAAAGCGAGGGCATCTATGCCGCGCTCGCATTACGGGCGACCGTTTTTTTAACGCATGATTATCATCACGCCGCGCGAATCGATTGCAGAGGAAGTCGCGCTACTCATTGCTGGCAGCAAGATGGGCGATTTGAGCGGATAACGTCAGACAGGCGCCGGCTCACTTGTCCCCGCAAGGGCCGTGATCGCGACTTGCAGCCGCGCGGGAAGAACCGACGCCGAGGCCCAGAGCAGATTGATATCGTGGTGGCGAGCGGGGAGGTCAGGCAGGAGCCGCACGAGCCGTCCCGTTCCGAGCGCCTCTTCTATCAGCCAGTCGGGTAGCCACGCGACTCCTCGTCCGGCAACCGCTGCGTCCAGAATGATGCCGAGATCAGCAGCCCGCATGCGCGAGCGAGGCTCCACCAGTTTCATGCGTCCTTCGTCGTCGGGGAAGGCCCAGGGCTCACTCCATCCATCGCGATGATAGACAAGCGCGTCGTATCGGCCGAGATCATCAAGCGAGCGAAGCATCCCGACTCGTTCGACCAGCGATGGCGATGCGCACAATACAGTGGCATGCCGGCCGATGACGCGGGACGACAGGCCCACCGTGTCGCCGAGGGAGCCGCTTCTGATCGCCAGGTCGAAGCCTTCCTCAACCAGGGAGACGCGACGGTCTCGCAGATCAAGCTCCATCAACAACTCCGGGTGCGCGTCGGCCAGATGCATCAACAGTGGGGCGATCTTCAGCCGGCCGTAGAGAACCGGCATCGTGATGCGGAGCGTTCCGCGCACACTGTCGCGCCCCGCATCGAGCAGGGCGGCGCCTTCACGCAGCTCCGCCATGGCCCTGACGCAACGGGCGAGGAACGCGCGGCCCTCTTCGGTCAGGAGTTGAGCGCGCGTGGTGCGATGGAAGAGCTGAGCTCCAAGCCGCGCTTCGATGCGCGCAACAGCCTTACCCACCGCAGAGCGCGACAGATGCAACTCCCTCCCGGCGGCTGAAAAGCTTCCTGCCTCAGCGGCGGCGACGAATGCCGGAACATCGTTGAAAAGGTCGGTCACATTGTATCCTGTCAGGCTCCATGTACAGGAATTATTATCGCAATTGTCGCCCGGTACAAAGCAATCTATATTGAGAACAAGGAGATCAATATGAACAAACTCTTTCTTTTCTCGAAGCTCACATTGACGCTGGCTGCGGCTGGCATCTTGGTAGCCACTCCCGCCTTGGCCCAAACAGACTCAAACGGGAGCGCCGCTCAAGAGACTGCAGCGCTGTCTGCGCAGGAGGGCTCTTGGACAGTCACCGATACGTTCTGGGCGCGGCCCGGAGCGGCACCGGTCGTCAGCAAGGGTCTGGTCGCCGACCGCCGTATGGTAGGCAGTCTCATGGAGGAGACATTGCACGCTGCGGACTCCAGCAGACCGCTACGTATTGACTATCTCGGCTACGACGCGATCGCGGGTCAGTGGCGTTACGTTTCGATCGAGGCGCGTATTCCTGTTGCGCCCATGTCGGCGTCAAGCTTCGAGCGGGACGGACCGGACCGCATCACGCTGCGTTTCGAGCCGTTCGCTGCGCCACCGATCGCAGCCGGTTGGGCCGGGCGGATGCTGCGAATGGAAGAGGTGGTTGCGCGCGACGGCCGTGATCATGAGACGAAGGACCAGTATTTCATCTTGGCAGATGGCACCGGCACACGATGGCTCGCCCACCGCTATGATTACCAGCGCCAGCACTGAATTGTCGCGAGTTGCTGGTCGTCGACGGAAGACACGGCCTGTCCGACGGGATAATCCTGACGCTGGGCGTTGATGGCGCCGGCGTTGTCGCTGAGGTCGGCTCCGGCTTCACGACGTTTGGGAGAGGCGAGGGCGTGCTGCTGGCGTCCTTGGCCAGATCGCGTCGATGGTTCGATCAGGCAAGTAAAGACGTCAAGCAGCTTTGGGGTGGGGGACGCGCGAAACTATCAATTATCAACGGCTTCACGACAGTCGTATTGGCAGTCGTCAGCG
Source organism: Paraburkholderia sp. PREW-6R (assembly GCF_039621805.1). Taxonomy (NCBI): domain Bacteria; kingdom Pseudomonadati; phylum Pseudomonadota; class Betaproteobacteria; order Burkholderiales; family Burkholderiaceae; genus Paraburkholderia; species Paraburkholderia sp. PREW-6R. The sequence goes on along the minus strand of NZ_CP155075.1, from coordinate 903,658 downwards.
ATCCTCAGGTTTCAGTGATAACGGACGACGTATGGAAGGCCGGACTTCGGAAAAGAGCTTCCGGCGGCCAATTACGACTCTCGCTCACGCCTTGGATAGACGTCGCTCGGTGTCAATGGAAACCGTGCATCTTCCTTGCCGCCCTTTTTTTGTTCGCCGAATGTGAGCTCAACGCGTCCTCAAGGGGCGCGAGAACGAGGACCATCGCTCGCATTGCATTGCATACGCTGCTCCTTCCAATATCAATCCAGCGCGGTGTGGCATACCGCTTCGATTCGATTGCCGGCCGGATCGAACAGAAACGCTGCATAGTAATTGCAGTGGTAGTCAGGCCGGAGTCCCGGGTCGCCATCCGATCGTCCTCCTGCCGCGAGGCCAGCCGCAAAGAATGCGTCCACCTGGTTGCGGGACGCTGCCTTGAAACACCAATGCCGCTTGCTCGCATCGAGCCTACCAGGATCCAAATACACTGCCAAGTACGTCGAGCTCGCGTTTATTGCCGTGCAGCGCTCGCCATATCCGAGCGCATCAGGATGGTCATACACCTTAACTGCTCCCAATTGCGCCATGATCGAATCGTAGAATGGACGTGCGGCATCCAGGTCGGGGACGCCGATTGAAACATGATCGAGAAGGTGCATTGATTTCTGCTCCGTCAGAGAAATTCAGGCACTGGGATTATCTCTTGTCAGTGATCATTTCGGCGCATGAAGATCCAGAAATGGGCCAAGGGAATGACAGGAGTGGGTCGTGCGTGCCTCTTGCATGAAAGCGCCTGGAGGCGATCGCTTGCCCTTTGCCTGAGGCTCTGTCCGGCCAAGAGGCGACCCACGCTTGTTTGAGTACAATCGTCGACAATCGGCAAGGCTGCCCGTTGCCGTTTCCGGTCGGTGAGGAAATAAATGAAGGTAACCATCGCATATATCGAAGAGCCGCCATTCGGATGGACAGACGCGAACGGGACGGCGACAGGTGCGGACCTTGATTTGGCGGATGCGATCCTTCGTGCGATCGGTGTTACCAGGATTGAGCATCGCGTAACCACTTTTGGCGAATTGTTACCCGGGGTTGCGGCTGGCATCTGGGACATGAATGTCCCGCTGTTCGTTACCCCGGAACGTGCGAGTCTGGTCGCGTTCAGCATGCCGGTATGGGCGATCGGGGACGGTTTTCTCGTGCGAACAGGAAACGCAAAAGCACTTGGTAGCTACGCGCTAATCGCGAAAAGCCGCGATGCGCGCCTCGGCATCATTGCCGGGCAGGTACAACACGAGTCGGCGAAGGCGGCAGGAGTGCACGATGAGCAGATAGTCATTTTCGATCAGCAGGCCGACGCAATCGAAGCCGTTCGATCAGGAGCGATCGACGCTTATGCGAGTACCGCCTTGGGAAACCGCATATTGGCCGATCGAATTGGGGCGCCTTTAGCGGCGGTAGATTGCCCACCCGAAACCAATGAAGGGGAGCGGCTACCGGTCGGGGCATTTTCGTTTAACAGGAAAAACCGTGATCTAACGGACGCGGTAAACGAGCAGCTTCGCATCTATTTGGGCTCCCTCGATCATCGCAGTCGCATGGCGAAGTTTGGCCTGACACCGAAGGAACTCGATCCTGTAATTGTCCGCTGAACTGGGCCACGCCTCGGCGAGGGGCTGGTGGCTTGGCATGCCGGGCCCGGCTATGAAAGGACTTTCACGCTTGTCGCTCAAATGAGCGCTCGTGCAGGCTTTCGGTGAGAGACATGGTGTTGCTGCCGCAGGCCGACTTCAGTGACACTTGGCGCGGGATTACAAGAGCCATTTGCTCCTTTGGCGACCCTCGCTAACAGTCGTCGTACGCGAAATAGAAAGGCTACGATCGAGAAGAGTGGATTCTGTCCGAGCGGTTACCGAAAGGATGCAAACAAGCAATTCAGGGTTGAGTCCGGTTGTCTTCGATTGAAAGGGATGACCGGAACGAAGAAGCGCGACGCGCGGGAGGCTGATAGATGGCATCTGGATTCAAGACGCCCGAAGTTTGGCAGCAGGAGTTACTTCATCGATTAATGATGGAAGAATTTGAGGGTTGCGAAGCGATCCGACTTCAATTGAAGGACTGTCTGGTAAGCATTGATGCGCTCGACGCCGATGGCAGTTTTAAACTGCACGTCCTTAATCGCGTGCCTGCTACGGTCTCAGTTAGGGTGCCAGTGGGTCTTGCGGGATACACTTCCACTAGCGAAGGCCCAATTGTTGTGCTTTTGCATGTTCTAGACGATATCTGCGACGAGGTGGAAATCTATCCTGCCGCCGGCGGCGTGATTTCGACCCTGCACAATGGGTGTCACTCGCGAAAGTAATGGGGGGATTCCCGTAGACAGCTGCTGTCCGAGCGTAGTGAACATTTTCAGCGGCACACCTTTAGCAACACACGTGCGCTTACGGGCGGCCCAAGCAAATTCTTTGGTAAGCGGCAGCTACCAGTCGCATTCATCCAACGGTCGATCCCGGATACTAAAATCTTTAAAGCTTGAAAAGATAACGCCGATATATTGACGAGCGGGGGCGCTGATAGAACGAACATGTCCTTGCCATCTTCAACCTATAGGCGGTACAAATGTCAATTTCGGCTTGGCTTATCGTGTTGCCGCTTCTATGTGTACACGTCTGCAGCGATGCGGCCGAGAAGCAAGCTTCGGAAATGGACCTAGACGCAGCCATTGCTTACATCGACCAGTCAATGGTTAGTGGACCGCGCCGGATAGACCTTGGTGACGGCGCTGTATTGACGCTAACCAAGAATAATTGCTTTGTTGGTAACGATGCGACTGTGCGGTACTTTCGCGCCCACGGGCGACTTGCCGACCAACAGCTGAACGCGGGAATGGTTTTTCCGTGTGGGCCGTTTGCTAACGCGGAATGGTTTGTCCTGGTGACGATTGGCCATGATGGCCACGTGAGTGAGAACGTGCACGGATGGACTGCCGACCATATCCTGGAGATCTTACAGGCGAAGGCGACAGCGGCTAATGCGGTCAACAAGCGAAGAGGTCTACCTGGCATAGAAATCAGCGGTTGGACTATCCCACCCGTCTACAATTCGGCAGCTCACCGCTTGGCGTGGGCAGCGAAGATCAAGATGAGCTGCTCGGTGAACTGCTCTTCGTCGGAGATGGTCAGTTACGAGGCGGTCATTCTTGGAAGAAGTGGGTATGTCGACGTGTTCACGCAGGCTTCGCAGCGCGATTTCCCAAGACAGAAAAAAATCGCAGATGACATCCGTGCGCGCATCAGTTATCTGCCGACAGCGGAATACTCTGATTTTGAGCCGCAGCTTGACAGGTACGCACCTTACGATCTTGTCGGGCTCTTGACCGGAAGCCGTCAATAATTGGTGCGGCAATTCGCGAACGGGGCGGCAGTATCTGGCAGCAATGCAACCCATACAACGAAATCGGGAATCAACTGAACCCAGCCGTTCTTCTTCCTTCCGTCCCGGCTTTCGCAGGATTCGCAAGCGATTTCGGACAACGATCGCAGTCGTTCTGCCCACATCATAGAGCGTTGCGTCGGTCTTTTCGTAGACCGAAAGCTATGGCATGAGCTACGCCCCAAAGCGGACGCTGTGGTGCTCCCGCCAACCCTTAATTATGTGAAGCCGCAGTTGGATGCTCAGTTGTTGGGAGCATGACGGAATGACGAGATTATCCTTTCCGGTCGTGCCTCGGGACTGGCCTGCTGACCAGTATAAAGGAGGCAGGAGCCGGGCCTCAAACAGACATTCAGCTCTGACCCATCAATCGTCGACAATATCGTCCGCGCCAAAAGATATATTCAGTCGAGCAGAACTACCCCTATCTCCATTACATGACTATTCCGCGCAGCATGTACGCTCTGGTGGCAGTCGCCGTCACCGCAGCATTTTGTGGATGGATCTACAGGCAGGATCTGCCGAGCACCATCCCGGTCAAGCGAGCGGTGTATGCGTCGGACACTACCTGCTCGCTTGATTGGTCACCAGCGCAATGCTCGCCGATCGCCCGGGCCGAGACGCGCGCACTGCCCTTTGCGTCAGGACCGATCGACTTTCGATCGAATTCAGCGTCTCCAACGCCACAAGCGCCACATGAATGGGCGGGGCCGTTTTTCACGCCAGATGGCAAAGTCTATCAACAGGGCATGATGGTCCAACAAAGCGCTGTAAGTACAGCAAACGCATTGCGTGTCGAATCAGCTGACTTGCGCCTGGCGGCCCCCGGGCATCACTTCGATTTTCGCGAAATGCCTGCGGGTACCCGGTACGAAGGACCGCAACACTATTCCTTGAAACGGAACCAGGATTGAGGTGACCGTCTCTCGACAGTATGGCTGGTATTGGCGGTGACGTTCTTGCACCGTACGTCGACATCGCAGTTCGCTTCAGGTGGGCCATGTCCACTTACTACTGCCAACGGTGGACATTCGACAAGCCGGCTTGTAATGTTGGCGAGCAGAAAACTGACGGCCCCATTCGCAGGGAACGGAAGAAAGTAAAACAGGGGAGCGAGGATTGGGATCGAAAGAGATCGAACGAGTGTGGGCGGCAATCTACGGAAATGCCGCATGGTCTGTAAAAAAGGGCTATGGAAGTTTCCTTACCTTTGAATTTGGAGCCCCCTCTCTACAAATAAGAGAGCCGATGACTGCTTCACGACATGCGTCAGAGCGGGTTCGCACAGAACTGGCGCGTAGGCGGGTCCATGTAACCGGCAGATGGCACTTGTGGATTTATTGCTGTAATTGGTCGGTCCTGTTCGACGGTCGGGAAGCCGCCCATAATGAGTCTCCTGACGACACTATCAAGTCCGCAGTCGAGCGACTCGATGGTCAGCAAATAACCTCCGTGTCGGGAGGTTCGGCACTAGGATCGTGGAGTTTCACGTTCGATCTGGGCGGCGAACTAAAAACGTCGCCATACGGAGATGATCCGTTGGATGAGCAATGGTTGCTCTACGAGCGTGAATCGGGCTGGGTTTTGACAGTGCGGGCAGACAATCACTACGCCTATGGTCCAGGCAACCAACGTCCCGATGACCTGACCTGGAGTCCAATCTAGGAATGCATTGCAGCCGAACGTCGGCTTACGCTCTCCAGCGATGCCGTTCAGGTCCTGAGTTGTGACGACCGCCTTTCCGCTGAACTCCGCCAATAGATGTAGATCCCGAAACCATACGCGGCTGATGCAGAAAAAGCGTCCACTTATAGAGCAGTCGGCCCCCGCCGCGGGTAAATGTTGGTGCGCTCTCCGTCTGCCCGAGTCCGACCACTTCAGGCCGTTCGCTGTTGCCCCTTGATCGTCGAAGAATGCTGCTCCTGAACCAGCGCTACTTTTCCTGTTGCACTCTTCTCCTTCGTGCTCCAGTCGTTCTGCAAGGTTTTCGTGCTGGTCCGCTAGCCTGGATCAGCAGTTCCGTCACCGCGCCAGCGCCGCAACTGGGTCCGATCGCGGCCCGCTGGCTTGCCTACCAGCCAGCGTCCACGCTTCGTGCGATGGGCCAGTCGGTTGTGACAACAACGGGCAATGATGAGTACCTTACGTTACTCGAAAAGGTCTTTGATCGGCATCCGGTGTATTTACTTTCCGGTGAACGCTCCCGCGGAGGCTGGAACGTACCGGACTGGGCGCTGGAAAAATGCGCTGGAGATCACACACTGGCCAACTGCGGCCATTTGATGATGCTGGATGATGACGTCGCCTTCTCAGCGGCAATCAAACGATTCCTGGCCGGGTAGTGTGGCCGCTGTCGATGGAGTAAGGTCGGCGTTCGGCCAATCGCGGCGTGTCGCTGCGGTTCGCCAGACTGCTGACAACAGGCCTAGCAAGTGACTAACGGAGAAGCCTCTTCTCATACATGCGGCACCGCCTGCGCGTCCGCTGGCGTGGCCCACGCAATACAGCCTGCTCGTGATGACGGCTTGTCCCGTCGTCGCCGCGCGACCGCCCCCCATTTGTGAATGATTAACGAGGTTCGTATGTCCCGTATTGCCGTCATCGTCATCGACGTGCAGCAGATGTTCTTCAGCGGCCCGATGGCCGCGTATCGTGCCCGCGAAGTGATCGATGGCATTAACTTGGTCACGCATGCAGCGCGCCGGGCGAATGCGCCCGTCTTTTTCGTGCAGCACGAAAGCGACGCAAACGGGCCGCTCGCACACGGAAGCGACCCGTGGCAACTGCCTGGCGCGCTGGTCCGCGATCATAATGACGAATCCGTCTATAAAGTCGTCGGCGATTCGTTCCATAACACGTCGCTTGCCGACCAGCTCCGGGAAAACGACATCGACAGCGTGCTGCTGTGCGGCTATGCAACGGAATTCTGCGTCAACGCCACTGCGCGCAGGGCGGAGCTGCTGGGCCTGCGCACCACGGTCGTGTCCGACCTTCACACGACGCACAGTAAGCCTCATCTTGTCGCCGAGAAGATCATTGAGCATCAGAACTTCGTCTGGGCGAATTCGTCGATGACCGGCGGGCGTGTGGCGGTGCGCCCCCTTGCTGACGTTCTGCAAACGGAGTTCGCATCAGCTCCATGATGTATTGGGATGGAAATTCCCTTGATCGTAGCCGTCCGTCACGAGAGTCGTCAGCGAATTTAATTGTTCGCGTTCAATAACCCTGGAGTGCTGCGTTCGTCCCATATCGAGCGATCGACAAGCGGCCCCAGATCGGAACAAGTCGCCGTCAAAGACATGCCGGCGCGGAGAGGGTGGCTGCCCACCCTTGCTCTGGCAAATGCGGCAGTCGGTGTCATCACGCTGTCATGAAGCACATCGCTCTTTCTTCGAAACACGGGCCGCCTGCTGCTCAACGGCAACTCATCTGAACTTACTGGACGGACGCTCGTCTCAGTGGAGCATCTCGCCGAAGAGCGCACCGTCGCACGCTGACAGTTCGCCAACAGCCGTTTAACCGCTCTTGTTCGACGATCACGGAGACTTCGACATGGCAAAGAAGCGCGCAGACAAATCGCCAGCCGCACCCGGTGGCAGCAGCGAGCGGATTCTCGCTGCGCCCGTCTTTTCGCAGCCGCAGCCTACGCCCGATCCGCAGACGTTCGTAGTCAGGCATGCATCCGATGCTGCAGCCTACAAGGCGATTGACGAACTGAACCGCGAGCACAAACTGAAGGCGCTGCCGTTTCCCGCGCCGCGCGGCGGAACCGAGCCCCGTCTTACGTTTGCAGAAGTGGTCAACGACGACCAGCAACTGCTCGACGCAATCAATGCGAGCGGCCAGATTGTCTTTCACTCAACCGGCGATTGCGGCAGCACCAAAGGTCCGGCTACGCAAAACGAGGTGTCGGACAAGATGGTCAGCGACTTCGACGAAACCGATCCCGCAGAAGTCCCGCAGTTCAACTTTCTGCTCGGCGACATCGTCTACAGCTTTGGCGAAGCACAGTACTACTACGATCAGTTCTACGAACCCTATCGCGACTACCATGCGCCGATTCTCGCCGCCGCCGGCAATCACGACGGCATGGTTTCGCCGCTCAAGCACGAGAAAAGCCTGCAGGCGTTTCTCCGGAATTTTTGCGCCGACTGCTTCGAGGTCTCGCCCGATGCCGGCCATCTGTCGCGCACCGCGCAGATTCAGCCCGGCGTGTTCTTCACTTTCGAGGCGCCGTTCGTGCGCATCATTGCGCTGTACAGCAATACGCTCGAAGACCCCGGCGTGATCGCTAACCGTGATATCGGCAATAGCCAGTTGAAGTTCCTGAAAGCGGCGCTGCAACGCGTCAAGAAAGAGGACTATCGCGGCGCGCTGCTGTTCGCCCATCATCATCCGCCGTACGTGGCGCGCGGCCGTCACGGCTGGAGCGTCGAGATGCAGCAGCAGATCGACGCTATTTGTAATGAAGTCGGTGTCTGGCCACACGCCGACCTGGCCGGGCACGCGCACAATTACCAGCGTTTTACGCGGAATCGCGCCGACGGCACCCACATTCCTTACATCGTCTGCGGCAACGGCGGTCACGCGGTGCAGCGACTCACCACCAATGGACAACCGCCGCTTCGTGCGCCGCAAGTTGTCCGAGCCGCCTCTAAAGATACCGACGCAGTTGTCCTCGAAAATTACGACGACCGCAACTACGGCTATTTGCGGCTCATCGCGAATGCCCGGCAATTGCGCATTGAATACCATGCCGCCATTGACGGACCCAATACCAAATCGCCCGACGATCAGGTCACCATCGATCTAGCCACTCGGCAGGCGGCTCACTACGTCGCCCGCGACTCTGGCATACCCGCGCTTGCGGAGCGCATTCACCAGTTGGCGCAGGATGCGCCCTCACATCGCTAGCGCGTGGTCGACATAGCCGCGCCGCTGTCTCACATTTTTTAGTGTTGTCGTTGCTTCGGGCGAATGGAACTCATGGACGACGTATCGACGAATCCATGACGATGCGATGGGGCGGGGTGTGGGTACGCTTTGGCGGCGCCAATTACGAATCGTTTTCAGCCAATGACGTGGGACTGGTGAACTCCAGCATAGCCTGGCGGGCATGACCGAAAAGACGACTGCTGCGGGATGTAACTGCTGATGGCAGGAGGCAGCACGCGGGGACGAGCGGTCAGTTGGCTGTTATGCCAATATCTTCACTAGTTGGGCTCATTTTGCGGGACTTATGCCCGACCCAAAAAAATTCTTCCACTTACGCGAATATTCGAAATTCAGGTGCCACGTTTCTCTCGATTGAGTCGCGCAGCGATTTGGAGTCCAATCACATAGCTAGAAGATCGGACCTGAACAGGCGATTCACCGGAGAACAGTTCATCGGCTTCCTGCGCAAGGCCTCGGCCGGACCCTGCTGGGGCGTAGATCGTGCTAAATGACAGGCCGTGAGGCCAAGGAGCGACATGGATTCGCAGACCACATCGCAGGAGCCGGAGGAGCTGGAAGACGACGGCCGCCGGCGCAGGGATTTCGTTCGTGGCGGTTTCTCTTTGGGTGGCGCGATCGCGCTCGCAAGCACCGCCTCAGCGACCGCCTCTACCGTGCCGAAAGACGACCATTGGGCGACACCGCGCACCGGCGGCAAGCTGCTCGTGCGTTGGCTCGGCGGTGGCGTCGTGGAACTCGCCACACCTGACTACAAACAGATTGCGTACGGCGACGCGTGGATCTGGAACAATGCGGGCTGGGATCGTTTCGGCGTCAAGAAGCCGCCGGAATATGCCAGTGCCAAGGGATTCGCCGACTATGTTGCTGGCAAGAATCCCGATGCCGTCTTTGTACTGCTCACCCATGACCATGGCGACCACATGGGCGATTACTTCGAGATGCTCAAAGCGCTGAACGACGCCGGGCTGCCAGTCAAGACCACGGGGCAGAGCGACATGATGCGCTCTGCGCTGGTGCCGGAGTTTCGTAAGGCGAGTCTCGATCCCGCGAAGATCGTGGTGAACGGCGGTGCGGGGATGAACTTTGGCGGAGTGTCCCGGCACGGCGACATGTCGGCTCGCCTGATTCCCGCCCTGCACTCCAACTTGTGTGGCTATCCGGCGGCAGGCTTCATCCTCGACATCGGTGGGGTTCGTGTGTACCTGAGCGGAGACACCGATCTTTTCGGCGACATGCGAATGATCGGTGAGCGTTACAAGCCCGACTTGGGCATCGTATCTGCGGGTGGCGGTCCGTTCACGATGGATCCGTCGGACGCGGCGCGGGCCAGTGCGTGGGTGGGCGTTTCCCATGGCATCCCGGTGCATTACGCGCACAACGGACTGGTGCTGGGTGTCGAGGCGGGTGAGCAATACCGTCAGGCTGCCTCGCACGTGGCGCCCTCGCTGCGGGTCTCGGTATTAAAGCCCGGCGAGCAAACGTTGATCACAGTCTGACGGTGTGCGTTGTGGCGGCGCGCGTGCCACGGGTGCAGGCCGTCAAGGCCGAAACAGCCACCGGAATGGCAAGCACGAGAGCGGGAGGGTGCAGCTAAGGCCGACGGGCAGTCATCACTGGTTGTGTTAAAGCCGAACGCAGCGCCGGGGTCGACGTCCGTGAATAACGGCTGTTTGCCGTGCAGTCGTGATTGACCGCATGGAGTCGTGTGCTGAACTTTGCAAATTGAGGCTCATGCGATGAGCGCCGAGTGGTTTGAACTTCACGATTTTTGTCAGTTCCGGCCATTCGGTGAGCATGTATAGATTGTTGACATTCAACTCGAATGGATCAGGGCCATTTCTTCCCGAGCGTTCGGGATTTCCATTCGTGTCGCATCGTCTATTCGCAATAGGAAGTCTGTATCGAATACGGGTTCGCCCCGCTGACGGGGCAGTATTCGGGTGTATGAGATGATGCCGATACTATTCAAACTTGCGTACCACGATGCCATCGCCCAGCGCAACACTGACTACCGCGCTTCCGTTGAACAGCGTAGCCAGCATACTTGCGTCAATGTTTTGCTTTGCCGTAGTGGATGCATTGGCGAAGACGGTCGCACTGCAGTATCCAGCGAATGAGGTGACATTCTTCCGAATGCTCTTCGGTCTGGTACCGGCGGTAGCGATCTGTTGCCGAGGACGTCTTTCGTTAACTGAGCGACTGGTCAACATCGACATCAAAGGGCAGACTGTACGTGCGCTGACACTGCTCGGCGCGTCAGGGCTGTTCTTTGCAGGCTTACCTTACGTTCCGTTGGGAGAAGCGGTCGCCCTTGCGTATTCTGAGACGCTGATTGTCATCCTGCTCGCGCCGCTGATTTTGAAAGAGCGGTGGACTGGAAGTGGAGTCGCGGCGGCGCTTGTCGGATTCTGTGGGGTGCTGCTTGTGGTTCGCCCAGGTGGCAGTCAGTCAAGCTGGTGGGGTCCAACGTTCCTTCTGTTGAGCGCCTTTTTCGGCGCACTGTCCATCGTTCAGATCAAGCGAATACGATCTACCGATGACTCAGCGACGACGGTTCTGTTTTTCACCTTGGTGGGTATGATTATTACTGGCTTTACGCTCGTGTTCAACTGGCGCACCCCATCTGTGGGAGCACTGTTGATCATGGCACTCGTCGGCGCTTTCGCGACCGCAGGACAGATTCTGATGACCGTCGCCTTTCGCCAGGCGGACGCGGGCAAGCTCGCACCGTATAACTACACGAGCATAGTATGGGCGGCGCTATTCGGCTACGTCGTATGGGGCGAGACGCTTCGGCCACTGTCTCTTGCGGGAATAGCACTCATCGTCGGGAGCGCCATCGCGGTCGCGGCTAGCCGCAAAGACAAGGAAGGTCCGCTCGCCTGACGGGTTATCCATCGGCGTTTGGCCAGCTTGTGTTAATAAAGGCCTGGCTCGAAGTGGTTGACAATCGAGGCAGGCGTCGGCGATTGCTTGCTGAAAGCAAACACGCGCAGAATATCCGATCAGACCTGTTCGGGAGCATGTGTATGGCAGACCATGGGTTATTGTCCTCCAAGCCACTGCGCGCCGCGTATTCGACAATAGATGCAACCGACCTTCGCGATCTCATTGCCTCGACATACCCGTTTGAATCACCGTTCGAATGCGGCTTGCTGAACAGAGGTTTCAACGATGTTTATCTTCTTCGCTTCCCCGATGGCCGCAGCAAGATAGCACGCCTCAGTTCGCGTCGAGCGAGGGGAGAATCAAACGTCGCCTATGAGACCTCGCTTCTCTGTCATCTGAAGGCCGCGGGCGGCGACGTGGCGGCGCCGCTTTCCACGAACACGGGCGCACTGAGTATCGAGGTCTACGCCGCTGAGGGTCGCCGCTCGCTTGTCGTGTTTGAGTTCCTTGCAGGTGATCCTCCCGGTACCGACCTGCAGGACACGAAAGCCATGGCTGCCAGCCTCGCCACTCTGCATCGTTTGGCGCAAGACTATAGCGGGCCGGCCAGTCATTACGTGCTGGATCTTCAGCATCTGGTGATTCGGCCGTTACAACGGCTATTGAATCACGCATCAATGGATGACCTCCTGGCGGGGCGCCTGAGAGAAATAGCCTCCAGCCTGATCGCAAAAATCGAAGCAACGACGCAACTGACCACGGTCTTCTGCCACGGTGACTGCCATGGCGGAAACACGTTTATGACAAGCTCTCCGGACGGCCGCCGTGTTGGTTCTTTTTTCGACTTTGACGACGGGGGCCCAGGTTACCTCGCATACGATCTTGCGGTCTACCTTTGGGCTGTATTGTTGAACAACAGGGAACTGGAGTTGAGCGCCGAGCAAAGCGAACAGTGGAGGTGCTTCGTCGATGGCTATCGCGAGGTGTCGCCATTGTCTCCGAGTGATTATTCGGCGATAGCGCTATTTGTTTCCGCCCGCCATTTCTGGTTTTTGGGTGAGTATGCGAGCCGCAGCGGCGAATGGGGCTCCGCAGCGCTTCCGCCGGAATGGCTCGAAAAACAAGTCGGGAAGCTCGAACAGTGGGGCGCACTCGAAACCCCGTGATCTAAAACTACATTCGAATTCCTTTGCACCCAACGGCCGCTAACGGGTTTTTGGAAGGGACCGCTCCAGGTCGATCACAGGCGTCGCCGCTCGGCCCAGGAGTAGCATGGTCGCGATGACTCACGAAGCCGTAAAGGCGTTCGAGGAAAACAGAGCGCCTCCGCACAGTTGATACCGACGTCCACGCCCTCATCGGGACCAGTAGAAATCCAAGGGAATCAGCTCGACGACCCATCCACCTTCTTCGCCCAGCGTGGCCGCCGGGTGCATGGAAGCGATGCGCAACGCCTCGTCATGGGTATCCGCCTCGATGATGAACAGGCCGCCCACCACCTCCTTCGACTCGATATAGGGCCCGTCGGTGACGTGCGTTTTACCACCGCGCGGGTGGAGCGTCCTCCATGTGTCCAGATCGCCAAGCGATGCGGAGACCAGTACCTTGTCGGTAGCCCGCATCCTGTCGTCCAATGCGGGGCATTGGCTCACCAGTTTCTTGACGTCGTCAGGCGCCATCGCGGCGAATTTTTCGTGGTTAAAGTAAGCCAAGCCGAGGTATTTCATGGGAGATCCTTTCGGTGTGAATAACCTGACGACGAAGCTGGTGATCGAAAATCGACATCATCCCGGAAGTTTGTAGCGGGATGGGCCAGACTGTCTGTTTTTGGCGGCTTGCGGTGCCGACCGCCGGGTCCTACTGCACGCGCTGATCGCGTGAGGCAGAGGTCGCCCAACTCCGGAGGCCCGAAGCTTTGGTCAAGATCGCGGGCATTCAGTGCTAATCCGACTCCTTCAGCGCGCTGGCGAGGTTTTCTGCCGCACGCTTTGTCGCAGTCCTGCGTTGCTCGATGAAGGAGGCATTTTTCTCGCGAATCGCTTCAGTCACTGCAGGCGGAGCAGTGCGCGGCGATCCCGCCTGATAGGGTGGAGCCGGATCGTATTCCATCTGGAGCTGGATCTCTTGAGCGATTTGATGACCTACCAGATCTGCGACAACGGTGAGAGCGAAGTCAATACCAGAGGTCACGCCAGCGCCTGTGATTCGATTGCGGTCCCGCACAACGCGTTCTTGTACGGGTTCAACGCCGAGCAAACTCAACTGGTCGATAGAGGACCAATGGCACGTTGCCCGATAGCCGGTGAGCAAGCCCGCTGCTGCCAGAACAAGTGATCCAGTACAAACCGATGTAACCAGTTTGCAACCGGCAGCAGCCTTTCTGAGGAAGTCTAGTGTGATCCCATCTTCCATGAGTTCGATCTGGCCCGGCCCGCCTGGAACGCAGATGACATCCAATGTAGGGCAGCCCTCGAATGTCGTGGTGGGCAGAATCGTGAGTCCACGGTCGGACGATACGGGGTCGAGCGTTTTCCAAAGTAGATGAATCTCGGCACCGGGCATCCGTCCGAATACTTCTGCCGGTCCAGTCAGGTCAAGTTGTGTCAGTCCGGGGAAGAGGAGGAGACCGACTCGGATCTTCTGATTATTCAAGATTATCTCCAAGGGTTTGCGTAACCATTGTAACGACCACTCTTGTTGAAAATCGGTTTGTCGAGCCGAACGTCGTGGCGATGGAAAGACGCTCCAGCGCTATCGTTGATGCGCGGCAGATTATTCGACTTCGAAGCCGGCGCCTTTTACGTTGGTGTGCCCGGCAGGGTGCACCGAAAAAAAGCCCGCCAGGAAGGGGCGGGCTGATCCGGCTGTGCTGTCATAAAGGATAAAAAGCGCCCAGACCGGGGAAGGTCTGAGCGAAGCCATCGGGAGCCCGACGGCGGAGGTACCAATACGAAACTGGCCGCGCTCTCGGGCATTGCCGCGCTAGCGAGGCAATTCTTCAAATAGGGGCGGGCAGAAGTACGGCGCACCTGGCCGTTCAGGCCAGGTGCTTCTGGCAGCTGCCCCGTACATTCGAAATCAACGCATTACGGGTGGCTGTACATCGCGTTCCAGTCCGCCTTCGACACGGCGGGGCGTCCTGCTTCCGAAGAACCACTCACGACACCGCCGTAACCGCTTGCCGCGCCGTTCTGCGCACTTACCTTCGCTTCAGCAGCCTGAATGTCAGTGGGGTAATAGGGATCTTCGCCATGGGCCGGGTTGTAGCCAGCCTTCTCGAGTTGGACCAGTTCGGCGCGTACCTGTGCCCGCGTGACAGGCGCATTCGATTGGGCGAATACAACAACGGGAGCAACAAGGGCAGATGCAACGACAACGGCTTGAATAAGGGACTTCATGATACTTACCTCCAGACTTTGCTTTGTCCTGTTACGAACACCCTGTTCGTAATCAATGACTACAGTCTAGGTAAGCATGTGCTTAAGATTAAGGCCGATGTCAGGAAGGGATTGTTGCTGGATTTGGGTAAACCCTCATTCTGCTCCGATGCCGTCGTCTTTCTGCTCGGAGGAGAGCTCAGCGTGCGACGCGGCAGCCGGTAGTTGGGCGCGTATGCATGCACGCATGTGTGACTACGGCGATGTCTATCTGGGGCTATGTTGCGCCGGGCTCGCGCTGCATCGTGACGCAACGAGTGGACGCCTGCATGAGCTTGCTTTCCAGGGCATCAGGCGGATGGAATCACACATTGGCGGACATCTGCAATCGTTACAGCAACAGTTGTAGTCAATAGGGAAGAGGTTGACCCGCTCCCGTTAGCGATGCGGCGCGGCACCACGGTCAAACGAAATCATCGGCGCTCGTCGGGATCTAACCCGCCCCGCGTTGCTGCCGTTCGTGAGACTTATTGCGTCTCCGAGTACTTGCGTGCGCGGGCCGTTATCAGATCCATCAATGCCAGCAGCACGGCGGAAACAACGAACGTCATATGGATGGCAATTCCCCAGATAAGTTCGCGATTGCTCGCGCTGCCAATGGTCATAAAAGCCTTAAGCACCTCAATCGCTGAAATTGCGACGATGGACGCCATCAGTTTGAGTTTGAGATCGCTGAACCCTACATGCCCAATCCACTCCGGAGTGTCTTCGTGACCGCCAAGTTCGAGTTTGGATACGAAGTTCTGGTAACCGCCAAAGATCATCATGAGAAGCAGGTTTGCCATCAGCGATAGATCGATAAGCGACAGAACGCCGAGAATGGTGTTTTCCCCGCTGATGGACAACGCATGTCGGGCCATTTCCCAGCTTTCCTGGCCGAACTTGATCAGGATAAGCACGAGACTCAGCGCGAGCCCCACATAGATTGGTGCGAGGAACCAGCGGATCTGAAAAAGTCCCTGCTCGATAATGTACTCGGCGAAGTTGGTAGGACGGCCACTGGTCTTTTCTGTAGGACGCGTTTGTTTCATAAAATCGAATGGAAAATTATCGGTGTTCGTGCGCTCGTCTTGCGAAGAGCGGTAGGGCGTTTTAACGTACGGCTGAGCGGTTCAGGAAGGCTTGAGGTGTTCAGCAAGAATGACACTGCCGATACTGGTCAGGACAATGCCTTATGCCATTTCCGCGCGCCTTCCAATCATCCGGCCGCGTAGCACCTCGGCGAACCGGCCAAAAAGAGGCATGAACGCTTCGATCACACCAAAGAACAGACCTGTTCCAAGGGCTTTGCGCCAGTGTGGACGACGTAGGGTGGTGCCCTTTCCGATGGCTGCGACAAATGCATCGGTGGACGTGGCGAAGGCGAGAAACCGTGTGGCGACTGGATTCATGAAGGGGAATGCTCATGGTCGGGCGGAAAACTGCGACGCACCGCGGTGCCCGACCGGTCGCTTGGTGTGTCGATGGTCTTGCCAATCAGACGGCTATTTGTGTGACCAGGAAGGTAGACGCAGGCGCTTCCAGGCGGGAGCCTGCTACGCCCAAAGACAGGCGTGAGAATATCACGACAGAAAGGATAATGTAATGAACGTGGTGAGCCCGTCAAGCAGCCTCGTCCCGCTTCAAAGACGTGGGCAAGGCAATGTCGAAAACGCCGGGCAGCCGCCCTACACTATGTGCACTCGAATGGACGTTGCAGCGTGAGAGCTGCCATCGAGGCACGGACGAGCGCCTGATGACCGTCTGCACGCTCTTCGGCTTCAGCCCGAAACGTACTCTCGCTGAAAGCAGTCAGCCTGAATCCGCATCCTTTCTCTTGGGACACGGTGATGCCCCAGTGCCAGCCGCCGACTTGTTCAAACACATGCAGGATCGCAGCCAACAGCTCGTCGCCAGCCGGGGAGGACGCCTCACCGACAACCTCGCTAGGGCGCTCGCCCATGGGAAGGAGGTCGAACTGGGCGTTCATCCCACCACGACCGACGGTGGGCGGCTGATTTCCACTGACAATGCTGTGGGAACACTGGCGCGAAGTTCCGCGCGTAATTGTTCAGGCTCCAGTTCGTCCTTGCACATCAGATCCAGATGCAGTGATTCCTGTTTTTCCTGGGCGTCAATATTGACGCCCCACTCTTGGGCCTTGACACCAAAGTGCAGCAGGCTCCGCCACACGGGCACCATGTGTAATTCTCCCTGACGGGCCGTCACCGCGACGCGGGTCAAATACATGCGATTTCTCCGACGAATGGCACTGATCATCAGCCAGCAATCTGCTCACGTCAGATTTTTGCGCCGAAAAAAAGTCATGACTGTGAATTCGTACGAACGCGTAAAACCATCAAAGAATATCGGTATCGCTTGAATCATGTGACGCGTATGACAAGCGCCTTTCGGGCTGGGGCGTTCACGTTAGCCCTCACGGTCGGCGGCCGAGGAGGGCATTAAACCAGCCATGCATTTCGAGGTTTTGACGAGTACTGGGCCGGCAATTCCGACGCGGTGATCCGGGCGAGTAAGCCAGACCAGATTTCAGGCTGCGCAATCGCCATAGGTCTTCATTGCGGCGCTTCGGGCACACGCCTGGTGGGCCACGAGATCATCTAAGCTTGCCGGATCGTTGTTCGAGTAGCTCCTTGATTCTCAGGATACGGATCACGCCGTAATACACGAGGATCGCTCCGCTAGTCACTCGCCCTGAGCCTTCGCTTGCATAAAAGTTGTTATCGCGAGTCAGTATGCGGCAGACGTTGTCATGGCGAATCGCATTCATCCGCTGGCCCGGTGCTTCATCGATCCGCGCGGCGTTAAAGTGCGCGTGGCGAAGCCAGAGTCCAGTTCGATGCAGCGGCGGTACGCGATCATTCTGCCCGCGCGGATGGCGCTAAGCGTTGTCCGCGCATTCGGACTCCATCTGGCGAAGCACGGAGTGAAAGCTCGTCAGCAGGCTCCCTCCGGGCATGCCCGCCTCTCCAAATAGACGCATCTGCACCTCGATGGCGACGGGCAATGCCTGACGCATGCTTTGCAAGCCTGCCTCGGTGACCGCAATGTCTTTGGCGCGCACATCGGTCAGGCTTGTTGTCCTGCTGACCATTCCTTTCTCTTCCAGCGACTTGAGCATTTGGGACAGCTGGACCTTGTGAATT
The DNA here is from genome assembly GCF_039621805.1 of Paraburkholderia sp. PREW-6R. NCBI lineage: Bacteria > Pseudomonadati > Pseudomonadota > Betaproteobacteria > Burkholderiales > Burkholderiaceae > Paraburkholderia > Paraburkholderia sp. PREW-6R. The sequence continues at coordinate 885,822 of NZ_CP155075.1, read as the reverse complement.
TCGCTATGTCTGACCAATCTCGTCAAGGTAACAGATTCGTTATCCTGAGCAAGCCACGCCGTAAGCGTTAGCGTTGTGAACTGCAGATGGGTGAGTCCCATGGGCGATAAAGCTCTGTCGACTTCGCGCTGATATAGATGAAACATCTTCCATAGAATGAACCCTATTGCCCGGTCGGGCGCGCCTAGCGAGACGCTTTTGAAGGTTTTGCGGATCTTGGTGTGCATGGTTGTCATGTAGGGAAACGCTCCTTCCTGAACGAAACAAATGAGTCTTGCATCGAAGGCAGACCCGCACTATTGTAAACGCATTAACAATTCTCGTCTGGCCGATATTCATCCTCAGGAGCCCACGATGAACCGAATCCCTCTCGACATTGCATTCTGTAACTATGACCGCGTTCAACCTCTCGTTAGCGGCTCGGTCAGGATTGACGGCGTCGATGCGACTTTTCATACCGAGCGCATCGTCACCGAGATTTTCAAGGGAATGATTGCCGAGCGGAAATACGACGTGTCCGAACTGGGCATGACCTATCTTCTTCGTGTCATCGACAGGCCAGACCCAGAATTTGTCGGTATCCCGGTGTTTCCGAACCGGGCGTTTCGTCACTCAGCTATTTATGTCAACAACGCCAGCGGCATCAGACGCCCTGAAGACCTTGCTGGAAAGAGGATAGGCGAACTTGCACTTTACGGTCACGACGCGGGCGTCATGCCCAAAGGCATCTTGTCAGATGACTTTGGATTCAAGCCCGAAATTGCGAGATGGCTTGTCGGTGGCATCGATTTTCCGATGGAACCGGTCAAGTATGTGCCGCAGCGTCACCCCGGGAACGTGCAAGTTCAATGGGCGGACACAGAAGCCGATTTGGGCCGGATGCTGGAGGAGGGTGAACTCGACGCGCTGATCTCGGCGGACGTGCCGAAGTGCGTACTCGAGGGCTCGGAAAAGGTCAGTCGACTCTTCCCTGACTATGTGAAGGTCGAGCAGGAATACTACGCTCGCACGGGAATCTTCCCGATCATGCATACGGTCGCGGTGCGGCGTGAACTTGCCGGGAGTCGACCCGACCTCGTGAAGGCGCTCTATTTCGCGCTCTGCAAAGCGAAGGAAACGACGATGGAGGGTCTGGTCCAAGGGATGACGTTTAACAACATGTCGCTCATGATTCCCTGGACAACGAATCTGCTGCAGGAGATTCGCAACGCCTTGGGGCACGACTGGTGGCCATACGGCATGCGTGCGAATCGCGAGGCGATTGACGCGATCCTGCGTTATCACTTTGAGCAAGGGATTACGTCGCGTCGCTTTTCGGCGGAAGAGGTCTTTGTGCCGTATCTGATGGATACCTGAGTCACGCGAGTCGAGCCTGAGCAGTTCGACCACGACACGCGCCACAACTCCAAAGCCATGCAGAATACTGCTATAAACGGTATATACTGTTTATACCGTATTCAACATTGGAGGTTTTTTGTGAATGAACCCATTGCCAAGAAGGCAACTAAAAAGAGGTTTCATTTCCCCAAGAGCGCTGACGCCCCCGCTGTGGAGGTCGACGACGCGGAGCCGACCGGGACCGCACATGTGAAAAAGGTTGCTGCGACTGATAAAAAGGCATCGAAGCGGCAGACGGCGAGCGTGGCTGAAGTATCACCGCCCGCGGCTGAGATTGAAGCCAGAGCGAAACGTGCGAAGAAGGAGAAGGTCGTACGGGATAGTTTTACGATGCCGAAATCCGATTACGAGAAAATCGCGGCGTTGAAGCAGAAGTGTCTGGCAGCGGGCGTATCGGCAAAGAAAAGCGAAATCTTGCGTGCCGGGCTGCTTTTGCTGGACGCTGCTGCGCCGAAGCGGCTCCTGGCCGCAGTGACGGCGGTCGAGCCAGTCAAAACGGGCCGTCCTGCGAAATCGTAAGCATCCGACTAACGGCAAGCGCTGCTCTTGATGAAGAACGGGGTCCTTCCCGCTTCAGCGAGTGTGGCGCCCGAGGCCTTTCGCGTCGTGCGAGGACCACATCGGTTATGCTGAACCCGCAACAGCACGCAATCTCGTTGCTGGGTCCAGATGCCATTCCCACTGCAATCTGCGCTGGGAAGACGTCGTAACGGGTGCGTGTGCCGGGAAAGTTCGGCATGTGAAGCATGTCAACGGCGTACAGACAAATGTCTTCAGGAGAGGCCGGCGTATTCAATGTCCCGCCTCGACTCCTGAATAGATTCTTGAGCAGAAAGTCTGCAACTGAGGCAACCCAACGTTTAGCCTGCCGTTGCAAAGGTGCACAATCTACGTGGCCGTCGGGAATTTCAGGTTTTGACGTACCCGTTTCGCGGCAAATAACGGGAGGTAATCCATGATACGTGCGTCGCGCCGATAATCCTCGAGTGCATCGGCATACATCTTTGACACCAGTTCTTCATCGTTGTCGGTGGATTCTGCGATTTCGTGGACGATTGCTTCCGAACTGGTTGTTTGCATAACGCTCTCCGTGGATTTCAGTCACAACGCTATATTCGAGTGCAAGCTCTCAGCATATCCCCAATCCAATTGACCAATCGTTGCGCGGCGTCACACGCCTGAATATCGTCGCAAGTCGATGAGCTTTCGCGACGCTGTCACATGCTTCGTCCAGCCTTGTTTGCGAGCGCGTACCCGCCGCAGCCTTCCTGAGAGCAAACATCGAGCGCGTCAGTTTTCGCCCAGACGAATTGACATCTGTGCAATGCGCGAGCAGCTGGCCAACGAAGAATTCGTTGAACTGGCCGATGCGTCGGGCCTCGTCTGGAAGAAGACGCCAGACCGCGTGGCTGCCGGCCGGGACTACGCGCTACCTGATTTCGAATCGGCGAGAGAGCGGCGACTGAGGCCCTGTCGGGAAACTCAAGGTTCTTCCTTCTCGCGGGCGGGTTTCTCCTGCGCCGCGTGAACCCGATTGTCCGGCGCCACTGCAATTAGCCAATCACAGGCGGGCGCGCATGCACCATACGAGTGCTACATGTCACGAAACATTCACTTAACAAAAGATGCCTGCCGCCGTAATAAAGTCGCCCTGCTGCGATGTCCGCAGTGTTCGTCTTCGACAGGCACCACCCCGCAACCTTAGCTAGCGGCGCCGGTCCGGTTTAGATAGGTCACCCATGCGCAATCTCACGGTTAAAAGCCGCCTCTTTCTTGTTACTGTTGCAGTCGCCCTCGTCCTGATAGTTATCGGTGCAACTGCCCTCATTGGTCTTACACAGGCGACTAACGTGCTGCAGGTCATGTTCGAGGGCAGAGCGAAGTCCGTGCAGATCATTTCGACTATTGACGAACTGGTTGCGGATACTCGCTTCTCGGTAAGCGACGCCATTCTCGACCCGTCCGCAGACAAGACGAAGCTCGTCACTGAAGCCACCACGAGCCGTATCCAGCAGGTAGACACACTGATGGCGCAGTACCTCGCGAATACGCGGTCCGGAGAAGAGGGCAAGCTTGCCTCGCAATTCTCGGCGAGCTGGGCCTCACTGCGAGACAAGGGTCTTCGTCCTGCGGTCCAGTTGCTCGCTGCGAACAACCTCTCCGAAGCACAGTGGGTGGAAACCCAGACCATCGAGCCAACGACGAAATCAGTGCGCACACAGGGTACGGAACTGCGCAAGATGGAGTTAGCAGGCGCACAGAAGGAGTATGACCACGCACGCACTTCCGGACATGTCGTGCAATTGGTCGTCGTGGTGTTTGTACTCGGCGGCCTCGCCGTCGTCGCGCTGATTTGTATCGCGATGGCGCGCAGCCTCTTTCGGGAACTGGGCGGTGAGCCGCATCTCGCAGCCGAAGTTGCCCGGCGTGTGGCCGGCGGGGACCTGTCGGTTAGCGTTCACGTTGCGGCCGGTGACACACGGAGTGTTCTTTTTGCAATGGGTGCCATGCGGGACCGACTCGCATCGATGATTGGAGACATCAAAGAGTCAACGGAAACCATTACTGAGGCGTCCGCCGGCATTGCTGCGGGCAATACCCTGTTGGCAGGAAGAACGGAAGAACAGGCGGCGGGCATTCAACAGACTTCCGCGACAATGGAAGAACTGGCGTCGACGGTCAAGGCCAACGCCGAACACGCAGAAAAGGCTCATGCCCTCGCAAAGATCGCGTCTGAAAAGGCGGGCGACGGCAACCGTGCAGCAAAGGACGCAATCGAGCGAATGACTGAACTTGCACACCGTTCGGGACGCGTCCGCGAGATAACGTCGGTGATTGAAGGCATTTCTTTTCAGACTAATCTGCTCGCGCTGAACGCGGCCGTCGAGGCCGCCCGGGCGGGTGCGGATGGTCGAGGCTTCGCGGTCGTCGCGCAGGAAGTTCGTGCGCTTGCCGAGCGCAGTTCGCGTGCCGCAAAGGAAATCGATGCCCTCATCAAGGGCATAACAACCGAAGTTGATTTGAGCAGCAACGCTGTCAATATGGCCGCCTCGACCATTGGCGACTTGATGGGTGCTGTCTCCGGTGTCTCGCAACTGGTCGGATCGATTGCCAGCGCGTCGAGCGAGCAAAGTGTCGGCATCGACCAGGTCAACGCCGCCGTAGCGACGATGGACCAGATGACACAGAAGAACGCGGCATTCGCTCAGGACGGCGTCCAGGCGGCGAGTGCGCTTGAATCTCAGGCGCAGTACCTGCGCACCGCTGTGCGGGCATTCCAACTCTGACAGGAGCGCATCGAGGATGCAACCACATGCCCCCATCTGTTCGCATAGCGGCTGCGATCTGAAGAGTCGAATCAAATGCCATGTGAGGCTCGCCACCGCCGTTAGGGCAAACACCGTGGACGGCGAGCTCCGTCGATACAAAGGGCCGATCTGCCGCCGCGTAGGGTCGTTCGTTACTTTGCCGCGATATTTGAAACTCTCCTTCGACCCGCGCCTAAAGCATGAGCCCGGCTCGTCAAAAGTCCATTGTAATTAGTCGGCGAGTACATGAGGGCGCAGCCGATGGTGAGCGTCGCTGGAGATGATCTATGTTCAAAATGAAGGCCAAACGCTCGCGAGGTACGGGCACGGACGCCAATTCGGGTGCGCGCAGCAGCGGATTGTCACGAGACGCGCGCAGAGTGGCGCTCTCCATCCTGGCGGTTGGTCTGATTCTCGCTGCCATTGCCGCGAACACCATTCTCGCCCTTCGCCAGACGGAGGAGCAGGACAATACCTTGCAGGCGCTTCAGACATCCAGCCGATTGAAGCGGGACTTGGACCAGCTGCAGCAGATCATGCTCGACGAGCACGGCGAACTCTATACGCTCATTAGTACAAAACCGTTCTACAGACGCTCAGCATACGTCTTCCCATTGCGCGGGCTACTCGACCTGACCAACGATGTTCGCGAGGCCTGCAAACGAAGAGCCACCTGTCTCTCGCAACTCGACGATCTCGATGGAATGCTACGGCTGCTCGGAGAGCGAAGCGATGCGTTATCCAGACGGGCAATGGAGCATCCCGGCAGTGTCGGACTAGGCGACGCCGGATTGAGCGAAATCGACGCCTATTTTTACGCCGTCCTTGAACACGTCGTCGAAGTCAGAATGCAGGCTGACGCGGCCACTGACATAGCGGTCAGCGAGTCGTCGCGCGATGCCAAGTCGGCCTCGACCGCCCTGCTGCTCTGTGGCCTTGCAGCTGCTACGCTATTGCTTGCGTTGATTCACTGGAACTCGCGCATAGCGGCTAAATTACGTTTCACGCTTCGTCAGGCAGACGGAGCGAGAATGAAATATCAACGATTCTTCGACGAACATCCGCTGCCGATTTGGGTCTTCGACGATGAATCGTTGCAGATTATCGCTTCCAACCGGGCGGCGCAGCGCAATTTCGGCTACTCGGACGCCGAATTGCTCGGCATGTCGCTGGCGGATGTCCGTCCTGACGAAGAGCGCGTTCGCTTTTACGAGGCGATGGCGCAGCGCCACGGTGAACACGGCGAGATCACCCGTCCGGTTGGCGTCTGGACCTACCTGACTAAAGATGGCGCACGTCTATCGATGGATGTTCATCACCTGAGTCTGGAAACAGAAGGCCGTAGGGTCACCCTCTCGGTGATGGTCGACGTCACGCTCATGACGGTCGCACAGGCGGAACTTTTCAAATCGAAGCAAACGCTCGAATACGTTCTCGACCACGTGCCGCAGGGTATTGCCTGGAAAGACGCCAATCATCGCTATGTCGGCGGTAATGAGATTTACGCGCGGGATGCGGGACTTGCATCGCGACACGCGTTGATTGGGCTGAGCGACTACGACCTTCTATGGGGTGACGACCCCGATGCGGTAATTGCCGAAGATGCGCGGGTCATGGCCGGTGAGCTGACATGGAGGCATCTGGAACGTGCGGCGATCGCCGTTGACGGTTCGGAAGTCTGGATATCGGAGACCAAGCTCCCCTTGGAGGACCAGAGCGGGGCCGTCATTGGTGTGCTCAGGGCCTATGAGAACGTCACTAAACGCCGGCACGCCGAGGTCGCTTTGCGTTTGCAAAGCAGAGCCCTCGAGGCGAGCATCAACGGCATCATCATTGCGGAAGTTCGCGCGGGCCGGCACATCATCATGTTCGTCAACGAGGCGTTTGAACGCATTACCGGCTACGGGCACGCCGACGTTCTGAATGCCGACTGTAACGACCTTTTCTGCCTGAATGGAGAGCCGGATAAATGGGACGTTGTCCGGCGGGCCCTGAATGACAATACGGAAACGAACGCGACCCTGCTCTGTACGCGGAAGGACGGAAAGCGCTTCTGGAACAATATCCTGGTCGCTCCGGTTCGAGATGAAGCGGGGGCGGTAACGCACCACATAGGCGTGATGAGTGACGTTTCGGCGCTCGTCGAATACCAGCAGCGGTTGGAATACCAGGCGCGATATGACTCGTTGACTGAACTGCCTAACCGCACTCTGCTGGATGAGCGACTGGTGGAATCGATTGCACGAGCCGCCGCCACTGAAGGAAGCGTGTCAGTGCTCTTCCTCGACCTCGACCGGTTCAAGGAGGTCAACGACTCCCTGGGGCATCGCGTCGGCGATGCACTGCTTGCACGCGTTGCCAAACGCCTGCAGCGGCTCGTTCGCGCAACCGACCTCGTGGCGCGATACGGAGGTGACGAGTTCATTATCGTCGCGGAGCGCTCGAATGCAGAGCAATTGATGCCTATGCTCGACAGGATCGTCGCTGCCATGTCCGAACCATTCAATATGGGCATTCAGGAGCTCTACGTCGAAGCCAGTATTGGCGTCAGCACATTTCCCCAGGACGGACCGGACGCGGACACCTTGATTCGCAATGCCGATTCGGCCATGTATCTTGCGAAAGCACACGGGCGCAATGGGTACAAGTTCTATCGTGCTGAACTCAACGCCGCTGCGGCCGAAAGATTGCAACTTTCGACGCAACTGAGGCGGGCGGTCAAGACGCAGGCGCTGCAACTCGCATATCAGCCTCAGATAGACATGCTGACGGGACGGATATTCGGTGCCGAAGCGTTATTGCGCTGGAACGACCCTGAGTTGGGCGCCGTCTCGCCCGCGACGTTCATTCCGATTGCCGAAGAGAGCGGGATGATTCAGGTCATCGGCGAATGGGTGCTCCGAACGGCCTGCCAGCAGGCCAAATCCTGGCTCGATCAGGGCTTGCCGCCCATCCGGGTCTCGGTGAACGTGTCGCCCGTGCAATTGGAGCGTTCCGATCTGGTGTCGGTCGTGAAGACGGTGCTGCAAGATTCGCAACTGGCCGCCGATTGTCTTGAGCTTGAAGTCACGGAAGGGGCACTCATGCGCAACGCGGACGATGCAGCCCGGACGCTCCGGGAACTGCGCAGCCTGGGCGTGAAGATCGCCATCGATGACTTCGGTACCGGATATTCGAGCCTGAGTTATCTGAAGCGCTTCAGCGTCGACCGGATCAAGATTGACCGTGCATTTGTGCGCGAAATCGGGATTGACGAAGAATACGAAGCGTTGACACTCGCCGTGATTGGCATCGCCAAGGCACTGAAGTTCGACGTGCTGGCTGAAGGCGTTGAACTCGATGTCCAGAAGCACTTCCTGATAGGCCACGGTTGCACGGAAGCCCAAGGCTTCCTCTACAGCCAGGCCGTGAGCAGCGGGCAGTTCGCGCAGATGCTGCGCGAGTCGGACGAGGCGCTCAATCCGCACGCTGCTGATGCAGTGGAAACGGCACAGGAAGCAGCAGCCTCGTAGGGTCGGTGCCGACCGCGCTCAAGCGAATCTGGCGTCCGGCACGGCTGACCGAACTCAGCGTGGTCACTCTGCGCGGTCCCGCCGAACGGCCCGGCTGCTATACAACGTATTGGGATAAAGAGATTTGCATAAGACTCCTGAAATTCTTGATGCCGATCCTCGCTAGTCAGCGCCTGGCGCCAGGTCCTCATTGGCATCGAACCGGATGTAGTCACGCGAATTGAAGGTGACATCCGGGTCGCGCACATTGTCATCGACGGACACGACTCGCCACGCTTCTCGCCAGGCTCCGTCCGTTGACTTCAGGTTTTCTGCGAGCGGCAGGCCGACCGCCTGAGACCAGCAAATCTGCGCCTCTCCACTCGGTTGTTGCAGGAGGTACCAGGTGCAGGACGTGCCTGCCTGCTGGTCAGTGGGGCGGGACAGTCTTGAAAGCCGGTAAGGGCCGCCAGGTTGTTTCATCGCGTGAGCAAGTTGGTCCCAGTCATAGAAGATGCCCAGCCGGTTCAGATTGCTACGGTCGACTTCGTAGAACAGCTTGCGGGCATGGTCGACCACTTCATAGCGTGGCTCCATGTCGAGGCTGCCGGGTTGCGCTGTCTTTGTCGCGTACACCGACAGGCGTTCGTCCGTGTCACGCCGCACGGCGCTTTCGCCTTCGCGCCACACCTCCACGCGGTGCGCGGCGGCGTGTTCGTCGAACCAGACTGCGACAAAGTGTTGATGCTCCGGTGGTTTCATCTTGCCAAAAACGCTGGCCCAAGTCAGCGAAGCGGGTTCGCTAACTGCGGCGAGAACGGGCAAGCTGGTTGCCGCCACCAGAGACGCGAGCCAGAGCCGTTTCATTGCCGTACTGCCTCAGCGGAATCAAAATAGGTATAGGTCTTGCCGCCGACCGTCAGTTGCCTGGTCTTCAGGAGGACCTTGTAGCGCGTCTTTGCCGCGTCTACATCATCACCGTTCGGATTCGTGGGCAATGCCATCCGGATGCCCTGAGCTTCGCGCGCCGACTCGACAGTGACTTGTGCAACGTTGTAGGCGTCCGCGTGTAGCGCATCGCTCGTGGTCAGTGCCTCTAGCAGCGGCCGGCCATCTGCCTGGGGGAGCGGCAGGCTCATCAAAGTCGCGACCGTCGGCGCGACGTCCACGTTGCCGGTGGGCAAGCTGTCGGTCATGCCTTGTGCAAAATCAGGGCCACTCGCCACAAGGGTGTTGTGCACATCCGTTGTCCCGAAGGAACCATGCATACCGCGGTTGATTTGCATGCTCTCGAATTCGATGCCCGGCATGCCCGCAATCGATGCCTCGTCGTCGGACACGTAGCTCGCAACGATATCGGGTCCGCGCCCGGCGTTTTCTACTTTGATGGTCGACAGAGGAATGGTGCCGGGCACGTCGCCGTAGCGCGACGACACGAAGACCGCACCGATCTCCTCACGACTCTGCAGAAACCTCGCGGCGCTTCTGACGGTCGTCGCGTCATGGTCCGGCACGTACACGTAATCGCTGCCGCCATTCGCGGCGATGACTAGCGCACGGGGCGGGAGGGTAGCCGGCACCTTGAAGCTGCCCGTCGTGTACTTCGCGTTGGGCGTGCCGCAGACAGCACCTGTTGCGTCGTTCTGAGTCGGATACACCGCGGCGCCGTTGGCCTTGATACCCGAGAGTATCGGGCTCAGAATGCAGCCGCTGCCGTCGTACGCGGTAAAGCCGGCGCGCGTAAAGAGGTCGGCTAGACGTACGTCGCCGGATACGGAGTAGCCGTTGACCGGGTCAACTTGCGCCGGGTTACCGGCTACGATGCTTCGCAGTGGAAACAGCGCCGAGGGCCCCGACACGCTGCTGTGCCCGTGGTCGCTCATGACAATGAGGTTCGTTGTCTTGTCGAGGCCGAGGGCCGTGAGCTTGCGTTGCAGTTGTCCGAGAAGAATGTCCTGCTGCTTCAGCGCGTCATGATAATTGGCGGTACCCGGCCCGTATGGGTGCTCCGTGCTGTCCGGATTACGGAACCAGACCAACGAGAGGTCCGGCTTGTAATTGGGCAGGATATAGCTGAGGTACACGTTCATCATGTACGCATTGGCGGGCGCGGGTGGGGATCCGGTCCTGTCGGTAGGGTCGGCGGTGACTTTGTCCGCCATTTTTACGGTGGCTTTCGACGCAGTCGGGTCGCCATTGTCGTTTGCGAGTTTGACTGTCCCGGGCGCATACGCGAGCGGCGTCGTTTTGGGTAAGGCAAAGCCCGCCGATTGCAGTTCTGCCACGAGCGATGCGGGGAATACAGTCTTCTCGTCGAGTATCACGCCACCTCGCTTGCGGTCCTGCAGGAAAGCGGGCCCGGACTTTCCAATCGCCGCCGTCTTGAGTCCGGCCACCTGCGCTGCTTCGAACAGCGTACCGACGGAGAGCAGTTGACCGTTGTAATACGCGTCCAGGTCCTGTAGCACGCCGTAGTCTTCGGTAAAAACCGGCTGTGTGAAATCTACGCTCGCGCCTGTGCTATTGCTTCCCTTTGGCCCTTCCTGCCAGAGCCAGTTGCCATAGAAACCCGTGGTTCGCGGGAAGCTGCCTGTGGCGATACTTGCGGCGTTCATCATGGTGAACGTCGGATAGGTCGAGTGGTTGTCGGCGAAGTTGACGCCGGCTCGGCGCAGCGCGTAAAGGTTAGGCGTGTCTTCCTGCGTAATGGAATCGGGGCGCAGGCCGTCCCATACAAAGATGATCGTCCTGTTGCGTGCATGAGCGCTACCGGTCATCGGCAGCGATGTGCAGCCGGCGAGCAGCAGCCCCGATACGGCCGCGACGGCAACGAGTGCGTGCACGCTCCAATGCCTCTGTTTGTTTTGCATCTCAGGCCTCGACCTTTTCCGGTTTAATCGCCAATGGATTACATCGACGGAGTGTGTCAGTTCCGTGACAGCGGATGAGGCCGCCAGTGACCTACGAGTTGATTCGATGGGTGCTAACGGGGAAGCCTGCGGGCACTCGCGCGTCGTACTTGCTGTCCCGGTTCGCGGCTACGCGGAAGTCGGTCTTCAGCGGCTAACGGGCTCATCCGTGTGTCCGGAAACCTTGCGCATTTGTCATTGGAGCGACGCCGCGTCGGTCAGACAATTGAGGCTTTCAAGGAGTGCGACGACCATGCCCTACCTGCAACTGGACGTCAACGACCACTATCCGGTGGAAGACAAGCAGCGCCTGGCGCTGAAGATGAGCGAAACCTACGCGCGGATGATGTCGGTCGACATCAGGCGCATCAGCGTCGCGATTCGGGAATTGGGAGAGGGCGGTGTCTGGCGGATTCCCGAAACCGGTGAAGCACCCGTCCCGGTGGCGGTCATGATGCTGGACATCAGAAAGGGCAGGGCGCCCGAGCTGCGTATGGAAGTGGCCAAAGCGCTGTGCGCGTTATGCATCGAAGTTCTCGGCCTGCGTGAAGACCGCCTCAACGTCGAATTCACCCAGCATTCCGGGGACGAAATGTATCACCCGGCATTGGGCGGTTATAGCCCGGAATGGACGCCGGGCGAGCAGTAGTCGAACTGCGCCTAAAGCGCGACGGGCATGACACCCGATGCCCTCTGAATGGTTTGCGGTGGCTGACCGAACGCACGCAGGAACGCTTGACGCATCCGCTCCCGGTCACCAAAGCCTGTCTCTCTCGCGACAATCTCGATGGGGTGGCGAGTCGTCTCCATCATCAGACGAGCGGCTTCAACGCGAAGCCGTTCGACTGCCTTGGCGGGCGATTGACCCGTTTCCTCACGAAACACACGGCTGAACTGGCGCGGGCTGAGCCGTGCAGCTTCGGCCAGCCGCTCCACAGACAAATCGCTCGCCAGATTTTCGTTCGCGAACGTGAGCGCCATCTGAACGCGGTCCGAGCGCGCGCCCATCTCCAGCAGCGCCGAAAACTGAGACTGACCGCCACCCCGACGCTGATAAAGGACGAGCTTTCGCGCGACCATGCGCGAGGTGTCGAGGCCCAAGTCGTTTTCGACGATCGCCAGCGCGAGATCCACGCCGGCGCTCATGCCGGCCGACGTCCAGACCTGACCATCCACGACGAAGATGCGGTCTTCCTCGAGCTGTACGTCCGGGTACTGCTTCTGAAAGTCGCGCGCGTGAAACCAGTGTGTCGTTGCCCGCTTCCCGTCCAGCAGACCTGCGGCCGCCAGAGCAAATGCTCCCGTACAGATCGACGCAATTCGCCGTGATTGGCGAGGCGCCTGCCGAAGGTAATCCACGAGCGCGGCGGAAGGCAGACGGCCTTCGTTGTCGCCCGCCACGATGAGGGTGTCGTAGCCCTCTTTGGCAAGAGGCTCGCTGTGAACCGAAAACCCTTGGGATGAAGCAATAGGTCCGCCGTGCTCGGACACGATGCTGAATTGGTAAACCGGTTCGCCGCGCAGCAGATTGGCGTATTCGAACACGCTCGCCACTGCCAACGCGAGCGACTGGAAGTCGGGGTAGACGATGAGTCCGACAGTATGCATGGACGCCTCACGAACGATGGCTCGATTCGTTGAAGGTAGCACAAACCGGACAACGTTGCGCGCCGAGTGATGGCATAAATCATTGCATATATGACATTGAGGTCAAGTCGGTCAGCGATCAGAATTTGTCCATGAACCGGCGCTCCTGTCGGTTCAACCACCCACTGCAAGGACTGAAAATGACTTCCTCTACGAAAGGTTTCGCCCTGATCACTGGCGCATCGGCTGGGATTGGCGCGGTCTACGCTGACCGTCTCGCAAAACGCGGCTTCGACCTCATTCTGGTGGCACGCAACCAGACCCGACTGACCGCGCTCGCGGAGCGCCTCACGAAGGAGACGGGCCGCTCGATCGAAACGGTCGCGGCCGATCTCAACGACAAGGTTGCGCTCGCAACAATCGAAACCCTGCTGCGCGAAGACCAACGCATCACGATGCTGGTGAACAACGCAGGTGTCGGCTCGGTTGCATCGGTTCTCGACGGGCATGTCGACTCCATGGAGTCGATGATCGACCTGAACATCACCGCATTGACGCGTCTCACGTACGCGGTTGCGCCTGCGTTCGTCGCAAGGGGGTCGGGGACGATCATCAACATCAGTTCGGTGGTCGGTATTGCGGTCGAGCTGCTGAACGGCGTCTACAGCGCCTCGAAATCGTATGTGCTGAGCTTCGGACATGCGCTTCAGCGCGACCTCGCTGGCAAGGGCGTGCGGGTGCAAACCGTGCTGCCGGCAGCAACGGCCACCGAGTTCTGGGACGTGGCTGGCTATGCAAAGCAAAAGGAAGCCGCGAGCACGATGACAGCCGACGACCTGGTGGACGCCGCGCTCGTCGGTCTGGACCAGGGCGAACTCGTGACCATCCCGACGCTGCAGGATGGCGACGACTGGACGAAGTGGGAAGCTGACCGTCGCGCGCTCGCTCCCCGGTTCGCCAATGCCAGGGCCGCGTCACGCTATACATCGAAAAACGCCGCGACCGCCGGCTAACCCTGCCAACCGCTATGGCAAGAGAGATTGATCGTTAAAGGTCTTCGGCAATGCAGTAGCGGTTGCTGGGGTGTCGGAGCGCGATCAATCGAAGATGCACGCGGTGCCCTACGGAGAACGGGTCGAACGCACCATCGATGGATGGATCGTGAACGCTGAAACGGTCACGATCTGTCGATGCAAAGGCGCCTTAGCGGCGAGTATTCGATTTCCGGCGCAGCAACAGACTGAGATATTGGATCGGTCCTCTTCCCAGTGAGCGCCGCGCTGACGACATCAGAATGCGCTGCGATAGGCAAAAAGGCCTGGCAGCCCGCCGGTCATCACGAACAGGACGTTTTGGCCCGCCCGATAGCGACCGTTCTTTATATCGTCCAGTAGCCCCGCAAAGGCCTTTCCGCTATAGACGGGGTCGAGGAGCAGCCCCTCCGTGCGTGCCAGACTGCGTAGCGCGACGCGCATGCTGTCAGTCGGCACGCCGTACCCACTGCCGAGGTGAGAATCGTCGATATTGAGCTCGGCGATCGTGTGAACCGGGTCGCAGCCGAGAAGCCGCAAAACTGCTGTCGATTTCTCGAACGAAACGGCTCGCGCTTTCTCCTCGCTTGCGAGCACAGCATGCGCACGGACATACGCGGGTGTTTTGCCTATCGCGATGAAACCGGCGACGAGACCCGCGTGCGTGCCGCCGCTCCCATGCGGGACGACCACTTCATCGAATTGCAGGTTCATCGCGAAGGCCTGTGTCTCGATTTCAGCGGCACAAGCGGCGTAACCCAGGCAGCCAACCGGACTTGAGCCTCCCAATGGTGCAACGTACACCCGGCGGCCATTCTTCTTAAGTTCGGCGGCACGTTGTAGCGCGTAGTCCATGGGATCATCTGCGCCAGACAGATCGTGGATGGCCGCTCCCAGCAGTTCGTCAAGCAACACATTGCCGTTGTCCGCATAGGCGGCATCGCTGCGTTGTACTGAGCGGGTAAGAACGAGCTCGCATTGCATGCCGGCGCGCGCCGCAGCGGCTGCCGTGAGCCGGGCGTGGTTCGACTGACGGGCGCCGACTGTGATGACCGTATCGGCACCCATCGCGATGGCCTCTCCGAGCAGATACTCCAGCTTTCTCAGCTTGTTTCCGCCGCCTCCGAGGCCCATCAGGTCATCGCGTTTAACATGGATACGGACGCCACCCGATTCTCGTTCGAGTCGCGTGAGCCGTTGAATAGGAGTCACCCCGTCCAGCAGGCTAAGTCGCGGGTAAACGGTCAATTTCGGGATAGCTGATGTCACGGGTCAATCTCCCTGCATCTGGATAGGAGCGACGATCACTCGACGCAAAATGGGGGGGGCCACAACCGGCATCTGGGCGCTCGGATACAGGCTGACGCAAGCATACCGATGCAGTCTGGGTTGCAGCAATCCTGGCTGAGAGCGCTGCCTGGCAGCGCTACGCACGCACGACCGTCACACCCGCTGTTTCGATCTGTCTCATCAATTCCCGGTCGGCGGACTTCTCGACGACAATGGTTTGTGCGAGTGTGATTTCACCGATGACGAACGGCGACGCCGCATTGAGTTTCGACGGCGACGCCAGCACGACCGTCTCTGCCGCACGCGCAGCGAGTGCGCGTTTGATCGCGGCTTCCTCGAAATCTCCTGTACTGAAGCCCGCGGTGGGGTGAACACCGGTTACGCCCATGAAGTACCAATCCGCATGGATGCGTGAGATGCCCTCCATCGCGGCGGCGCCGACGGCGACAATCGAGTGCTTGTACAGCCGTCCGCCTATCAGAATGACTTCGACCGAAGGATGCCCGGCGAGTGCCGTGGCAACGCTTGGACTATGAGTGACGATCGTCGCACACAGATCAGCGGGCAGTGCCTTGACGAGCCATGCCGACGTGGTGCCGCCATCGATGATGGCTGTCTGCCCGGCGGCAATCATTGCAGCCGCTTGCCGTGCAATCCTCTGCTTGGCGTCCGATTCAATGTCCCGGCGCAGTTCGAATGGCGCGAGTGCGGGAGAAACGGGTAACGCACCACCGTGAACGCGTTGCAATAAACCCTCCGACGCGAGTTCACGCAAGTCCCGGCGAACCGTGTCTTCCGATATTCCGAACTCCACGCTCAACTCGCCAGCGTGCACGTGGCCATGACGAGCAAGCCTGTCCAGGATGACCTTCTTACGTTGAGTTGTCAGCATAACGATGCACGAAATATCTTGATATTGCACGACGTTGCACGATAGCATGAACTCTCCTTACTGTGAACGAGAGACGCTTATGTCTGCAACGAGAGACCGGGTTCGTATTGTCGAGTCCACCGTACTATCCGACGACTGGTACACGCTAAAGAAAGTGACGTTCGATTTCCTGCGCCGGGACGGCACGTGGCAGCGTCAAAGCCGGGAAACGTACGATCGCGGCAACGGCGCCACGATCCTTTTGCATTGCCGGCACACGGGAAACGTCCTGCTCACGCGCCAGTTTCGGATGCCCGTGTTCGTCAACGGACACGACGGCATGTTGATCGAGGCGGCCGCGGGCTTGCTCGACAACGCTCAGCCGGAAGATCGCATACGTCTGGAGGCGGAAGAGGAGACTGGGTACCGCGTGAGCAATATCCGCAAGGTCTTCGAGGCTTATATGAGCCCAGGATCAGTGACAGAGAAGCTCTATTTCTATCTGGGGGACTACAACGCGTCGATGCGCGTACATGGCGGCGGCGGTATCGAAGACGAGGGAGAGGATCTCGAGGTGCTCGAAATGCCGCTGCCGACCGCTTTGCGGTTAGTCAAAAGCGGCGAGATCGTCGACGGCAAGACGATCATGCTCTTGCAGCACCTGGCATTAAGCGAAATCATGGAGGGACGCCAGGCATGAAACCGCAAGTGATCATTTAACTTGGCCCACACCTGGTTTCCGTTGCGTCAAACTACTTTCTTGTCATGTCTTTTCTTTCCAGGCGGTTAATATGTTTGCCCATGCCGCTTTTGAAAGAACAAACCAACTATGCAAAAGAAGATTATCGCGACCGCGCTAACTGGGGCAGCACTACTTCTGGGCGCCTGCGCTTACATCCCTCGACCCGGGCCGGTCGGCAACCGCGCCGTGCCGCAACCGGGCAGATCCGTCAACCTGAGCAAATACATGGGCCGCTGGTACGAGCAGTTCCGCTATGAGGCGTCGTTCGAGAAGGACATGGACGACGTCACAGCGGAGTATTCGCTCAACGACGACGGCACGGTCAAGGTCATCAATAGCGGCCGCAAGCTCGGCAGCTCCGGCGATTTCAAACGATCGGTCGGCAAAGCGAAAATCGCGGATCCCACGACGAATGCGAAGCTGAAAGTGTCATTCTTCGGACCGTTCTACGGGGATTACTGGGTGTTGGACCATGGCGACGACTACGATTGGACGATTGTCGGCGAGCCGTCGGGTCGCTACCTATGGGTACTGACGCGCACAGCACACCCGGCCCCTGAAGTCCTGGCCAGTCTGGCGGATCGCGTGAGAGCGCTTGGTTACGATTGGTCGCTCGTCAGGGTAACGAAGCAGAGCGGATCGTAATCAAGGTGACGCCGTAGGGTACTGGTTGCGTTGACGCGGGCGAGACAACGGGAATGAAAATTCGGTGGCTATGGCCGCTGGCGGATGCCATGCGCCGATGAGGGCTGCGGCTTGCATGGTAGACGCGGGTTTCGGCCAAGAGGGAACGTCCAGCTCAAACGCGCGGCCGCCCCTTCAGAAATTGAAAGTGGACGCCCGCAAATCGTTGATGTGAACCTTCTTAGGTCGCGCAACTAGATGTCGAGGATACCCGCGGCGAGGAATCCACCGTCGACCGCCACCATGTGACCGGTTATATAGCCCGCCCGCTCCGAACACAGAAACGACACCGTCCCCGCGATATCCGAGGGTTCGCCATATCGGCGCATCGGCACGGTGCGGTGATAGCCGTTGCGTGTTTCGGCCGAGTGATGGTCGCGCGTGAGCGGCGTTTCGATCGGCCCCGGCGAAATGGCGTTGACGGTGATTCCCGCTTCGGCGAGTTCGACGGCCATTTGTCTCGTGAGTCCGATCAACGCAGCCTTGGATGTGCCGTATGCAGTGCGTCCAGCGCTCGCTCGAACGCCGCTAATGGACGCAATATTGACGATACGTCCCCAGCTGTGAGTCGACATCGAGCGAGCGGCTCGCTGCCCGCACAACATCGGTCCGGTAACATTGGTGGCGAGCACGCGTGACCAGACGTCGAGGGGACAATCCAGAAACGAGGCTACACCCGCAATGCCCGCGTTATTGATCAGCACATCGCAGCGGCCGAACGTCTTCTCGATTTCGGCAAAAGCCGCGTCGATGGACGACGGATCGGCGGCGTCCAGATAAAGTGCGCACGCACTGCCTTTTGCCGCATCAATAGCTGCCGCGTGCGCGCGGGCCGCATCGAGGTTGATGTCGGCAATCGCCACCATGAAGCCATCTGCTGCAAGTGTGCTGGCGATTGCCGCGCCGATGCCCATCGCCCCGCCCGTCACCAGGGCGATGCGGAGCGCTGAATCGTCACTTGTACTGCGTTGAGAGGCGTGGCGGGATGCATTCATTGATGGCTCCTCGCGGCGAGGGTGTTTGCGGGACGTATCGAGTTTGTACGGTTGACGAGCGCAGCCGGGACGAGAAACACCAGCAGCACGCCAACCACTGCAGCAAAGGCGAGCGCGTACATGCCGGACGCCGTGCTGCCGGTCGAGTCGGTTACCACCCCAACCAGATACGGCGCGACGAAGCCCGACAGATTGCCGATCGAGGTGATTAGCGCAAAGCCCGTCGCGGCTGTTGCCCCTTTCAGAAACGCCGTTGGCAAATTCCAGAACAACGGAATGGTCGTTACGATGCCGGCCATTGCAGCGATCAACGCCATGAACGACCACATTGGCGTGGCGCGCAGCAGTACGCTCAGAACGAGACACGCTGCGCCCAATAGCCCCGCTAAAGCGAGATGCTTGCGGCGCTCGCCGGTGCGATCTGAGTTCCAGGCCAGCACAAGCATCGTCACGACGGCGGCTGCATAGGGTAACGCGGTCATCAGACCGATCTGCCGGATGCCGCTGAAGCCGAGAGCCTTGACGAGAGTCGGCAGCCAGAAACTGACGCCGTAGAGCGCGGCCACAAAGGCAAAATAAATCACGCACAGCAACCAGACTCGCGCATCGGACAAGCCGCGTGCGAAGCTACCCGAATGATGCGCGGTCACTACGCCGACCTCGGCCGTGAGCGCCGCTTTCTCGGACGCATCGAGCCACGTGGCATCGTCGATGCGATCGGGCACGAGAAACCAGAAAGCGATGCCGCAGGCAATAGCGGGCAGGCCTTCGCAAAGGAACATCCACTGCCAGCCGCGCAGCGCGGCGAAGTCCGGTGCGGAGGTCATCAGCCACGCAGAAAGCGGGCTGCCGATCACACCGGAGATCGGCAACGCGGTCATAAAAATGGCGATTATCCGGCCGCGAGTGCGTGCCGGAAACCATTGACTGACATAAAGCATGATGCCCGGCGAGAAACCGGCTTCGGCAAGGCCCAACAGAAAACGCACGACATAGAACGACTTCGGCCCAACCACGAACATCGTGCAGGCGGACAGCACGCCCCATGTCAGCAAAATTCGCGTGATCCATACCCGCGCGCCGAGCCGGTGCAGCAGCATGTTGCTCGGGATCTCGAATAGGCAATAGCCGATGAAGAAGATTCCCGCACCCAGCCCGTACGCGGTATTCGACAGGCCGATGTCCGGCGCCATCTGCAGCTTGGCGAACGCGACGTTGACTTTGTCCAGTTGATTGACAATGAGGCTGATCAGGATCACCGGAATCAGGCGCCAGAATAGCTTCGCGTCGGTCGCCCGGTCCACCGGTGCAGGGAAGGTCGTCTCGAGAGTTCCACTCATCTTCGTCTCCATTGACACATCCGATCATGTCGGCGTAGATTGTTATCAATTGATAATATATACCGGCCGGTAGGGCAGCGAAAACGCTTATTGCGTCAGGACATTCCCTAACGGTGGACCGGCCCGCAGACCGAGTTCTCAGGAGGCGACGTGGATTACAACGGCAAGACAGTGGCAATTACAGGTGCCGCGAGCGGCATTGGTTACGCAACTGCGCAGGCTGCAGCGCAGCAGGGCGCGCGAATCGTCGCGCTTGATCGCGATACGGGCGCGCTGCAAGCCATGCAGGCGGAGTTTGCGGGCAGCGGTTGGACGATCACGCCGGTGGAGGTTGATATCGGCTCTGAAACGTCGATTCGTGCTGCGGTGGAGCAAGGCATGGCGTCCGTCGAGCGTGTTGATCTGCTCGTCAATAGCGCGGGAATCGTTTCTCGCGGCATGTTCGAAACCACGACAGGCGACGAGTGGCAGCGAGTGCTGTCGATCAACCTGTCGGGCAGTTTCTTCTGTCTGCAGCAAATGGTGCCGCTGCTGAGAGCGGGGACGGGCCGCGCGGTCGTGAACGTCGCGTCGCTGGCGGCCAAGCGCGTGTCGTACACGGGCGGAGTCAGCTATACGGCGGCGAAGGCCGGCATGCTTGGTCTGACGCGCCACGCTGCATTCGAACTGGCCCATGAGGGCATTCGCGTGAACGCGGTGTGTCCCGGACCGGTGCTGACGGCGATGACACGGCGCGTCATCTCTGAAGAAGAACAGCGCAAAGTGGCGGCGATGGTGCCGCTGGGCGATTGGCTCAGCCCGCAGGACGTGGCCGCATCAATCCTGTTTCTCGGCAGTCCTGCTGCGCGAATGATCACCGGAACGACGCTGGATATAGACGGCGGATTGTCGCTTGTTACCGGCGCGTCGTTCGAATCGTATCGGAGCGCACGTCAGTAGTCTGACGCGGAGAACGTGGCACGAGCGTAGGCGCCTGCGCCGCCTTCACGCGCTTTTGCGCTTGCCGCCAAACAACGCGAGCGAGATGCGCTCGACGTCCTCCGACGAGTAAACGGTGCTCATGATCAGTCGGTCGAGCAGGCCATTGAGCGCGACCGTTTCAACCGCGCTCAAATCGCGTAGTGCAAAGGTTTGTACCTCGAACACGATTTTCATGCCGGTTTCGTACGCGCTATGGCCGGCTTTCGTCAGCGTGTAACGGGTGGCGCGCCCATCGGTCGGATCGGGCACTGCAACGACGAGATTCAGGTCGCGCAATTTCAGCAGGCTGCGCCCGGTCTGCACCGGTGTGAGCAATATGTCGCGGCCGATTTCCGTTGGAATGCTGCCGGGCGCGTCCACCAGTTTGGCGAGTACGCGCCAGTCCAGCACCCGAATTTCCAGATGACGCGCGAACAGTTCCTCGGCCATGTCAAGAATGGATTCGGCGACCCGGCGAATCCGATAGGCAGGCAGTTGTTTGAATTGCATGGCGGTTTCACTGACAGTGCGGTGCGAACGATTCTATGCGAGCTGCCCGCGTGACCGAAAGAAGCGTTGACGGCAGGCATAAGCTACATCTATATTATATCAAATGATAGTATCGTCCGTGACGATTCCGAATAATAAGGAGGCGGCAATGAATGCAGCAGTTGAATTGAGCAGCGGCGCATCGGGTCAACGGGAGGCAGGCGTCTATGTCTTTGATGTCTCCGAGAACCCATGGCAGGGAGTGGGCAAAAGCGGACTAGCGCAAAAGATTGTGCGCCGCGACGACCGAACGGGTCACTCGTTCGGTTTCATGTCGTTCGACACCCTGGCGCGTACCGGCGTGCATCAGCATCTTGGCACTGCGTTCAGCTATTTTCTGTCCGGCGCGCTGACGGACTATCAGGGCACGACGTGCGCTGGACAACTCGGCGTCAACTTCGCGGGCTCTACACACGATGCGATTGCGTATCTGCCCACGCTAACAGTCGGACGCATGGAGGGGCCGGTGGCATACGGCGCTGACGTGACGCACTCCCTGCACGCGGGCAACCGCCACACGAGCTTCGAAAACGAATTCCCCGAACATTTGCCCGATTTGAGTATCGGGCTCGATTCGGTGCAGGTGAGCGGCACCCGAGTCGCGGGTTTGACGCGCCGACTCGTGTACGACTATGCGCATACGCGTCTCATGCGGCGGATGACGCAACTCATGCTATTGCCAGGCACCAAGGTGCCAGCGCATCGACTCAGTGGGCTGATCGACATATTCGTGCTTGCCGGCGATGTTTCTCTCGTCGCTCGTGATGTAGCGTCAACGGCAAAGGCGGGCGACTTCGTCGTGATGGAACCGGACACGCAGGTGGCGTTTTCATCGCGTTACGGCGCGAGCCTGCTTGTATGGGCCGACGGGCCGTCCTTCTGGGAGGACGGCCCGCTCAGCCCGGAACTGTACGGCTTCACTTCGGCACATGGCGATCCTTTACGGTTCGCAAATCGCGCGCCTTCGGACTTCGACTGAAACCCATACATCGTTCCGACGGGTCGCATCGATTGGGCTCGATGATGCCGCTTTCGGCACTCACACGATGCGCCGCATCAAGGCTTCGCTGGTTTGTCGACGGACAAAGAATCTGCGCGCTGTTCAGCTTTTGCTAGGCCATAGCAAGCTCGAAAGTACCGTCCGATAACGTCGACAGGAACGCGACATAATCGTAAAGGCATGATACGAGCCGGTTTGTGCCAACAACATGCGCTTACGAATCTGCAGCGTTGCGGACAGCCATCTGTTTTCCGATCCGTTAATGAGTCCAGGCTTAGGACTCGTCCACCAGTTCACTCCTCCATCTCCCCGCCACCCGACCAAGACCCGCCCGCCGTCCTCGGCACGCCGAGTCCAATCTCGCGCTCAGTCAATTCCTGCGCACGCGCTTCGAGCTTACACAAAAGCGTGTCGAGCTGCTGCGCTTCCGCGTCGGTTAAACAACCGGCGAAATCCATGTTATAGCGCTGGCCCGCTGCGTGCGCGCGGTCATAAACCGCTTCCCCGGTTTCCGTCAGATGCAGCGTCAATACGCGCTTGTTGTCGCGTTGCCGTGAGCTTGCCAGCAGGCCGCGGTGTACCAACTGCGTGACGCAACGGCTCGCGATCACCGCGTCGAGGTCGGTCAGCTGCGCGAGCCGTGTGAGATTGAGCCCCGGAAATTGCCCGACGAACGCCAGAATCCGCCAGTCGCGCCGGCTGATGCCGATCTCGCGCCGGAACATGAGCCCGACCCCCTGAATGCCGATGCGCGTCAGCTTGTGGATGCGATACAGCAGAAATTCGTCGATATGACGCGGGTGCTTGATCCTGAGCACTGAAGCGGACGGATAGTGCGGCACGGGTCGCTCGTTAAGAATCGTTGAAGGAAGGGGCATTATCGGTTAAAGCGGACGAGTGCGATTTTGTGCAACCGCACATACGTTTGACTAGGTCAATCGTGCACGACGCTTCTAGCATCGGAGCAAGCCCATTACCTCCGCGCCACGCGCCTTGACCCTATGAAATCTCCCCGCAACGTGCTTTTCATCATGTGCGACCAGTTGAGGCGCGATCACCTCGGTTGCTACGGGCATCCGTACTTGCGCACGCACAACATTGACGCGCTGGCTGCGCGCGGCTTGCGTTTCGATCAGGCGTATGTCAGTTCGGGCGTGTGCGGACCGTCGCGCATGTCGTATTACACTGGCCGCACCATGACGAGCCACGGCGCGAACTGGAACCGCGTGCCGCTGTCGATCGGCGAAATTACGCTTGGAGAATATTTGCGCCGTCATGGCCGCTCGCTCGCGTTGGCCGGCAAGACGCACATGATGGTCGATAAGGACGGCATGGAGCGCCTCGAAATCGCCGACGACAGCGCCGTCGGCCTGCGTCTGTCCACTGGCTCGTTCGACGAACTCGATCGCTACGACGGCCATCATGAACCGGGGTGCGAAAGCGGCTATCCGGCGTGGCTGCGTGCGCAGGGTTACAACAGCGCTCGCCCGTGGAGCGATTACGTCATCAGCGTCGAAGACGGTCGCGGCCTGGTGCAGTCCGGCTGGCAGATGCGCAACGTGCGGTGGCCGTCGCGCGTCGCCGAGCCGCATTCGGAAACCGCTTACATGACAGATCAGGCGATCCGCTATATCGAAGCGCAAGGCGATACGCCATGGGCACTGCATCTGTCGTATGTGAAACCGCATTGGCCGTACGTCGCACCACGTCCGTATCACGACATGTATTCGCTTGATCAGTGCCTGCCGCCGGTGCGGCGCAAGGCCGAACTCGACAACGCGCACCCGGTGCTTGCCGCCTATCGCGAGCATGAGGAAAGCGTCAATTTCTCGCGCGACGAGGTATCGGATACGGTCCGGCCGGTCTACCAGGGGCTGATCCAGCAAATGGACGATCACCTCGGCCGTCTGTGGGACACGCTCGCGAAACTCGGCCGCTGGGACGACACGCTGATCGTCTTCACCGCCGATCACGGCGACTTTCTCGGCGACCACTGGCTCGGCGAAAAAGAGATGTTTTACGACACCGTGCAGCGCGTGCCGCTGATCGTCTACGATCCGTCACCGGCAGCTGATGCGACGCGCGGCAGCGTTGAATCGTGCTTCACGTCGTGTATCGACGTGGTGCCGACCGTGCTGGACGCACTCGGGCTGCCGCCGTACAGCGAGCGTGTGGAAGGACAATCGCTGCTGGCGCTCACGCGCCGTGCCGCTCACACTGCAAACACGGATAACGCGCAGAAGTGGCGCGACTACGTCGTCTCCGAACTCGACTACAGTTTTCGCGGGGCGCGTCTCACGCTCGGACGCGAGCCGGGCGAATGCCGGGGCTGGATGGTGCGCGATGCGTACTACAAATACGTGCACTGGCAAGGCTTCGGCCCGCAACTGTTCGATCTTCAGGCCGACCCGGACGAATTCGTCGATCTTGGCCGCGATCTGTCACACGAATCGATCCGCTCGCGGATGCACGCGCAACTGGCGGACTGGCACGGCAGCCTCAAGCAGCGCGTGACGATCAGCGATGCGAACGTCGCGAGCCGCACCAATACGCATAAAAACTGGGGTGTGTTTTTCGGCGAATGGTGACGCGCTCGACCTCACACGATGCATCAACCTGACTGAAAGAGCCCGCATGGAAGCGGGTCATCAAGGAGACATCATGAGCCACGTCCCCGCTACATCGAGTTCATCGGGCAGCGACGACAACGCGATCTACCGCAAGGTCGCGCGCCGCGTCGTGCCATTTCTGTTCATCTGCTACGTGGTTAACTTCATGGACCGCGTGAACATCGGCTTTGCGAAGCTGCAATTCCTGCAGGACCTGAAGCTCGACGATTCGGTGTTCGGCGTGGCGGCGGGGATGTTTTTCGTCGGCTATGTGATCTTCGAATTGCCGAGCAATCTGCTGGCGGCGCGAATTGGCGTGCGCAAGACGCTTTTACGCATAATGGTGCTGTGGGGCGCGCTGACCGTGTCGCTGATGTTCGTGAGGAGCGCGCAAGGGCTGTACTGGCTGCGCTTTCTGCTCGGCGCGGCCGAGGCGGGCTTCTTTCCCGGCGTGGTGCTGTATCTGACGTACTGGTTTCCGGACCAGCGGCGCGGCCGCATCCTGAGCCTTTTCGTGATGGCGGTGCCGCTTGCGGGCGTCGTCGGCGGCCCGCTGTCGGGTGCGATCATGGGTCATCTGCATGGCGTGCTCGGCTTCGCGGGCTGGCAGTGGCTGTTCCTGATCGAAGGTGTGCCGGCGATCGTGCTGGGCCTGCTCGCACACGTGCTGCTCGACGAGCGTCCCGCTGACGCGCGATGGCTCACCGCGAACGAAAAAGCGCAGATCGAAGCCGCGCTCAACTCAGATCGCCGCGCGCATCCGGCGGGCGTACATGCTTCCGCGAAGCTCTCCGATGTGCTGACCAATCCGCGCATCTACGTGCTGTCGGCAATTTACTTTTGCGTGTTCATGGCGTTGAACGCGATCGGCTTCTGGATTCCGACGCTGCTGCGGCAGGTTGGCGTGCACGCGATCAGGGATATAGGCTGGTTAAGCGGCGGGATTTCAGTGTGCACGGCCTTTGGCATCGTGCTGATCGGACGGCACTCGGACCAGCGTAAGGAGCGTCGCTGGCATGTGGCCGGTTGCGGCCTCGCGGTGGCGGCGAGCTTCCTGTTGTTGCCGCTTGCTGCGCACAGCATCGCACTGACTGTCGTGCTCCTCGTGGTCGCATCCGTCGGTATCTACGCCGCGCTCTCGCTGTTCTGGACGATTCCGACGCTCTACTTGCAGAAGGATGGGATCGCGGGCGGAATTGCGACGATCACGGCAATTGGCGCAATCGGCGGCGCGGTGAGCCCGTCGCTGGTAGGGATGCTGAAGACGTCGACCGGCAGTCTGTATTCGGGGTTGGGTGTGGTCGGTGCGCTGCTCGCCATGGGCATGCTCGCGCTGCTGGTAGTGGTGCGTCCGGCGACGCGTGAAGCGACGGGTGCCGTCGGCGCGGCATCAGGCCACTAGAGCGCACAACCTGACCCGTGATCTTTGCTTCACGCTGTGCACTTCCGCCTGAAGCCGGGTGGCGTCTCTATCATTGGTCCGCACTATTCATGACCACCCGGCCACCGATGACTGACCTTCTTCCGTTTCACGAAACGTCTTCCACGTCGTTCTCAACGCGTTCCAAACGCCGGAGGGGGCAGCCCATCCGGACGCTGTTTCTTTATTTGAACGGTCCCGCACGACTGGCTTTGGAAGCGGCAATCCTGCGCCCGACCTTTTCGACGTCGATGGTCTGCGCGCAACGATGATCGATGCGATCACGCAGTCTGCCTTAGGCTGGGCGCAATACTCCGCGACCGAAGGTGTCGCCGAGCTGCGTGAGGCGCTGACGACGGCCAGCACGCAGCAGGGCTTCGATCTGCTGACGCGCTTGCTGCTCGATGCGGGGACGTGGTCGCCGTCAAGCGACCGACCCACACGATGAGCAGGAGGTCTTGCGTCTCTGGGAGCGCGCACCGAACGCCGCTGCCGACGAAAACGGTATATATGCCGCCTCGTTCTAACACCCGATCGCACAACGCAAGGGTATCGCAGACCCCGTGCGTGGTGCCGACGCTCGCCAATCCAGGCGACGAGTGCAATCAGAATTGGACCCTCATTGGCCAGAAGCGGGCGCTCGACAATCGCATGCGAATCGTCAACAATCTGGACCGTCCAAAGTCTGGCTGCAAAAAAATGTCAATACACTCATCGGACCGTGTATCGTTATTTGGTGGGCCTGCGCTTCATCTCAGCATAGAACTTGGATTTGGGCGAGATGACGCACGCATGGAGCAGGCGCTTTCGGCATTCTGGAGTAGTGGCAGTGTGGACGGCCCATGGCTC
Organism: Paraburkholderia sp. PREW-6R; assembly: GCF_039621805.1. Taxonomy (NCBI): domain Bacteria; kingdom Pseudomonadati; phylum Pseudomonadota; class Betaproteobacteria; order Burkholderiales; family Burkholderiaceae; genus Paraburkholderia; species Paraburkholderia sp. PREW-6R. The sequence continues at coordinate 858,789 of NZ_CP155075.1, read as the reverse complement.
GACTCAGGGTCAATGGGCGAATTTACTGGCACTGAGCCTGCGACAGGCACCGATCTCGTTGACAGAGACCAATGCGGAACGTTGCGTGTTAGTGGCGCGACTGCCTCGATGCCGTTCGCGCTTCTTCAGATCAACGAAGACGGGCCGAAGAGAGTTGTGGATGGAAAGCTGGTCCTCGACAATCAGATACCCGAGCCAGAGAAATCGGCGTGGCTAACGGTAAATCTGACTCGATATCAACTGACGAAGCAGTTTCATGTAGACAACACGTGGACGTTGCGGTCGCAACCGTGGCTTGGATTAGTCTGCGATGCATTTGCCGAAATCGTCAATGCAGTGCATGCTCAGGTTCCGATAGCCTCTGCCGCTATTGGAGAAGAAACATCAGGATGTTTCCGATGCCCTACTGCCAATCGGCTGGTACATGCAGATCAGGCATACCCGCCGCTCGCAGTTATTTCGACCGATGTGATCGAGAGTCGTGGTGCGGTGTTCGTAACCAATGTGTTATGGCGCGAGCTATGTCCCGACGTAGATGCAGTTCTGCTTCCGTCCAATCTTTACTACGTCAAGCCGAGGCTGGATGCGCGATTACTTGGTGCTTGAATGGCATGGAGCCACCCGAAGGTTTTAAAAATATTTAAAATTCTTCTGAAGCGGCTCAGGAAGTATTCGACCGAACAGACGAGGCAGATGCCAGAAGCCGCCGTCTACATGGCTTCGGGATGGCTAACAATGAGTGCATTGCAACAACCCATCAGCCGGGTTATATGACGATACGGTCTTAGGCCAGGGAGTGCCAATGATAGCTTCTGACACCATCGCACTTATCGTGGATCCTGATTTCGGGCTTCCCACCCGAGAGGTCGCGGCAAGAGTTCGACACACGTGGATCGTGGAGACGCCAGAGAATCTGGCGACCGTTATAAAAATCAGGAAAGCATCGCACAAGCCTCTTGAGCACATGATGGAGAACGGAATCACTACGTTTCTTCAATATGGACCAGATCCAGAGAGTTGGTGCGACACGACTTTAGATTCTGTAGAGGAGCACCATAGTAGCCACGCCGGCGGTCGTGGTTATGGCGTGCTCGAAATCTATGGAATTTCGCTTACGGAGCGACTTCGACGTGCTTGCCTTGAATTTGGGTTCTCGGTGTTTGCGGAGACCGATTACGGGTTCCGTGCAGAAAAGCTCGGCCGAGATTAGCTGGCTCTTGCAAACGTGGAGATTTGTCGTTCGACAGAAGCAACACTCTGCGGCGCTGCTTGCAACCGACACTTATCTAAAAGATGCACCGTCTCCAACTTTTTTAGGCAGAAGAAATCCCCCTGATGTTCCTCGTCGAATCTCCAGTCACCTGGGCGCCACAGCGCATTTTGAACGGGCGGTCCCGGTAATTCCGAAGGTTCGCCCGGGTCGTTAACCGCCCCCGTCTGCGCGCAGCGATTACGGTGCTCCCTCAAGTTTCCGACCGGTCTTTCTGAATCTCCGGCTGCTAATCAAAATCTGCCCTCGGGAACAGGCTGAACGTATCCCAACTGGCGTCATTCGGGTTTGCCTCGCAGCCTGTGCAGATTGCTTTACTCGCGGACATGGATGCCTGACGTTCGCACTCGGAAGGTCTTCAGGCTGCCGCCCGTGCGGTCAGAGTCCGAAATTGATGCGGTTACATGAGTGCTAACCGAGTGGCTATACTGGACCCGACCCCACCGTCCGGTGGTCGCGAATTCGTTTTTCGCGTATTTCCTCACTATGTGAACCACGTCCTGAACGGGCATCCAGTGAGACGTCGATTCGCGCATTAATGTCGACCGCTCTGCCGCAGATAGCCCACGACGCCGTGCAGATTCGCCGATGCTTCGCCAATTGCCGTCCAATCCATCCGGTCAATCGCCAATAAAAAAGCTGCTCTTAAGCGGCCGATAAAAAAGCGGCATGCGTCCGATTTTCGGCTAACATCTAGCGTCAGCCTGAGCCAACGGCATTTCCTTTAAGGAAAACGCATGCAAAAAAGAGCGATGATGCAACGCGCTTCTGATGCTTTCGCAAACAAGGCAGACTGTCTGGTATGCGGCGGTGGAATGCGTCAGGGCGTTCAGCATTGGCACTATGTATGCGCCAGATGCGGATATGAGGCAGGCGACCTACAGCCTGCAATTAACGATAGCAGCGCGCATAACGCCATCGACGAGGCGGATAGAGAGGCCGGGCTCAGGGCCATCCGAACTGAGAACTTCCGGGAGGTCGTCGGGCTCATTGCTGCGAACCTGCCCGTTGCAGCGAAAAAACTACTTGATGTAGGCTGCGCACACGGCTGGTTTCTCGAACAGGCCGCAGGTCGATTTGACGTGTTAGGCATTGAACCAGACGAAGCGGTCCGCGCGAAGACAGCGGCAAAAGGTCTGCCGGTAAGGGGCGGATATTTCCCCCAAGCGTTGCTTCCCGGAGAGACGTTTGACGCTATCGTCTTTAACGACGTGATCGAGCACATCCCGGATATTGATTCCGCACTTGCCGCGTGCCGCGAGCGCCTGAATCCCGGTGGTGTGCTCGTGCTCAATCTGCCGAACAGCAAAGGTCTGTTTTACCGCGTATCCAAGTTTTTCGCGGCAATGGGGTGGACGAGCCCGTTCGAACGGATGTGGCAAAAAGGTTTCCCGTCACCGCACGTCCATTTTTTCGGGACGCGGAACCTGGCGGAGCTTGTCGACAAGCATCAAATGCGGCTAGTCCGCGAGGTCCAGTTGCCCTCTATTCGCGCTAAGGGGATGCTGGAGCGGATGCGATACTCAACACATGAATCCACTCTGAACATGTACCTGCAATACATCGGCGCGATGGCGATACTGCCATTTACGAAGCTCTTTCAAAGCGACGTGATTGTTTGCCTGTTCGCCGTTAATCCGAAGTGATCAATCTCGCGATTGAAAAATGCTCGAACCGCTCAAGCCGTCACGAAGCCGGCGCGTTAAAGCGGTCAGTCCACTTATCCTCGTAGCGCATCTGTGCGAAGTGTTCGATCACAAAATCGATGAACACGCGTGAGCGTGCCGGCAGATAGCTGCGGCTTGGGTACGCGATGTTGATATCCATCGACGGCAAATTCCAGTCGGCCAGGACGCGCACCAGCGTGCCGCGCTGAAGGTCGTCGTAATGCAGGTAATTGGGCTGCACCAGCATGCCCATCCCGCCTAGCGCCGCCTGCCGGAGAATCTGCGCTTCGTTCGCGCTCGCGATCCCCTGTATCACTTTCGTCACCGTCTCGCCGTTGCGCTCGAAGTGCACGTCCTTTGGATAGCTCGAATGCAGATACGTCAGGAATCGGTGACGATCGAGCTCGTCCGGATGGTCGGGCGTTCCATGCTGCGCGAGATAAGCAGGCGATGCGACGACCGCGCGATGCGTGCGCGCGAGGCGGCGTACCGTGATGCCGGAATCCGGCTCCGCATAGCGGGTGCGAAAAGCCACGTCGATCCCGCTATCGATGATGTTGTCATAGCGATTGGCGGCGATGACTTCGACAGTCAGCTTCGGGTATCGCATCGCGAATAGCGGCAGGATGGGGCCGATATGCTGCATGCAAAACGATAGCGGCCCCGTCACGCGCAGGTTGCCGTCGATGCTGTGGGCCGCAGCGGCCGCCGCCTGTTCCGCGGCATCGATCTCGGCCACGGCGTTCTTGCAACGGCCATAGAACACTTCGCCGGACTCGGTCAGCCAGAGCCGCCGCGTATTGCGTTCGACGAGCCGCACCGACAGGCGGCGTTCGAGTTCCGCAAGGTAACGGCTCGCTGCCGCGTTCGACTGCCCGAGCGCCTCGGCGGCTTTCGTCATGCTGCCCGTTTCGGCGATCTGAATGAACAGGCGCAACTGATTCCAGTAATCCAAATTCGACTCCGGTTTTCCAGCAGCAGGAAAAGTGATTTCCCGCTGTCTTCTTGTTCGCTCAGGAAACCAACCTTATCGTGCAACAACAATGCCGGAGCGCCAATCCGCGATTGCCCGCACGCCGATTCGTCGACATGGATCGTCGGCTTTGCGCTGCCGCGATTGGGCGCCCCGCTTCCAATACGTAGACGCCCGGGCGTCGCCAATTCATCCCCAATCAGGAGAACAGCATGCTGAGCGCATCCGACAACGCCATCCTCACCCAGGTCGGTCCCGACAAACCGATGGGCAAGCTGATGCGGCAATTCTGGATTCCCGTGTGTCTGTCGTCGGAACTGACTGCCGATGCCGAACCGCTGCGCATCATGCTGCTCGGCGAAAAGCTGATTGCGTTCCGCGACACGGCGGGCAAGGTCGGCGTGATGGATCATCGTTGTCCGCATCGCTGCGCGTCGATGTATTTCGGCCGCAACGAACAGGGCGGCGTGCGTTGTGTGTATCACGGCTGGAAATTCGACGTCGAAGGCAATTGCATCGACATGCCCAACGTGCCGCCCGAGCAGGACTTCAAGCATCGCGTGAAGGCGCGTGCCTTCAAGGTGCTGGAACGGTCCGGCATGGTATGGGCGTACATGGGCCCGCGCGACACGCCGCCCGAATTTCCGAATATCGACGCATTGCAGATTCCCGCTGCCGAGCGTTCGATCTTCGTGCATCAGCGCGATTGCAACTGGCTGCAATCGGCGGAAGGCGACATCGACACATCGCATTTCGGGTTTCTGCATATCGGCAGTCTCGAAGCCGACGACGTCGATCCTGACTCGATGCACAAATGGGGAATCATCGGCCGCGCGCCCGAATACAGCGTCAAGGAAACGCCATGGGGCACGATGTATGCCGCGTATCGCGCGGCCGACGAGGGCGAGCGTTACTACCGGTTCGCGCATTTCCTGTTTCCGTTCATCACGTTCACGCCGAACGGCGATTTCGACGATCTGATCGCGTGCACGATCAACGTGCCGATGGACGACGAACACACGATGTCATATCGCGTCGCGTGGAACAAGCGAACCATGCCGCTGCAGAACCTCAAGAGCGGCGAGCCGATTCCCGGTCTCGCGCCCGAAAGCGATTTCCTGCCGCGCACCCACGACTGGTATGGCCGCTGGCGTCTGGCCGCCAACGTCGACAACGATTACTTCATCGATCGCGACGCACAACGCACGATCAGCTTCACCGGCATCCAGGGGATCGGACGCCAGGATCAGGCGGTGATCGAAAGCATGGGGGCCGTCGTCGATCGCACCTTCGAGCATCTTGCCGCGAGCGATCGCATGATCATGGTCACGCGCCGGCGTCTGCTGCAGGCCGCGCGAGCGCTTGACGCAAACAATGAAACGCCCGCCATCGTCGACGATCCCGACGCGTATCGCGGCGCACGCGGCGGATCGTTCCTCGCCTCCGACAAGCTCGACTGGGTTGCGGCCTACGAGCAGAAGCTCGGCGAGGCGGTGCGCATGCCGGCGCAGCCCGAGCCGCAATCGGTGTGAACTGACGCGCCGGCGCATTGGAGCCCGCAAGCGAAGCGGCGCAGACGCGCGAAGCCCGGCAACCGGCAGGACCGACACGCCCGACATGCGCGCCCGACGAAGGCGCGCGGCGGGCTCACGATATCGACGATACGGAGACACCCCACATGGAACCTCGCGCCGACGCACGAGGCGAGTTACCCGACGCACTTGGGCGACTCGCCGACCGGGCCGACGATCACCCGGAGACGATCCGCAAGGTCGGCCGCCGCATGACCTGGCTGATCTTCGCGCTGAACTTCGTCGCGGTGCTCGATCGCGGCAATCTCGGCTTCGCCGCGTTGCAGATGAACAAGGATCTCGGGCTGACGAGCGCGACTTTCGGCATTGGCGTCGGCGTGTTCTTTCTCGCGTATTCGCTGCTCGAAGTGCCGAGCAACATGGTGCTGGCGCGCTACGGCGCGCGCCGTACGCTCGCGCGCATCGCGATCCTGTGGGGTCTCGCGCAGATGGCGATGGCGTTCGTGCATGGCCCGACCACGTTCTACATGGCGCGCGCGCTGCTTGGCGCGGCGGAAGCGGGTCTTGCGCCCGGCATGCTGGTCTATATCAGCTACTGGTTTCCCTACGCCTACCGCGCGCGCTACAACGCGGTGTTCGCTTACGCGATTCCGGCGTCTTACGCGGTCGCGTCGATCCTCTCCGGCTCGATCCTGCAACTGAACGGCGTGCTTGGGCTGGCCGGCTGGAAATGGCTCTTTCTGCTCGAAGGATTTCCGGCCATCGCGCTCGGCATCGTCACGCTGTTCTATCTGACCGACAAGCCCGCGCAAGCGCACTGGCTCACGCCCGAGGAACGCGGCTGGCTGCAAACCACCATCGATCGCGAAGCGATGCTGGCCGGCAGTCAGCCGCACGCGCGGCTGTGGGACGCGGTCAAGCATCCGACCGTGCTGCTGCTCGCAGCGGTCAATACCGGCATCTACAGCGGACTCGCGACGCTCGGCGCATGGCTGCCGCAGATCGTGCGTTCGTTCGGCTTGCCCCTGCATCTGATCGGGCCGATCTCTGCAATTCCGCCGCTGACCGCGGTGATCGGCATGTATTTCATCAGCCGCCATTCGGACCGCAAGCGCGAGCGCATCTATCACACGTTCGTGCTGCTGCTGGTCGCCACGCTCGGCTACGCGATCGTCACCGCGTCCGGCACGCCTTCGCTGACCATCGCCGGATTCGTGATCGCCAATCTCGCGGTGTATTCGGTCAACACGATTTTCTGGACCATGCCGCAATCGTATCTGCCGCGCGAAATCACCGCGACCGGGCTCGCGTTCATCAACGCAATGGGCAGCATGACGGGTTTCGTCGTGATCGCCATGATCGGGCGCGTACAGGGCTCGATGGGCAGCCTGACGGCGGGCTTTCCGATCGTTTGCGGCGTCTTCCTGCTGGCGAGCGTGGCGGTGCTGACGCTGGCGTTCCGCATGAAGCGCGCGAAGGCGACGGTGGCGGTTTCGTAACACACGCATGTACGGCTGCACCGATGCACCCGCCTGCCGTCGCGGCGGCGGCGTTTCAACGCGAATCGACGATGAAAACGAAAACCGGGCCCCACCCGGCTAGTCCATAACGTTTGGGATCAAAACCAATATGAAAAAGCACTGGAGACTCGGTCTGATAGCGTGCGCTCTTGCAGCGGCCACGCACGCAAATGCGCAAAGCAGCGTCACGCTGTATGGATTGATTGACGAGGGATTGATGTATTCGAACAGCTCGCAAACCGGCACCGTCGGCGGCGCGCATAACGGCAAGAGCCAATGGGCGATGATGGACGGCGCCGCCGGTATCGGCGGCTCGCGCTGGGGCCTGCAGGGCACAGAAGATCTCGGCGCCGGTCTGAAGGCCATCTTCACGCTGGAGAACGGCTTCAACATCAACACGGGCACGCTTGCGCAGGGCGGACTCGAGTTCGGGCGGCAGGCGTTCGTCGGCCTGTCGTCGCCGCTCGGCACGGTGACGCTCGGACGCCAATACAATCCGATGACCGACTTCGTGTTCACGACCTCGGTGGCCAATTCGGTGCCCGGGCATCTGGGCGCGCATCCGGACGACATCGACGATCTCGGTCATTCGCAGCGTATCAACAACACCATCAAATTCAAATCCGCGACCTTCGACGGCTTCACCGCGGCTGGCATGTACGGTCTGGGCGGCGTGGCGGGCGACGTGACGAACCGGCAATTCCTGTCGGGCGCGCTCAGCTTCGCGAGCGGTCCACTGACGGTTGCGGCGGGCTACACCAGCGCGCGCAATCCGAATCTGTCGTACTTCGGCACCGGCGGCACGTCCGGTCCGGCGACCTCGGACAATCTCGGTTCGGTAGGGTCGGCGACAGCCGCGCAATCGAATCCGGTCTACGCCGGATTTTCGTCCGCACATTCGTTGAGCATTGCAGAGGGCGGTGCGAAATACCAGATCGGCCCGGCGACGATCGGCGCGGTCTTCAGCCACATCTCGTTCAACAATCTCGGCGACCTGAACTCGGGGCCCAATCCGCTGCGCTACCGCGGCACGGCCATCTTCAACGATGCCGAAATCAACGGCAGCTACGCAATCACGCCGAGCATCCAGGTGGCCGCCGCGTACGATTATCTGCACGGCGGCAGCGTGAGCGGCGCGGGCGGGTCGACGGGCGGCGTCACGTATCACCAGGGGCTGGTTTCGGCGGCGTATCTTCTGTCCAAACGCACCGAGGTCTACGCGATCGGCATTTATCAGCAGGCAAGCGGGCGCGACTCGCTCAATCAACCGGCGGTGGCCTCGGTGACCAATGTATCGCCGTCGTCGACCGACCGGCAGACGGTCGTGCGGTTGGGCATTCTTCACCGCTTCTAAGCCGGCATCCACGTCCCAATGAAAGCATTTTCCGCAAACGGCATGCGGCCAGTCAGGTTGATCGGCATCCGGCTGGCCGCCGAAGACGTCAACGTCTACGAATTCGCGCCGCTCGACGCTCGGCCAATGGAGCCATTCGAGCCGGGCGCGCATATCGATCTGCGCCTGAACGACACGCTGCTGCGCCAGTATTCGCTGCTTCCGCCGCTCACCGGCACGCATGCCGACGCGAACACGCTGCGCATCGCCGTGCAGACCGAAGGCGACGGACGCGGTGGCTCGCGCTTTCTCGCGCACGATGCGCACGTCGGCGACGTCTTTCACGTCAGTGCCGCGCGCAATCATTTCCACCTCGTGCGCGGCGCGGCGCATAGCGTGTTGATCGCGGGCGGGATCGGCATCACGCCGCTGTTCGGCATGATCGGCGCGCTGCAACGGGAAGGCGCTTCGTGGCAACTGCATTACGCGGTACGCAGCGAGACACGCGCGCTGTTTCGCGACGCGCTGCGGGATTATGGCGACAAGGTTCGCATCGCGTGTTCGGACCGCCCGGACCAGGGGCGCCTCGATCTGCAGGCGATCGTCGCGGACGCGCCGCCCGGCAGTCAGTTCTACTGCTGCGGTCCGCAGCGCATGGTCGATGCGTTTATCGACGCGAGCCGCGCGTTGCCGCCCGCCGACGTCCACGTCGAACGCTTCTCGGCGACGACCGACGCCGCCGACGAAGGCGGCTTCGAAGTGCGGCTCGTACGCAGCGACCGCCGCTTCGTGATTCCGCCTGGCAGCACCATCCTGCAGGCGCTGCGCGAGGCGGGCATGGATGTGCCGTCGTCGTGCGAGCAGGGCGTGTGCGGCGTTTGCGAAACGCGTGTGCTGGCAGGCGAGCCGGATCATCGCGATCACGTGCTGAGCGCGTCGGAGCAGGCGAAGGGCGACACGATGATGATCTGCTGTTCGGGCAGCCGCAGCCCGTTTCTCGAACTCGACCTGTGACGCGCGCATCGCGATGCCAGGGTTGTCGCGGACATTCAAGCCGGCGTGCGTCGAAGTAGCATGACTGGCCGACGGAATGAACGATAGGAACCCTATACGTCTGGTTCGCAACGCGAGACCGCGAGCCCACCGCCGTTTGAGCCCAGGAGGCTTTCAATGAACGATGCCACCCTTTCAGATCCGTCAGCCACCGCGCGCACTTTCTTCCAGAAGATCTGGGACGATCACGTGATCGAAGACTTTGGCGACGGCAGCTATCTGCTGCAGATCGACCGCCTGTTTCTGCACGAGGTGTCAGGCGGCGTGGCGCTGCGCGAGTTGCACGAGGCACGACGCGCGACCGACAGTCCGCGCCAGGTGTTCACCGCGATCGACCATGTCGTCAACATCTATCCCGGCCGCCGGCCCGGCCAGGGACGCAACGACACCGCGACGTCGATGATCGCCGAGACGGTCGGCGAATCGGCGCGTCACGGACTCCAGGTGTTTCAGGTCGGCGATCCGCGCCAGGGCATCGTGCACGTGATCTCGCCGGAACTGGGGCTTGCGTTGCCGGGGCTGACGCTCGTCTGCGGCGACAGCCACACCTGCACGGTCGGCGGCGTCGGCACGCTGGGCTGGGGTGTCGGGTCGACCGAAGGCGTGCACGTGCTCGCGACGCAGACGCTGGTGCAACCGAAGCCGAAAACGATGCGCGTATGGTTTGACGGCGCGCTGCCGGCGGGCGTCCACGCGAAGGACATGGCCTTGCATCTGATCGCGCGGATCGGCGCTAATGGCGGCATTGGCTACGCGATCGAATTCGCGGGCGAAGCCGTCGAAGCGCTGCCGGTCGAAGGGCGCCTGACGCTGTGCAACATGGCGATCGAATGCGCCGCGCGCTATGCGTTCGTCGCGCCCGACGACGCCACTTATGCGTATCTCGCCGGCCGCGAATACACGCCGAGCGGCGCGGCGTGGGACGAGGCGGTCGCTTACTGGAAGACCTTGCCGAGCGACCCGGGCGCGCAATTCGACAGCGATATCCACATCGATTGCACGCAGCTCGCGCCGCAGATCACGTGGGGCACGAGTCCGCAGCATAGCGCGGCAATCGACGGCGCGGTGCCCGCACCGGGCGCATTCGACGACGAAGGCGCGCGCGCACTGGTCGAACGGGCCCTTGCGTATCAGCATCTGACGCCGGGCACGCGCTACGACGACATCGCCGTGGACGTTGCCTATATCGGCTCGTGCACCAACGCGCGATTGTCCGATCTGCAGGTGGCTGCCGACGTGTTGCGGGGACGCAAGGTGGCCGACGGCGTGACCGCGATCTGCGTGCCGGGGTCGAGCCGTGTGAAGGCCGAAGCCGAGGCGCTCGGCATCGACGCGATTTTTCGCGCGGCCGGCTTCGAATGGCTCGAGTCGGGCTGTGCGATGTGCGCGACTGGCGGCGCCGATCGGCTCGGCGGCAAGCGCGTCGTCAGCACGACCAACCGCAATTTCGAGAACCGTCAGGGACCGAAAACGCGCACGCATCTGGCCAGTCCCGCGACGGTCGCGGCAAGCGCGGTGCTCGGGCATCTGGCCGATGCGCGTGCATTGCCTCGCACAGCCGATGCGGCGGACGTGGCAACGTCGCCCGCAGCGGCCGATCAATCGCGCTGAACGAACGGAGCAAGCTCATGGAAGCCTTCACTCGCATCAGCGCGATCGCCGCGCCGCTCATGCAGATCAACATCGACACCGATCAGATCATCCCGACGCCGTATCTGCTGCGCACGAGCGAAGCGGGCCTGTCCGAGGGTCTGTTCGCGAACTGGCGCAAGCAGGCCGACGGCTCGCCCGACCCTGGGTTCATCCTGAACCGGGCGCCGTGGTCGAATGCGCACATCCTGCTGGCCGGGCGCAATTTCGGTTGCGGATCGTCGCGCGAGGCGGCGCCGCGCGCACTGCGGCAGGCGGGTTTTCGTGTCGTGATCGCGCCGAGTTTCGGCGAGATCTTTTTCAGCAATTGTTTTCGCAACGGACTGCTGCCGGTCCGGTTGCCGGAGGACGCCGTGCGGGATCTGGCGCAGCAGATGCAGGATGCGCATGGCCATGCGCAAATTGCCGTCGATCTCGATGCGCAAACGGTGCGCGCGCCTGACGGCCAAAGTTTCGGCTTCGAGACGCCGCCGGCGTTGCGCACGATGCTGCTGAACGGGATCGATGAAATCGACGTGACGCTGCAACGGCGCGAGAAGATCGATGCCTACCGATCCTCCGACCGGCGACGCCGGCCGTGGGCGTACGACCCGCGCTCGCCACGCTGACGCGCACGCTCGCGCCGAAAAGAGGAAATGTCAATGGAACCGGAATCTAACCGCGCCGCCGACGCCGCCGACCCGTGCGCGCCCGCGCCACGCGATGCGATCGGCCACCGCGTCGTTCGCGAGCCGCGCAACGATAGCGACGAAAAGCTCGAACGCGAGACGCTACGAAGGGTGACGTGGCGATTGATGCCGTACGTGTTCGGCCTCTTTCTCGTCTCCATCGTCGATCGCGGCAATCTTGGCTTCGCGGCGCTTTCGATGAACCGTCAATTGCATCTGACCGGCGCGATGTTCGGCATCGGCGTCGGACTGTTTTTTCTCGCGTTTGCCGTGTTCATGATTCCGAGCAATCTGGCGATGGCGCGTTTCGGCGCACGCACGGTGCTGACCCGCATCGCGATCGGCTGGGGCGCGGTGACGATGCTGATGGCGTTCGTGCAAGGGCCTTACAGCTTCTACGCGTTGCGGGCGCTGCTCGGCGCGGCGGAAGCGGGCATCGCGCCCGGTCTGCTGCTGTATCTGAGCTACTGGTTCCCCGCGCGCTATCGCGCGCGCAATAACGCGATCTTCACGTATTCGGTGCCCGCGAGTTACGTGCTGACGGCCATCGTCTCCGGCTGGATTCTCGAAATGGACGGCATGCTCGGTTTGCCCGGCTGGAAATGGCTGTTTCTACTCGAAGGGTTGCCCGCGATCGTGCTCGGCATCATCGGCTTGCGTGTGCTGACCGACGCGCCCGCGCAGGCGGCGTGGCTGTCGGCCCCGCAACGCGACTGGCTGCGACGACGTCTGGACGACGAAGCGCCCGCGCCGGTGCTCGCGCAACGCGCGCGCTTGCGCCACGTGATCGCGCATCCGCTCGTGCTGATGCTCGCGATGATCAACGCGGGCATTTTCGCGGGTCTCGCGACGCTGTCGACGTGGTTGCCGCAGATCGTGCACACGTTCGGCTGGTCGCCGCACCTGTTGGGTCCGGTGGTCGCGTTGCCGCCGGCGGCGGGCGCACTCGGGCTGTTCTTCGTGAGCCGTCATTCCGACCGGCATGGCGAACGCGTCAAGCATCTTCACGCAATGCTGCTGCTGGCGGCAGCCGCTTACGCGGTGATCGCGCTGTCGCGCGGGCCGGCCGCGATACTCGCCGGATTCTGCTTCGCGAACATCGGTATCTATGCATCGATGACGGTGTTCTGGACGATTCCGCAAACCTATTTGCCGCGCAATATCGCCGCGGCCGGCATCGGCACGATCAGCGCGGCGGGCAGCGTAGCCGGCTTCGCGGTGACGACGCTGATCGGACGTGTACAGGACGCGACGCACAGCCTGACATCGTGCTTTTCGATCGTGATCGTCGTGCTGCTGGTGGCAAGCGGCGTGCTGCTCATCATTGACCGGCAGTTGCGCGAGCCGCCGTCATCCAGCGCGCAGGCGCCGTTGCCGATGCATTGATGGAGATCTACTGGCGGTGCGAAAGCCGTGAGATCGATGCCAGTACCGCATCGCGCGATGCTTCGGCTTTCAGCAGTGGGGCGATTTTCGCCGCGCCGACTGCGTGGCTGGATAGGAGGCCTTGTCCCTGCTGATAGCCACGTGCGGTCAGATGCGCTTTATCGGTCGAAGCTTCGATGCTCTCCGCAGTGACTCGTGAGCCCAAGACCGTTGCTCGGCCGCATGGGTGCCGCGACGGTTTCCGCGCTTTCTGGCTCGGTGCTCATTTTGTGCGCGAAACTGCGGTCGATTCTGATCTTGTCCAGCCGGACGCTGCGCGGGTGATAGAGGCTTGAGTGGCCCGTGCCGCGGTGGCCGCCGCGCTGAGAACTCGAACCAGCGCCTTCGGTGATTGATATTTCGACGCGCGACGGCGCGAGCCCGCAGTGGGCCTGTGGCTGTTACACGAACAGGTGGATAAGGAGTTGCGCTCGAATTGGCGTAGGGTGGGGAACTGTGTGGCTCTGTTCGGCCATGAACGGACCGTCGACGCCGACGACTAAATTGTCGACAATTTTCAACGCCGCCCGCTTCAACGGCGTTGGAGACGAGATAAAAACCCTGACTATGAAAGCTCTTACAGATCTGGAGTGCTGCATGGTGCAGGTGGGAACTAAGGGAAACAATTACTTCCTCAGCGATAGCGCGTAGGATGATCACACCGACGATCTGCCACATAGCTCGATGGGCGCGGCGGGTAGCGGCCCTTGCGTCCGTATGGATTCCAGGATTTTGCTCCGTTGCCGACATGCAGGGGCACCGCGGGGAGTTGAACGCGCCGTCACCGCGTTTAGCCAATTCGCGGAATAGAACGGCGAGGTTACGGGGGTGCAACATGATGCATGACTTTCTGGCGAATAACCGCGACGAACTGGTGAGGCGATGCCGGGCAAAGGTCGCAGGGCGACCCGGGCGAAGTGCGACGGTTGAACAGCTCGAAAATGGAGTTCCGCTCTTCCTTGAGCAACTGATAAGAGTTCTTCGGGCAGAACAGTCGTCGGACCCGATGGACGGCCTCAGGATTTCCGGTCCTGCGGGCGGCGGCGGGGTTCCATCGGAAATTGGTCTGGCAGCCGCGCAGCACGGGCGCGAGCTATTGATCCTGGGTTTTTCAATCGGTGAGGCAGTGCATGATTATGGCGATATTTGCCAAGCCATTACCGATCTCGCACACGAGCGTGATGCTCCTTTCTCTGTCGACGAATTTCGTACCCTCAACCGATGTCTGGACAATGCCATCGCCGATGCGGTGACTGAATTCAGCGACCAACGCGATTTCGCGCTTGTTGACAGCCAGGAAATCGCGACGCGCGAGCGGCTAGCGTCCTTCGCGCACGAATTGCGTAACCTGCTTCAGACCGCAACACTTGCTTTTACTGCCGCAAAAGAAGCAAATCTAAGTCTGACTGGCGCCACGGGGACAGTTCTGGAGCGCAGCCTCGACGGCTTACGCGAGCTGATCGATCGCTCTGTTGACGAAGTGCGCCTTTTTAGCATGAACTCCATACAGGTGAGAATATTCCCTGTCGACGACTTCATCGCTGAAGTGGGTATCGCCGCCAGCGTTCTGGCGCAGTTGAACCACTGCACGCTGACGATCGCCGATATCGATTTCCGTCTTGCCGTGAAGGGGGACCGCGACGAGTTGTGTGCAGCCGTGGGGAGCCTCCTTCAGAACGCCATCAAATTCACGCAGCCTCATACGGAAGTCATGTTGGACGCATACGCGCTGTCTGATCGAATACTCATCGATGTGAAAGATCACTGCGGCGGCCTCCATCCTGGCGACATTGAGCGAATGTTCGTTCCGTTCATGCAGCGAACTACCGATAAAACTGATGTGGGGCTGAGCTTGTCAATCGCAAAGTCTAGCGTCGAAGCGAATGACGGCGTTCTCAGTGTGCGCGACGTCCCTGGCACCGGCTGCATCTTCACCGTCTCGTTGCCTCGATACGGAATGCAGTGCTGATTCATCCGCTCCTCCGGGAGGAGGTAGACCCAAAAACGTCCGGATTAGATCTCGCCTCGGTCCGTGCTTTTTGCAGGCGTCTGCTTAACCCATGAAGCAAGAAATAGGGTCGACCCCGCAGCACGGGTTGCGCTGCCAACCGATGAATATCGCATTCACCGATAGCTGGCTGAATTCAATGCAGGGACTTCGCCTGGTTATACCGACAGGTTGCACTGTTGCGGGGACTGCAGGCGGCGACGGTCCCGAAATAAGCCGTTCTATTCTGATCAGTGCGCCATTTGTCGCAATTATCCCGGTGGGGGCGCAGTTGGCCGCAGTCGCTGACAACAATCCCGCTGGATGGGTTATCGCACTCAAACCGGGCGTACTTGGGCAAGTCTCGCAACTGGCGTTTGACGTGGTCCCAAGATGGTCCAGGTTTTGGAATCCGTTCCTGCGCGAGGCCGCGGGCACACTGACTACCTTGCATCATGCGGATCTCATCGACGCTGCCTGCGCCGACGCGTTTGCCGATGTCGTCTCGGTGCACGTCGCTCTGCGCTATGGGCATTGTGCCGGTGCGGCAGTGCCGGACATGCCTCTTACGCGTCAAATGCTGACTCGCATTGAAGCCTTCGTTCATGAGCACATAGCCGAAACCATTCTGGTCGGGCAACTCGCAGTGCTGGTGCACATGAGTGCATCAAACTTTGCACGCGCTTTCAAAACGGCGACAGGTACCCCACCGCATCTGTACGTGACACTCGAACGGGTGAAATTTGCCAGGACGATGTTGTGCCAACAAACCCCTCCTCTGGTTGACGTTGGCGCGCGCGCGGGGTTTCGGACTCAGCAGCATTTCACCGAAGTATTTCATCGATACACCGGTGTGACGCCGCGCGCATACCGACTTGCCCACCGGACAGTCGGTAGCTGATTCATTGGCGAATTTGCGGCAAGACGATGACCGCGGAACTGCCGCGCGCGCGATTAAGTCAGAGCGACAAGAGTTTCTCGAAGTAGATACTGCCGTGGGTCACGAGCACGAACATATCCGCGTCCGCTGATGGCGTACTTTGCTATTACCTGATCGAAGTGCCGGCGCGTCGCGCGATTGTCGCGAAATTGCAGGCGCGGCGCGGCAGGCGAGTGAAAGCGGAGCAAACGGGCTTTTTCTGCCCATCCCCGGAAACTGAAGACTTCACTAAACCATCGCGCGACGGCGAGGTAGTTTGAGAGCCCGAACGGCATATCGGATCGCGAAGTGGCAGTTGCTCGATCGCCGACATGGAAAGGGGGCTAATGCGCGCTAGCTGCAAACCCTCGCGAAATCGCACGTCGGCGAGTGGCCGCTCTGGAGATGCCCGACTGTCGCTTGTGGGTCGACTTGCGCCCGACGCTTCAGGCAGCACGCGGCCAGCAACGAACCTTTAGCCGATGCGTTGCGCGACTACCCCAATGACATTTGCATTGTGCAAACGGCCATTCAATCCTTCGGTCGGCGAATTCGCATCGACGGTAATTCTGAGGCGGTGCTGGCAGCGAAACGGATTCCCGGAAGCCGGAGGCGGGCCTCCCAACGCGTTCGATGTCGCCTTGCAGGGGTGAGCGGCGCGCGGGCAGTGTCGGGTATAGTCAGCAGGTTCTTTATCCACGGTATCTGTTCAATGGAATCAAGATGCAAGACAGTGGGCGTAGTCGCGCCCGCGGGTGTACCCGATCCGCTAGGCATCGAGCGTGGCATCGCGCTCGTCGAGAGCTGGGGCTTCAAGGTCCAGACGGGCGCGCATCTCGGCAGCCGGTACCGCTATTTCGCCGGAACTGCCGAGGAGCGCGCGAGCGATCTGCGGCGCATGCTGATGGACCCGTCGATCGACGTCGTCTGGCTCGCGCGGGGAGGATTCGGTTGCGCGCACCTGCTCGAGCACCTGCCCGACGAGATCGCGACGCCGAAGACGATCATCGGTTTTTCCGACGCGACGTCGCTTTTCTGCGCGCTCTCCGACCGACCCGGCGTGCGCTTGTTGCATGGCCCGACATTCCACAGCCTGGCGACCAAGGTCGACGACGCGACGCGTGCCGACGTGCGAGCCGCGCTGACTGGTGGCAAACGCTTTCCGCTGAGCCTGCGGCATTTGTCTGGTGACTCTGGTGCCGTGCGGGGATATCTGTGCGGCGGCAACGTGACGGTGCTCGCGAGCGTCGCGGGTACACCTTGGTCGCTTCACTCACGCGACGCGATCGTACTGCTGGAGGACGTGACGGAATTAGGCTACCGGCTCGACCGCAGCCTGACGCAACTGCGTCTGAGCGGCGCGTTCGACGGGGCGCGCGCGTTCGTACTCGGGCAATTCACGCGCTGCCCGATCCCGGACGGCGCGGATTTCACGCTCGAGCAGATGCTTGTCGACGTGCTGGTCGGCTTCGACCTGCCGATCTACTCGGGTCTGCCGATCGGACATGAACACCGCAACATCACCTGGCAATACGGCAACCAGGCTGCCATCGAGAACAGCGAGATCCGGTTCGTCGCCTAGCGTCGAATCGGTTCTGTCGCAATGCATAGCCGATGTTTGCGAGCGGTTTGTAGGCCGATCTGAGAGCCCGAATTTTCTGCCGGCGATTTGATGACCGCGCGCCAGAAGTTCTCGACAGGAACGCCAGGCAGCTACCGCCCAACCTGACCGAGCGAACGGCCGCAGCACACTTCGGAACCGCCGTCGAGTTTCCGCCGGGGCGAAGGGTCGAAGTGTGCCAATCCATGCCTTTCGCATATCTGCCGCGATCAGCGGTCCGTGGTGTTCGTGTAGGCCCGGGACCGGCCAGTTCCGTCACTCGACGCCGCTATGTACATCGTTCACAATCCGAAGGATCACGGCCGAATTCTCACACCATGACTCCTGCACAGAACCGCCCACTGTCTGCATCAGAGATGTCCCTGGCTCGTTGGATGCTTGAACATGGTGAGCCGGAAGCGCGAGAATTTGTTGAGCAACTCGCAGTTGCGGAGATAACGCCGTGGCGCTGCCCCTGCGGCTGCGGGTCTATCAATTTCCAAATCAAAGGTCACGAACCAGCGCCCCCCGGCGTACACATTCTTGGGGACTTCATATTTGGTCCCGATGATGCGCCGACTGGGATATTTATTTTTGAGAGCGCTGGTCTATTGAGTGGTATTGAAGTTTACGGGCTAGCAGGCGATGCGCCCCGAGAACTACCGCGCGAACATGCGCTTCGGCCTTTATGGAAGGGCGGTAGCGAGGCATAGCAGTAAGCTTCAATCAATCGGTGCGGCGGGGCGAGGTCTGCGCCTGACTATTACGCAGACGGTGCCCAAGACCCTGGGCGCGGTCGGCTTTACCCACTGGTGCCCCTGACGGAGGTCCTTCCCCCGCGCCGCGACGACAGTCTGTCGACCTTGGACCAGTCGAATAGTTGCCCGCGAATGTCCGCTACCGGGCGCGCCGAAGGTCCCTTGTATGTCGATCCATGCCTTCCGCGCATCTGCCGCGATCAGCGTTCCGCGAGGCTTCTGTCGGCCCGGTTCGGCCAGTTTGAGACGTTCGACGCGACAAAGCGAAGTGACGACACGCGAGCCGAATGTCCCGGACTCGCGATCGAACAAACTCAAAACTCGTAGTTGGCAGCGCTCGCCAGCGTCACGAAGGATCCATCCAAGGTAGCGTTGTGGTGTTCGATGATCGCTCTTGCTGGCAATACACGTGTGTCCATGCAGGTGTGAGCATCCGCTATCAGAACTGGCCTGAGACCCATGTCGGCCGCAGTTCGGCAGGTTGCGTCGATGCAATATTGAGTCTTCATTCCGACTATGACTAACTCGCTGGTACCTGCTTCGGCGAGCCGCTCGCCGAGCGACGTGCCGAAAAAGCAACAAGGCCTGGTTTTATCGAATATCAAGTCGCGTTTCACGTCCACATCCAACTGGGGTACCAACTGAGAAAGCGGGCTGCCCGGTTCGATGGGTGTGCCTCTTGGCCCAGTGTGACGGGCAGCGAATATCGGAGCATTGGCGCCGCGTGCGCGCTTAATGAGTTGGTTGATATTTTTTAGCACACGGTCGCCCTCGTACGGCTTGTCCGAGCCGTTAAAAAGGCCCAATTGCATATCGATGATCAATAAGGCAGGGCGTCTTAGAGCAGATTGATTCATGCTGTTTCTCCTGATTGTGCCAGTGATGACGGAGAAACTAAAAGGCCCCTTTCATCTCTGGCGGGGCCTTGGCTAATACGTAACGTTGCGCGTACTGACCTACGACCCACCATAGGTGGTCGTGGTTGTTGTCGCAGTGTGGAGCGCATTGAAGTTCATGCATCAATCATGCGGTACGCGGCAACCATCGTCAACGTCCGTTTTCCGAAAAGCCGGCTGTCCCTTGGAGTCGGTCTTGGGCAGTCGCGTTGGGCAGTGTACGGCCAGTCGCGATCGTTCGACAGCCCGACTGAAATCACCGACAATCGACGCGTCGAAGCCGGAAGCCGAGATACCAAGACACCTATGCCAAACAATCTGGAACGAGCAGCTTATTGGGTTACGTTCATCCTTGAACACTGTCCATTTCCAAATCGTGACGCGCTTGCAGCGCAATTCGCGAATGCGCAGATAGTCAGGCTCTGCGAATGTGGATGTAACAGTTTTAGCCTGTCGCTGGCCACGCCCGACGAAGTTCCTCCCATAGCCATAGCTTCGAGCGGGCAGCCTTACCGTATGGTGTTTGAAGCGGACTTCCACGATCGGTCGGAACTGGAGGTTGGGGGCTCGATCGAGATCCTGCTCTTCGCCGACGAGTCGGGTCATTTAGCCGATGTCGAGATCGACTATTGCGGAAACGGCATACCCATTCCCGAAAATCTGGATCTTGAATTCCCACCTTACAACGTCTTCGTCAGCGACTCGCTCACCTAAAAATAAAAAACGGGAATAGCGCACTCCGCCCACACTGGATCATGGGCTGGAGTTTGCAAAACGGCAGTGCGGACGGCGGACTGAAACGAGTAAAACCATATCGGTGGTAAGGTCCCGTATCACGTGTGCTATTTCTACCCGCCACCCACCGCGAAACTCTCACATGAGGCCTACGCCAGGCCCGCGATCTCGGCTTCGCGAAAGAGGGTCTGGGTCCTCTTTGATGACCCGGTCTCTCAGTCCGGATGGTGCTAGGCTATGCAAGTGTGAGGGGACGGTCGACCCTGCGGGCACAGATGATGCGCGCGTTGCGCTCAAGTCAACTGAAGAACAGGAGGGTGTATGAAAATTGGCATTATTGGCGCGGGAAATATTGGAAGTGTACTGGCACTGCGCTGGGTCGAACATGGACACGAGGTGCTGATCGGCAACTCGCGTGGACCGGAAACGCTCGCCGATGTCGCCCGCGAAACGGGTGCAAAGCCAGCCGAACTCGCGGATGTAGTTCGCGATGCAGCAGTGATCGTAATCACTATTCCCGAGAAGAAGGTCCTTGATCTGCCTGCGAGCCTGTTCGACGATGTACCCGAAACAACGGTTGTAATCGATACCGGCAATTATTATCCACGAGAGCGTGATGGCCGCATCGAGGCGATCGAGTCCGGGATGACGGAAAGCGCGTGGGTTTCGCAGCAGATCGGCAGGCCTGTAGTCAAAGTGTTCAACAACATCTACGCGGATCATTTGCGCAATCTCGGCAAGCCGGAAGGCACCCCAGGGCGGATTGCGCTGCCAGTCTCGGGCGATAGCGCCGACGCCAAGGCGGTGGTGATGCAACTCGTCAACGAGGTGGGTTTTGATGCGGTCGATAATGGCGGGATCGACGACTCCTGGCGTCACCAGCCTGGCACGCCAGTCTATACGAAGGACTTCGACGCGGAAGGTCTGAAGGCCGGCTTGCAGAAGGCGGAGCGAGTTCGGACTCCGCAGTGGACGGCCTCGGACAAGAGCCCCGGCAGTTTCGAACAGCCTGCTTGAAGCGACGTTCCGACGGACGCGCCGAAGTCCGTCGGCGCGTGCGGGAAAGCAATGAGATGCAGTTGAACGTCTGCTGCCTCAAAAGGCCAACGGCGCTCGAACTCACGCGCCGCTAGCAATATGCTGGCCGCGCGATTGAACAACATCCGCTCCAGCGATGCCGCTTTACCAGAACTAGACTTGCCACTCTGGATCGCGGGTTCTTCTCGTTTGGCCCGATCGCGACGCGCTTCCGGAAAGCGGATTTCGACTGGCCGCTTTCCGGCGATCAATTTCAAGAGCGAATCGGCGCAATGCGACCCTCTAGGGCCGGTCGACCACGCGCGACAGATATGGAAGCTTCAACGGCACTGCAGACGCTTGTTTAGTCGCATCGGAAGACGGGAATTCGGCCTAAGGGCCGCTTTAATAAGTTCGTGCGAGCTGATCGCTTACGGTCACATCACGGTGCCTCAATCGCGGCGGTCTACATCCACATCTCGGGCGCTATCGATATAGTCTTCGCCCCAACGCTTCATCGCGTCAAGCACGGGTGTAAGCGTCCGGCCGAACTCGGTCAGTGTGTATTCGACGCGTGGCGGCACTTCATTGAATACTTCGCGACGGACGATACCGTGCGATTCAAGCTCACGGATTTGTAGTGTAAGCGAACGTTGCGTCACCGTGCCAATGAGGCGTTGCAACTCGCCGAAACGCTTTGTTCCACCCATCAGATAGTGAATGATGAGCGGCTTCCATTTGCCTCCGGCAACGTCGACAGTGACTTGAACTGCGCACGGGTATTTATTCAAAAGAGACATCTTGTCGATCCATTAGGATACTGTTTTGCCCTATATATCAAACGTGTGCCTACTTGTGCACAAACTTTGTAGCGTTGATATTGAGTCCCTTACGCAGATTGCTGCCGGGAGGGAGAGGTCATGAAAGCCGCCTATTACGATCGCCAAGGTCGAGCCAGTGAGGTTCTCAAGTTGGGGGAGTTCCCGCTCCCGGAACCAGGGCCTAATGAGGTAAGAGTCAAACTTCACGCATCGGGTGTCAATCCATCTGATATCAAGGCCCGTACAGGATTTTCAGCCAAAATGGGCTTTCCTGCCATTATTCCTCATCAGGACGGGGCAGGTACCATTGACAAAGTGGGAGCCGGGGTGACTTCACACCAGATCGGGGATCGCGTCTGGCTCTATGAGGCTCAATACGGGAGGCCACATGGTACCGCCGCCGAGTACGTTGTCGTCCCTGCGGTACAAGCCGCTGCGCTTCATGCGAATGTGTCGTTTGAAATGGGTGCGTGTCTAGGCATACCTGCCTTGACCGCCCACCGCTGCCTCTTTGCCGATGGCCCGATTACCGGCCTTAGAGTACTCGTCCATGGCGGAGCCGGCGCTGTTGGCTCCGCAGCAATCGCGCTGGCAAAATGGGCCGGCGCCTGGGTTGCGGCTACGGTAACCAAACCAGAGCACGAAGCCAGCGCACGCAGAGCAGGGGCAGACGTCGTCGTGCTTCGAACAGATGATGCGGTCGTCGAAGCACTGCGGTCCGCGAGCCGCAATCAAGGGTTCGACCGCATCGTTGAGGTGGCGCTCACCACCAACCTGGACATCGATCTCGCGTGTATAGGCACAGGCGGCGTGATAAGCACCTATGGTCTTGAGAACGCGAGCGAGCAGTTGGCGTTGCCCATTCTTAAGGCCATGGTTAAAGGATGCGTCTTCCGATTCGTCTACATCTATACCGTGCCGGGTCATGCAAAGTTAGAGGCAGTCGCCGCTATCAACGCATGTCTGGCGGCGAACGTTTATGCCCCGACCATTGGGAAGATTGTGCCATTGGAGCGCATTGCAGATGCGCACGAGTGCCAGGAAAGTGGTGGAATCGCGGGAAAAATCGTCGTCGCGATAAATTGATAGAGGCTTGGTTTGGAAAGCGTGCGGTCGGATAGTCTTCGATAGCACCTTATGTGGCAATTCCGATGGCGTCTCCCGGACCGCAAAGTCGTACGATCTAGACCATCGCAAGGTATTGGAAGGCCTTCGCCACGACTAGCGGACGGGGCTCCCTATCCCATTCATTGCACGCAAAGCGCACCATGCCGTTATCAATTTAGACTTCGCACGACAAGATCAAGCCGTCATGCGCAGCGTCATGGCTGTATTCAAATCGGGAAACACCTGTAAACACTAACTTGAATTTCGCTGGCGGCTTGCCGATTTGACTGTCGAAGTTCAACGTCAACCTGGCTTCATTGCCGGCGCCGCAGTGCATGCTCCCGTTTTGATCGACGAAGCGTCCATCATCAAACTCAAAGGATGTAATGCACGAGTCATGCAAACGATGCGTTTCATTCAAGAAGCGAACGATCGAAGCTTCCGAGTCGACATCCTTGGGTTCTTTGCTGGACATGAGTTCCTCGTTCGCTTGACTTTGAAGCGGGGCGATGACTCCGATCGCGATCGCCAAGAGGGCGCGCGAGAATCAGCTTTTGAGCGGAGTCGGACGATCAAAAACGTCGAATGCTGGAATCAGGCTGTAAAGTCCGAAGCAGATTGACGCGATGCCGAGCGCGAGAAGGAAGACGACAAGCATCCCGCGCGCCGACCTACGACGCACATCATTTAGGTCTACTCGAGCCTTTGCAGTCGCCGATGGCTCGTGACGCCGCTTACCGACAGGCGTCATGGTTTGCATGTGTTAGGTCATTCCGCAACGACTTCGCAGAAAAATTTCGCGTCCGCATCGGTCAAGCATAGCGGTTGTCGCCTCCTCTGAAAAATGTTCCCGCGCTTACCCTCGCGGGAACATTCCATCTAGAACTATGGCGACCGGCTCAGAAAGTTGAACCGTCAGACTTGTATTTGCCGTCATATGGGCCGGCCGGCAGTCCTTGGCCAACTTTGTTGACGGAAATAGCGTTTGCCTGCTGAGCCAGAGGAACGTAGTTCGGCTTCGCCTTAGCGATCGCCGCCGTGATCGCGGCTACAAGCAACGTCGCAAGAGGGTTACCCGCGTTCGCGGCTTGCGGCGAGTAGACCATGGTCTGTTTGTGCGTCCAAAGCGTTTCGCCCGTGGTGCCGCTCTTCAACGCATAGCTGAGTTCGACGGTTACCGATGTCGCTAGAACCGCATACCTCGCATCCCACCGGTTGATGGTGATGTACATGATCGAGTCCGCACCGAACATCTTGCCCAGAACGGTCGGATCGTTGGAGTGAACGAGGTTAGCGTCACCAAGCCCGTCATCCTCCATCACACGCTTTGTGAGGTTGACCGGGAACACGTAGTAGCCGCGCTCTGCCAACGGCCGAGTGATCGTTGACAGAAAGTAGTCCGGCGCATCCACGTCGACGCTGCGGTTGATAACCGGCACGACAAGAATGGAATGCGGGTCGGCATGCCGGAACGTCGTGTAATCGTTATGAACGGGAACCGGCGCGCACGCTGCCATCGCGACGACAGAAGTAACGGCGAGAGCAAGTTTCAAAAAGCGGTTTGCTACGCTCATTGTTTCGCCTCCTTCGTGCCAGAGGCGACTCTGATCATGGTCGTCATGAAGACCGTCGACTCAGGCCAGGTGGTCTTTTCCTTTTCGAAGAAGACAGCGGCCTGTTTCGAATTACCGGACTCAAGCAGGACCTGGCCATATTCAGCGTAGATTCCGGGCGGCACCTTTTTGCCCGATGCCTCCGCCTTGCTAATGGTATCAGCCAGGTGCTGAGCAAATGCCGTAGTATCGCCCGGCGTCTTGTAGTGTTCGTACAGGGACGACTCGTAGTCTCCCCATGCGTATTTCGGCTGAGGCGCACAGGCAGCGGTCAATCCGGCTACTGTGAGCACGACTGCCAATGTCGAGAACTTCATTGTTATTGCCCTCCGCTCGTTACGTCCACTGTGACTACTTCTCCACTGGCAGCCAGGATTCTTCTCTTTGCCAATAGCGTGTTGCCTTGACGCACTTCAACGGAGTGCGGGCCCTCCTCGATGACCATCACGCCGTTGACTCCGTTGTACTGGTTCGCTGGTCCGATCAACTGCCCGTCGAGCACGAGTTCGCTGCCGCTCGGTGCGCCGATAAGGCTCAGGGTGGGGCGGGCGCTGCCCGAAACGACCTGGCTATGGGGCATAGCGCAGCCCGCGAGGGCAACGACGAGCGCTGCCACGCAAATGGATTGCATCATTTGTCAGTTACTCGGCTACGAACAGAGATTTGTCTTTTGTGACGGACCCGCTTGTCACAAGTGCCATAGAGCCTTCGTTCACTTCGCTGTCACCAAAATTCGAAGTGACGCGAATGGTCGCGACGGGAGTCGGCGGCAATGCGATGGTGAAGCCCGTTTGCCCGCTCTGGATCGATTCACCCGGCTTGTAGATGTGAAGCGTCAAACCAGGCTTGATTCCTTGCAACGCGCCGCCGCTGATGTAAACCGTCGATCCGTCCGTCTTGAGGATGTCAGACTTCCACGGACGCTCGCGGAGCTTTGTCATCATGCGGCCGATGACGTCGGATATCGCAGCGGAGATTGCTTTGTCATTAAGCGAGCCGTCATAGTCGGCGCGACTCCCGAATCCTGCGATTTCTCCCGACTCGGTGGAAGCTTCACCCGTACCGGATGCAGAAAAGAAGACATAGCCCGTCTTGACGTCGACCAGTCGCAGCTCGACTTTCGCATGGGCGTTTTGCACCTTCGTCGCGCTCAGGAAGCCTGTCTTGCCCGTGGTGCTGCGACCAAACTCAGTCACCGAGCCGAGAATGAGCGCGTCCACACCTATCAGGCCGGCGTCTTTCGAAAGGGATTGTTCGGCGGCCACCTTCGCAATATCGGGGCGTTCGAAAACGAGAAACTGCTTCGACGCTACCAGCCGGCTTGCCAGGATGTCGCTCGCCTGCTTACCCAGTGGGTCGAGGCTCGCATCGGTGACGAAGGTCCGGCCGTAGCGAGTTTCATTGCTAAATCGGCCGATGGCGATCTTTCGTTTGACCGCCTTTTCGTCAGTCGCCGAGATTGCGACTTGCGCGGTTTGCTGTTGCGTTCTGGGAGTGGGCGCTTCCTTGACTTGAGGAGGCACGGATACGGTTGCGCAAGCCGCGAGCATCGCACTCACTGCGCTGATGACAAGATTTCTTTTCATTGTTCCCCGGAGGCCACATCTAGTAATTTTTCGACAGTCTAGGGCGGCGCGGATTTACAAGCAAGTTCGTCTTTTCCCGATTTGGCGGGAAATACAACAGTCGTTGGGGGGCGATGCGCACGATCCGGTATTGGCGGTCTTTCGATCAATGCCTGCGAGCGACCACTCAGGGATGACCAGCTGCCGACAAGAGTACTTGTGCCGTTGTATTGACAGATGCATGCCGCCTCGCCCGAGCTTGTGCCGGCGACAAAAATTGACAGCATGTGGCTGGCGATTGCCAGGAGCTCTCGTATTGTTGTGGTCGTTGACTGCCTTTATCTCCGTTATCGGGGCGATGGCTTGCGCCTGCATCCGGGTTCTCGCCAAAGGCATCTCTTTGACGTCATTGCATGATCGTGGGGCGGTTCTACGTCTGCGGTTCATCTCTCTCTCTGCCTTGTCGCTTCTTCTCGCTGCCTCAAATATCGAGATGGATAAATCCTGTGCTTTTGCGGGTGTATCGCACAGCATTCTTTTTTTTGTGAGAATGAAGTGCTAAAGTTACCGCTCAAAGCGCCGATACAAAAAAAGGCGGCAAAAAATAGAAGTGCTGCGACTGGACAGAAAAGCAATTGAACTATTCAGTCGACGCATCGGGATGTCCAATAACAAAGTCGAGAGACCAAAAGAATGATCAAGAATAAGAAGCGCGCAGCGGCTTGCGCGACCATTGCGACTGCAATGCTGTTCATGGGCGCGGGGGCAAATGCTCAGGAATCGGCTAACGACGATCTCAACTCCTGTGTCAAGAAAGAACAGGTTCTCACCACGGCAAAGGGCGCAGGACTGGGCGCGCTTGCCGGCCTGAGCGCCATGCTCGTATCCCACAAGAGCGAAGATGCGGGCAAGGCCGCGCTGATCGGCGCCGTCGCCGGCGGGGTAGCCGGCTTCGCGACGGCCTATTACACCGCAATCGACACCTGCTACAAGAAAAACCCCTCGTGGATTCCTGAGTCAAAGCTCCAGCGCACCAAAGACTACGACAAGGTCAAGAAGGAAATCCACTACAACCCCAAGCAGGGCTTCGTGACGAAGGTGCGGTCCATCGATGTGCCTGCAGTCGTCGCGGCCGGCAGCCAGGCGGATGTCACCAGCAACTTCATCGTCATGACGCCGCAGGGCGATGACGCGCCCGTCACCATCGAGCGCAAGCTATTCGTCGTCGAGGGCGACAAGCAGACCGAGGTGCCTTTCCCGACGCAGAACGCGACGCAGCAACTCACGCTCGAACCCGGCGAGCAGCAGGACACGGTTCACGTGCCCATTCCTCCGGATGCGAAGCCCGGCAGCAAGTTCATCTATCAGGTCAGCGTGGCGTCGTCGAGCGGCGGGAAGCCGGACGTCCAGCAAAAGCCGCTGGTCGTAAGTCAGTAAACATCGGGCCGGCCGACGTCGCGCCGGCTGTCCGTTCCCTGAATCCGCATCGAGGGTAGGGAGGCGCTCGCGCGCTTCCCGGATTGCTATGAAACGGCTTATCGCACGCCTTGCGTGCCTCATTGCCCCGGTACTGCTGAGCGCTTGCGCGGCCAGCAGTCTGCCGGGATTCCAGAACGCCTACCGTGCCTATAACGTGCCGGAACCGCTCGTTCAGCAGATCAAGCTCAAGTTCGCGACCCACGGACTCACGCAGGCATCGGTCGCGCGCGACAACACTGGGCGCATTCAGCTGATCGGGACTTATCGCGACGAGGATCAGGTCGACACCGCGTTCCTCATCGTGCAGTCGATCGTCGGCATCAAATCCACTTCGCCGTTCTATCCGGAACATGTCCTCAAGAAGCGATGGGACACCGAAGCCGGCAAGGCGCTCGCCGCTTATAACCGCGCCCAGGCGGAAAAGGCCACGCAGCCGGTGAAGCGCGCACTGGTGGTGGGCATCAATCATTTTGCCGATCCGTATCACCTGCCCGATATTCAAGGCGCGGATGACGCCGAGGTCGTTCAGCACTACCTTGAGCGCGCGGGTTATCGCGTGACTGCACTGCTCAATCAACAGGCGACGAAAGCCAACATCGAAGCCGCCATCGCGCGCCTGAATGAGCAGATTCGCCCGAACGACGACGTCTTCATCTATGTATCGAGTCACGGCAACATGCCAGTGCCGGTGCCGGGCGACAAACGCAAGATGTCGATCATGGCTTACGACTCGGGCAACGAGGAGACAGTTCGTTCGAACGACGGCCCGGAAATCATCCTGCACTTTCAGCAGCATGCGGTGCCCGACACGCTCGTTCAGGATCTCGCGCGCAAACCAAGTCATGTCACGCGAGTGGTGATCGACACATGCTATAGCGGCGACATGCTCAATGACATCGTCGACGAAGGCGCCGCTTATGTGCGGCGGACCAATGGCAACCGTAACGAGTACGAAGGCATCTCGCTCGCGTCGTGGACCGGCGACTCCTATACGTCGAAGGGCATTCGGTTCTCGGACGACGGCGTGCAGCAAACCGGCGGGACGCAAAAGGCGCGCACTGTGATCGACCGCAGCCGCGCGGGCTACAACATCATCACCGCGACCAGTCCGAACGAAGAATCGCTCGGCCCAAAGAACGGCACATTCGAAAGTCCGCTCGCGCACGACCAGGTTTTGAAGGGTTCGTTCTTCACACAATCGCTGTTCGCCTACCTGGATCACTACCACGGGCAACTCGCGCCAGCGTTTCGCGATGCCAGCCGTTTCACATCGGAGAAGGCACAGGAAGTATCGAAGGGCGAACGCCATCAGGTGCCTCGCGAGTGGTCGACGATTCCGCCGGACCAGAACGATCTTCAGTAAAACGCACTTTCCACAACAGCTTCCTTCAGCATTCCGGAGACTCATCATGCGTCACGCTTTTGCCGCGCTAGCGCTTGCCACGCTCGCAAGCCATGCCATGGCCGAAGATGGCTATACCGCCAAGTCGCTCTTCTTCGGTGAGGACGATAGTCTGCGCACCGTCGCGACTTCTCCGGCGCCATCCACGGGCGACGCCACCGCCGTTGCGGACAACCAATCCGCTCAGCCTGCAACGGCTCACGCGCAGACGGCCCACGTGGTGAAAGTGTCTTCCCGCAAGAAAATCGCGAACGTCGGCGCCAGCTATTTCATCAGGCTCAAGCAGCCCGATGGCTCGACACGCGATGTTCTCGCGCGCCGCGTGTTCAAGAGCGGTGAGCACTTCCAGCTCGGCGTGAAGGTCAACAATCCGTCATATGTGTACATCCTCAACGAAGGACCCGACGGCTCGATCACGCAAATCTATCCGCAGCCCTCGCAGGACAACTTCGTCGACGCAATGGGCGTCGTGTTCCTCCCGGCGCGCGGCTCGTTCGTATTCGACAACAAGCCCGGCATGGAAAAGCTGATGGTGTATCTGTCGCCCCAGCCGGTCGGGGGTGATCTACGCAAGCGCGTGTCTGGCTATACGCCCGACTTCGTTTCGACGCCGGTTCCATCCGTTGCGCAAGCATGCACGCCCAATCCCGGCGCGCTGACGGCGGACGCACCCGCGCCCGCATCGTCGTCCGACGCGGCGGTGCAAGTAGCGGCCGCCGACACGGGTTATGCGGCAAAGGGTATCGCATTCGCCGCCGAGGACAGGGCCGCCTGCACGACAGCGACGACGACCGCCGCCGCGGACACGGGCTATGCGGCGAAGGGCATCGCATTCAGTGACGACTCCGCGCCCGCCACGGGAGGCCAGGTCGCCTCTTACGTGGTCAAACCGGCTGCCACGTCTGATGCCAATCTCTATCTGAAGATCAACCTCGCCCACGAGTGACATTGCCGACATTGGCGAACCGGGAAAACGAACGAGCTGACATATGGAACATAACCACCTCATCATTGGCCTCGGCGGATCGGGCGGCAAGATCATCCGTAATCTGCGCAAGACGGTCGAGCGCGATCGCGATGTGCAGGGCAATTCGCCGTCGGAAGCGCGCTTCGAATATCTGTATGTCGACACGTCCACCGACGAGCTCGACAAGCACGACGAATGGCGCGTACTGGGCAAAGATATCGAGCTGGCGCGCAGCCAGTACGTCATCAACACGGCCAGCAACGTGCGTCCCGTGCTGGACGATCCTGCATCGTTCCCCGGTCTTAGCGACTGGATCGAGCCGCGCAGCGTCTTCGATTTCGTGAAGCCGGGCATCGCGGGCGCGGCGCAGCGCCGCAAGCTCGGAAGGCTGGTGTTCGCGCAGAATGCCGCGCAATTCGTCAAGGCGGTCGAGGACCGCATGCGCGTGCTCGAGCAGGGGCCGGGACGCAAGGGCGTGACCATTCATATCGTTTGCGGTCTCGCGGGGGGCACGGGCAGCGGTTCGATCGTCGATGCCGTCGCGCTGATCCGCAACAAGTACGCCGAGGCCGATCTGCATCGCATCCTGATCTACGCACTGTTGCCGGAGAAAGATTCGAAGCGCGTGCGCAATGTGGCCGGATTCTCGAACTACTATGCGAACGGCTATGCAGCGCTCGCGGAACTCAACGCGATGGCCGTGGGGCAATATCATCCGCGCAGCGTGCTCGACGGATCGCCGATGAGTCACGACACCTATTTCAACGGCTGCTATCTCGTCAACAACGTCAACGAGCATAACCTGCAGTTCGATGTCGATACTGAACTGCCGCGCATCGTGGCGGAGTTCATTTATCAGAAGACACTCAACAAGCAATGGGAAGGGCTCGGCCGCGCGGAGAAGGGCGAGAACGATATCAAGAATTTTGAGTCCGAGGACGAGATCGGCAAGGCGCGCGCCAAGCTGTTTTTGTCGTTCGGCGTCGAGCGCATCGTCGTGCCGGAGCAGGAGATCAAGGAATACCTCGCCTATGGCTTCGCGGAGCAGGCCACGCGTCAGCTCATGTTCAACAATTTCCGTCAGGGCGAAGGTTATGCCGACGAGCCTGTCCAGAAAGACTGGGGTTCGGAGGCGCGCAAGCCCGATGTGTTCCAGAAGCTGCTGCTGAGCGATACGCACCTGACGCTCGAGAGCGGCATTCTGGAAGACGACGCGAAGAACACGATGTGGAAGCCCGCGCACGAATACTGGAAGCAGATCGTGAGCCGCCTCGCGCCGGAGATTCGCGCCGACCAGACGCTCGAACAGACCACGTGGGTTCACGCGATGAGTTCGCGGCTCGCCAAGGTCTTCGACGAGACGTACCGGACGATGGGCGGCGTGCGCAAGTTCTATGAGATCAAGGCGAACGCACGCCTGGAAATGGCCCGGCATGTCAGCCGTCAGATCGAGAAGCAGTTGTTCTCGGACTGGAAGATCGGCACGCATTCGCTCATTCAGTTGCGTCAATTCGTCGACGCTTTGGTGGCGATGCTGGGCGAGCGCCTCGCACTCTTTAACGAAGAAGTGACGAAGGGACCCGCCAAGGAACAGGCGATCGTCAAGCGCATCGACGAGCTGAACAGCCAGTTCAACCAGGTGGGCTTTCTCGGCAAGCATCTCACCGACAAGCGCGGCGGCCTGTTCACCGAGATGGCGATGCAATATCAGGATCTCTTCGCGCTGCGCACGCTGATCGAAGGTCAGCGTTTCGCGTGCGGGCTGATTCCGTTCATCAAGGATGAACTCGTGTCGCTGCGCGGACTGATCGACGCGCTGCATCAAAATCTCGCTGCGGCGACCGAGCAGGTGCACGACGAACAGGCGGCGCGCCTCGCGAGCACCGACGCAATCCATCAGGACCGCATCTTCGACCGCAATGCGATCGGCAGCGTGATGAAAGCGCTGATCGTCGACGAGCAGGCGCAGATCGCGCGGACACAGAAGGTGCGTCAGTCAATCATCGAGCTCGCGGGCACCGAGGTCGATTCTTTCGACAAGCTGGTGCGCGGCGTGTCACTCGGCGCGATCATCTCGACCATCTCGCAGGCGTCGGCTGTCATCGTCGAGCTGGCGCACACGGAGATCGCGAAAACGCTTCAGCCGGTGCTGCACGTCAATATCGTCGAGCGCTTGCAGAAGCAGTACGACGCGAACCCGGGCGGCCTGAAGAACTTCGTGTCGGAACTCTATGAGAAGTCCGGCACGATGCTTCAGTACAACAAGACCGAAACGGACCGCGCCGTGGCGAACAATCAGGGCGGCTCTGTCGGCACGGCGAAAACGGTTGCAGTGTTTTTACCCGAATGCGAAAGCCAGAAGACTTTCCACGCAACGCTCAAGCGCATGTTCGAAGAGCAGAAGGATTCCGCGTCGGACACGGTCGTCGAGACGGGCAAGCTGTCGAATGAAATCGTCATCATGAAGATCGCTTCGTTGATGCCGGTGCGCTTCGTCGAATCCTTGCCGATGCTCAAGCGTCACTACGACGGTCTGCTTACCGACTTCAACGAATCGCACCTGCTGCATAGCAGCGGCGACGGCAAGCGCCTCCCGCCGCTCTACGCGCGCACGGCCGCCGAAGCGGCGTCGCAGGCGAAGCGCAAGCCATACCGTCTGGTCGCTCATCTGCTCGACATGATCCGTTCGCGCGAGAACCGCACGACGGGTGAGACCGAATGGATCTTCGTCTACGAGGACGACGGCCTGCCGACCGATCGCGTGCTTAACGGACGGACCTGGTCCGCGGTCTTCGATGGCGATCAGAAGGATGATCTCCAGAAGCTCGTGGAGACGGAAGTGACCCGTCATATCGCCAGCGCGCTGCAGCATCGGGACGACAAGAGCGATCTGATCAAACGCTTCGATGCATTCGCGCGCAAGACCCTCGAAGAATCGGGCGGCTATACCGACGACCCCGGTTACAAGGCGATCGTCGCGTTGAAGCCCCAGATTCGCGACATCATCGGCTTGCCAGGCACGGCGGCGCAGGCTGCCTGAGCGTGGCGCAACATCGAACGAATTAAGGCGGAGTAAAGAACATGGCAACGTACAAATGCCCGTCGCTGGGCGACTGCGAAGTCGGCATGAGTAACAAGATCATCGAGCGTGCGCCGGGTGAGGATCTTCATTGCCCGAGTTGCAAGGGCTTGCTCGATCCGTATCCGCCAAACGACCGCGGCGTCAAGAAAACGAAGCCGCCGGTGATCGCGGCGATCGTTGGCGCGGCGGCGCTGGTGATTGGCGGAGGCTCGGCTTTCTACTTCATCCACGCTCACAAGGCGGCGCAGGAAGAGGTGCAAGCTGCGCAGGGCGGCGCGCCGGCCGCCGAGGTGGCCTCGGCGAGCACGTCGGCCGTTATCGCAGCGAGCGTGCCAGCGGCGACTGTAGCTGCTCAAGGAGCGTCCGAGGCTGGCGGTATCGCGCCTCCCGCCGAGGACATCGCGGCGGATCGCAAGGCGGGGGACGAACAACTCACGAGCGGCGATGCGGCGGGTGCGGAAAGTGCGAGCAATCGCGCGGCGGCGAAGGAGATGATCAAGGTCGCCATCGCCGACATGGCGCAGGGCAAGCTCGACGACGCCGAAAAAGAGTTGAACGCCGCGCAGGCGCGCGACCCGAAGCAGTCACTCGTGTATTACAACCTGGGCGTGCTGCGGCTTAAGCAATCCCGCACCGACGATGCGCTCAAAGCCTTCGAGGCGAGTTTCCTGAACGGCTTCCAGTACTTTGACGCGATGGAGAAGGATCCCGATCTCGACGTCGTTCGTCATGATCCGCGCTTCGAGACGCTGGTGAATAAATACCGTCGTCCGGCCACGACATGAAGCTGAGTCACGTCCTGCTGAGCGTGGCGTGCGGAGTGCAACTCGTCGCATGTTCACGACAGGAGCGGCCGTCGATCATCGGACACTGGCAGGCGGAGCGTCAGACGTTCTTCAGCGCGCATCTTCCGATCGGTCCTGACATCGTGATCAGCAAAGAGGCCGTGTCCATGCCGGGGACGGACACGCGCATTCCGCTGAATGCAATCAGGCAGAAAGGAGGCGAGACCCTGCTGGAGTTGCCGTATGGCGTCGGCGTCTCGTTCTTTTTCGACGGTCCGGATCGCATGCATTTCGACGTGCCGGTGGTCGGAAGCGTGTATTACGACCGGGTGGGTGACGCGACTGCCGCGCAAGTCGTGCCGCAGTCCGACGGGAAAGCCGCCGGAGCAGTCGTAGCGGGGCCTGAGGAGAGTCCGAAGCAAGCTGTGTCGCCGTCGGTGGCGACGCCCGTAGCCTTGGTCGACAAGCCTGCACCAGTGCCGCAGGCGCCGCCAGCGGTGGACGTCGGGCAGCCGGGTCCCGCGCGCTCGTCGGAATTTGATCAGGCTGAACTGGCTGCGCGCCGGGGGGATCAGGATGCCGTCATCGATCACCTGAACGAAGCGTTCCGGCAGGGGTTCAAAGGTTTCGACAAGCTCGATGCCGCGCCGGAGTTTGCGACGATGCGCGAAGACGTCCGGTACCAGGCGTTGTTGGCTCGCTACCGATAGAAGACATCCGTTCGCGGTGATGTCGCTATTTTTGATGAACGGTTATTGAGGAATACTTTCATGAGTGATGTATCCCGCCAGATGATGATGTATGACGCGCAGAAGAAGAGCATTGTGCTCGCTTTCCTTCTGTGGTTCTTTCTCGGCTATCTGGGCGCACATCGGTTTTATGCGGGTAAGACCGTCACCGCGATCGTGCAACTGATGCTTTCGCTGATCGGTGGCGGACTGGCATTCGCGGGAGTCGGATTCGTTTTTATCGGCCTCGTTGGTATCTGGCTGTTCGTCGATCTCTTTTTGCTGCCGGGCATGATTCGCCGTTATAACTTATCGCTAGCCGGCAGACTGGGCTGATGGCGAACTACATGCGGTCGAACATGATCCGCGGTTTTCCACCGCAGACGAAGCCGCTGGACTGCTATAAACGTCGCCAACTTTCAAAACAGACGAATTAAACGATGAAAAGACTGATTGCCGTATTGGTGGGAAGTGTCCTGCTTGTATGTGCTGGCGCTGCCGGTGCCGAAGGATGCCTGAAAGGCGCTGTTGTGGGCGGCGTAGCCGGCCACTACGCTGGGCATCACGCAGTCATCGGCGCTGTAGGTGGTTGTGTGGTGGGCCATCATCTGGCGCAAGAGAAGCGCAAGCAGGCGGAGCAGGCGCAAACGCAGCGGACCCTCGCGCATTGAGCGTCGCAATGGAACGCGGGGACTGCTGCAAAAAGATATCGGTAGTTACTGCTAACTCGCCGTAGACTGCACGGCGGTACTGTCGACTGCTAAGTCCACGGCCTGCGTAAGAAGATTGTCTTAGCGCCGGCATGGCGCTGGTATATGGAGTCGCACAATTAGTCCAACGCTCAGATCGCGAGTTCATGCGCCGTTGCCTTCAACTGCGCAACGAACTGATCGACGATCACCGACCGCGGCCTCCCCGGCGCGAACAGAAAACGCGGCTCCACAGGCACTGCCGGCGAAAAACGCCGCGCGACGAGCTCTGGAAATGAGGCCCCCATCAAGGCGAATGGATCGACTAACGCGACCGCGTTGGCCTCACGCGCGAGCGCGCACAGGACCGGCGTGCTGTTCGATACGAACGCGCTGGTAAATACGCGCCCTTGCGCGCGAAATGCTTCACGCAGACGCCAGCCGGTCAGCGTGTCGTCGCCGAAGGTGGCCAGCTTTTCGCGGTCAAGCATTTTGGGGGTGATGGTTTTTCGCGCCGCAAGGGCGTGCTCCTTGCGCACGACGCAACGCAACTCCGCGCTACAGAACTCCTCGATTTCCAGCGTGCCCGAAGGCGCGGCCACATCGAGAATGCCAAAGTCCGCCTGATTGTTGTTCACGTACTCGACCACGTGTCGCGTGGGCAGCGCGCGTATGTCGAATTCGACATAGGGATGCGTCTTGCGAAATTCTCCCACCGCACGAGCGACGATGGTGGTCGCGAGCATCGACACCGTGCACACGCGGATCGAGCCGCGCTGGCCTTGCTGAATCTCGCGCGCTGTCTCGGCAATCGATTGCACGCTGCCGAACAGGCGCTCGATCTCGGGCAGGATCGCATCGGCTTCGGGCGTGCACACGAGCCGCCCCTTCACGCGCAGAAACAGCGTGAGCCCAATCTCTTCTTCCAGCATGCGCAGCGTCTTGGTGACAGCAGGCTGCGAAACATACAGCAAACGCGCGGCGGCCGACACGCTGCCCGCCTTGACGACCGCACGGAATATCTCCAGATGACGCACTTTGAGCATGGCCGACCTCGCGAAAACCCATAACTTTCAGGCAGGAACAACCTTATCAGAAAGTATTGGTTTTCATAGTTTTGAAACCGTACACTGGGCTTCATCGGTAGCGGAAATAACCAGCAGGCAAGCATTCCAGTCAATCAATTAAGGAGCTTCGCTGTGAGCATTCCTGATGCATCGGTGTGGCGCGCACGCGCTCAAGAGATTCGCCCCGAGGGCCGCGCGTTCATCGACGGACAACACGTGTCTGCGCTGTCGGGCAAGACTTTCGCGACGGTGAATCCCGCTACCGGACGCACCATCGCCGACATCGCGGAATGCGGTGCGGAAGATGTCGATGTTGCGGTGCAAAGCGCGCGCCGTGCATTCGAATCGGGTGTGTGGTCGCGCCTTGCGCCTGCCGGGCGCAAGGCCGTCATGCTGAAGTTTGCACAGTCGATAATGGAGCATCGCGAAGAACTGGCGCTGCTCGAATCGCTCGATGTCGGCAAGCCCATCACCAACGCCTATAACGGCGACATCGCAAGCTCCGCGACCTGCATCCAGTGGTACGGCGAAGCCATCGACAAACTCTACGGCGAAACCGCGCCCGCCGCGCCCGACGTCACCACCATGATCGTGCGCGAACCGCTCGGCGTGGTCGCCGCCGTCGTGCCATGGAACTATCCGCTGTCGATGGCAAGCTGGAAGCTCGGCCCCGCGCTCGCCGCCGGCAACTCGGTCGTGCTCAAGCCCGCCGAGCAATCGCCGCTCACAGCGATCCGCATTGCGGCGCTGGCGATGGAAGCCGGCCTGCCCGCGGGCGTGCTCAACGTGTTGCCCGGCTACGGCGAGACGGCGGGCCGCGCGCTCGGTCTGCACATGGATGTCGATGCGATCGGTTTCACCGGTTCGACCGCTGTGGGCAAGCTCTTCATGCAGTACTCGGGTCAATCGAACATCAAGCGCGTCGGGCTCGAATGCGGCGGCAAGAGCCCGCATATCGTGCTCGACGACTGTCCCGATCTCGATGCCGCCGCGCGCGCCGTCGCCGCCGGCATCTTCGCCAACAGTGGGCAGGTTTGCAATGCAGGCTCG
Source organism: Paraburkholderia sp. PREW-6R (assembly GCF_039621805.1). Taxonomy (NCBI): domain Bacteria; kingdom Pseudomonadati; phylum Pseudomonadota; class Betaproteobacteria; order Burkholderiales; family Burkholderiaceae; genus Paraburkholderia; species Paraburkholderia sp. PREW-6R. Next base: position 821,431 of record NZ_CP155075.1, on the reverse strand, counting down.
CGGCTCATCGTACACGCGGCGGTGCGCGACGAACTCCTCGAACGCGTGGCGAAGATCGCCCGCGAACTGGTGCCGGGCGACCCGCTCGATCCCGCAACGAAGATGGGTGCGATCGTCAGCCAGACGCAGCACGAAACGGTGATGTCGTATATCGATGCGGGACGCGCGGAAGGCGCGCGCGTCGTCGCGGGAGGCCGTGCGGCACGCACGGAATCGGGCGGCTACTTCATCGAGCCGACCGTGTTCGATCGCGTGAGCAACGACATGCGCATCGCGCGAGAGGAGATATTCGGGCCGGTGCTGTCGGCAATCACGGTGGAGTCGCCCGAAGAAGCGGTGCGCGTCGCGAACGACACCATCTACGGTCTTGCCGCCGCCGTGTGGACCTCCAACATCGCCCGTGCGCAGCAGGTGTCGCGGCAATTGCGAGCGGGCGTGGTGTGGGTCAACTGCTTCGATCGCGGCACCATGTCCTCACCGTTTGGCGGCTTCAGGCAATCCGGCTTCGGGCGCGACAAGTCGATGCACGCGTTCGACAAATACATGGACTGGAAAGCAATCTGGATTGCAGGCTGAAGACGACGAACGACTCAAGGTATCCCCCGATCAACGTGCCATCGTGGAAACCATCATGAAAACGCCCGACCTCGACACATCAAAGCTCATCGACCAGCAACCTCGCCCACGGCGCGTGTTCCTCCAGCAAGCGGCCGCGCTTGCGGGCGTCGCGCTGCTCGGTGCGCCCGCTATCGTGCGCGCGCAGTCGAAGAGCATCAGCGTGACGTGCTGGGGCGGCGCGTATGAAGCCGCGATTCGCGGCGCGTTCGCCGAGCCATTCACCAAAGAGACGGGCATCGCGGTGAATCTCGTCAACAGCGCGGACCTGGCGCGTATGAAGGTGCAGGTCGAGTCGAAGAATGTGTCGTGGGATGTGTTCGACAGCATCGGGCCGCAGATCGTGGCGGGATCGCGCGCGGGCATGTGGGAAAAGCTCGACCCGGCCATCGTCAAGACGGACGGGCTGGTCACGAGGACCGGACAGGATTTCGTCGGCACGTATTCGTATGCTGGCGGTATCGGCTTCGATCCGAAGCGAAGCGCAAAGCCGCCGACGACCTATGCCGAGTTCTGGGACGTTAAGGGTTTTCCGGGGCGGCGGGGCTTGCGTCCGCGCGTTAGCGAAAACCTCGAGATGGCGTTGCTTGCCGATGGCGTCGCGCCCGACAAGCTCTATCCGCTCGATGTCGAACGCGCGTTCAAGGCGATGGACCGCATCAAGCCCGCCGTGCGCAAGTGGATCGAGACGACGCCGGAGACCGTCACGCTTATCGCCAGCAACGAACTTGACTTCACCTACACGTATCTGAGCCGCGTGCTGCCGGCACAGCGCGCGGGTACCTCCGTGCAGATGTCGATGAAGCAGACGCTCAACAGCCTCGAATATCTCGCGGTGCCGAAGTACGGCAAGAACACGCGGGCCGCGATGCAATACGTGGCGTTCTGTCTGCGCCCGGACCGTCAGGCCGCGTTCTGCGACATGGTGGAATTCGCGCCGAATGTGACCGCTGCGATGCCGCTGGTGTCCGCCGCCGCAAAGGCACGCATGCCCGACATGCACGATAAAAACAGCATCATCATCAACGATGCTTGGTGGGGCGATCACTACGATGCCTTGCAAAACCGCTTCACGACGTGGATGCTCACCTAAGCGGAGCAATCCGGCAAAGCAGGCGATAGGAGGCGCGCGATGAACTATACGCTCAATGTGAAGACCGTCGTCGTGATGTTGCTGCCGCTCTATACGCTGCTGGCCGTGTTCTTTCTATGGCCGCTGGGCGTGGTCGGTTGGTCGAGCATCTGGGAGCATGCGTTCACGCTGCGCGGCTACGAGCAGGTCTTCACCAATCCGCTGATTCGCCGCGTGCTCGGCAGCACGCTCGCGATCGCCTCGTTCGCGACGGGCACTAGTCTTCTGCTCGGCTATATCGTCGCGCTGCATCTCGCGCGCCTGCCCACCGCGAAGCGCGCCCCGTATCTCGTCATGGTGATGTTGCCGTTCTGGACCAGCATCCTCGTCAAGAGCTATGCCTTTACCGTGGTGTTGGGAAGTGCGGGCCTCATCGCGAAGATTGCGGGCTGGCTCTCGGGCGATGCATGGCATCCGGAACTCGTGTTCAATCGTACCGGGGTTGTGATCGGCATGACGAACTATTTGCTGCCGTTCATGGTGCTGCCGATCCTCACGAGTCTCACCACGCAAAACCGCAACCTCAAGTTCGCGGCCGAGTTGATGGGCGCAGGCCCGTGGATGATCTTCGCGCGCATTACGCTGCCCCTTTCGATGCCGGGCGTGATCGCAGGCGTGCTGATGTGCCTGACGCTCTCGATGGGCATGTACATTACACCTGCGCTGCTGGGCGGTCCGCGCGACATGATGCTGGCGAACCTGATCGATTTCTATACCCGGCAGACGCTCGACTGGACGCTCGCCGCCGCCATTGCGATGATGCTGCTCGTGCTGTCGGGCGTCCTCATCGCCATGCTCGGACGCGTGCAGCAGGGCAGGGAGGCGCTCGCATGATCGATACCGCAACCGAGGTCGGGAGCACCTACGTCCGGCCCGAAGCGAAACGCCGCGATTCGCGCGCCATGTTGCGCGTGCTGGGCACGATAGGCGGATGGTGCGGCTATCTGTTCCTGCTGCTGCCGAGCCTCGTCATCGTGCCGATTTCCTTTGGTGGCGGCAGTGAACTCACTTTCCCGCCGAAGACTTTCTCGCTCGATCTGTTCAGGCAGCTTCTCGCCGATCCCGCCTGGTGGGGCGCATGCGTGACGAGCGTGATCGTTGCTCTGGTGGCCTCCGCGATCTCGATCGCGGTCGGCGTGCCTGGCGCGTACGCACTCGCACGCGCACGCTTCCCCGGCAAGCGCATCTTCGAAACGCTCGCGATCACACCCATGCTGGTGCCGGTCGTGGTATTGGGCCTCGGCATCTACAAGCAGTTTTCGACGCTCGGGCTCGTGAATACGATCTGGGGCCTTGCGCTCGCGCATGCGGTGCTTGTCGTGCCGTTCGTGGTGATCGCGGTCGGGTCGGGCTTGCGTCACGCGGATGCCGCGCTGGAAGCCGTCGCGCTCGTGATGGGCGCGAGCCGCGTGCGCATCTTCTTTCAGGTGGTATTGCCGCAGATACGCGCATCGGTCGCGGTAAGCGTGCTGTTCGCGTTCCTGCTTTCCTTCGATGAAGTCGTGGTCGCGTATTTCATCTCGGGACCGCAGACCACGACACTGCCCGTCAAGATGTATAGCGCGATTCGCTGGGAAGTGTCGCCGGTGCTGGCCGCCGTATCGACCATGCTCACGCTGATCTCGCTCCTGATGTGTCTGGGCATCATGGCGCTGCAGCGGCGCGAAGCATCCACGGATCAATGAGCGTAACCCGGGCGATACAGGCGACATGGCAAACATACACCACGACGCGGTGATCGTCGGCGCAGGGCACAACGGCCTCGTGTGCGGGGCGTATCTTGCGCGCAAGGGTTTCAAGGTGTGCGTGCTGGAGCGGCGTGAGCTGGCGGGCGGCGCGGCGGTCAGCGAAGCCGTGTGGCCGGGGTATCGCGTATCGACCGCTTCCTACACGATGGCGCTGCTGCAACCGCGCATCATTCAGGAACTCGAACTCGCGAAGCACGGCTACGAAATCGTCGTGCCGACGCCTATGCTGCATCTCTATGGCAATGGCCGCAGCCTGGTGTTCCGCGCGGAAGGCGAGCAGCTGGCGCGCGACATCGCGTGCTTCGACTACGCGGATGCGCAAGCCTACGGCAAGTATCGTGCACACATGACGAGGCTCGGCAAGGCAGTCTCGGAGATGCTGTGGGAAATCCCGCCAGATCCCGCGGATAGTGCGCTCGGCGCGCGCAGCAAACTGCTCGGTTTCGCGTGGCGCTTCCGCGACATGGGCGAGCAGTTCTACGATCTGTACGACATCCTCACGTTATCGGCCCGCGACTATCTGGCGCGCTGGTTCCGCTCCGACGAGATGATCGCCGCGCTCGGCTTCTATGCGTCGTGCGGCGGCGCGGCGACGAGCATCTGTTCTCCGGGCTCGGCCTACGTGCTGTTGCGCGGTTTCATCCGGGACAATGCGACGAATGCCGGACCGGCAGGTTTCGTGCGCGGCGGCATGGGCACGATTTCCGAGTCGATCGCGGCATCGGGTCGGGCGCACGGCATGGAAGTGCGCTGCGATGCACCGGTGGCCGAAGTGTTGATAGAAGGCGATCGCGCGGTCGGCGTACGGCTCGAATCAGGCGAACATATCGCGGCCGGATGCGTGATCTCGAACGTCGCGACCAAGGTGCTGTTTCAGAAGCTCGTGCATGCGCGTCACGTGCCGCCCGCATTCGTGTCGCGCGTTTCGCAGATTCGCGATCGCTCGACTGCGTTCAAGGTGCATCTCGCGTTGAATCGTCTTCCCACCTTCAAGGACTTCGATGCAAACGCCGCGGGGTTCGCGTATCCGGCGCAGGTGCGTATCGGGCCGTCGGTCGAGTATCTGGAGCGCGCGTGGGACGCCGCCAAGTATGGCGAGATCGCGCCGCGCCCTGCGCTGGTCGTAATGACGCCCAGCGCCGTCGATCCGACAGTCGCGCCCACGGGCAAGCATCTCATCAGCATCTTCGGCCAGCATGCGCCGTATGCACTGCGCGAAGGCGATTGGGACACCCAGCGGGATCGCCTCTACGAAATCGTGATCGACACGCTTTCGCAACACGCGCCCGATATTCGCGACTGTATCGATGCGGCGCAAGTGTTGTCGCCCTTTGATCTCGAACGTATCTTCGCGCTGCCGGGCGGACATGTGCATCACGGTGAACTGAGCGCCGATCAGATTTTCTTCAGGCGTCCCGTGCAGGGCGCGGCGGACTATCGCACGCCGGTGAAAGGGCTTTATCAATGCGGTGCATCCGTGCATCCGGGTGGCGGCGTGACGGGCGTGCCAGGTCATAACGCCGCGCAGGTCGTGATGCGCAACGAGAGACGTCGGGGCGGAGCCAAATCATGAACATGATCGAACTGAAGCAGGTCTCGCGACGTTACGGCGCGGTGCAGGCGCTCGCGCCACTCGACTTCAGCGTCAGGCAAGGCGAATTCGTGACGCTGCTCGGACCGAGCGGCTCGGGCAAGACGACGCTGCTCAACCTGATCGCAGGCATGGTGAGTCCGTCTTCAGGACGCATTTTCGTGCGCGGAGTCGATATCACCGATGCACCACCGAGCGCGCGCGGCCTCGGCATGGTCTTTCAGAACTACGCACTGATGCCGCACATGAGCGTGTTCGACAATATCGCGTTCCCGCTGCGCGTTCGCAAGATGTCGAAAAGCGAGATTCGAGACAAAGTCATGCAGGTGCTCGAACTCGTGCGCCTGCCCGACATCGCGCAACGCAAGCCCAAGGAATTGTCGGGCGGACAACAGCAGCGCGTGTCGCTCGCGCGTTGCATCGTCTACAACCCGGCGCTGATTCTGTTCGACGAACCGCTTGGTGCGCTCGACAAGAAGTTGCGAGAACAGATGCAGTTCGAGATTCGCCGGCTGCACGCGGAACTCGGCATCACCATGCTCAATGTGACGCACGACCAGGACGAGGCGTTGTCGATGTCCGATCGCATCGTGCTGATGAATCAAGGGCAGGTCGAACAGGTCGCCACGCCCGACGAGCTCTATCGCTCGCCGCGCACCGTGTTCGCAGCGAGCTTCATCGGCACCGCGAATCTGATTGCGGGCGTCGTGCAGGAAAACGCGGGTGAGCATGCGATCGTGTCGACACCGCTCGGCATGCTGCGCGCCGCAATGCATTCGCGAGCCGTCACGCGCGGCACCGCGGTCAAGCTGCTGGTGCGGCCCGAAAGCGTGCGCATGATGGGTGCGCCTGATTCCAGCGATCTCAAGCTGGACGATGCAATCGCCGGCGGCTTGCGTCACGCGGGCACGCTCGAGGACTCGATCACGCTCGGCGGCGTCGTGCGTCATCACGTGCGCCTTCCGGGCGACATGCAGATCGTGGTGCAGCAGCAGGGCAGCCGCCGTCCATCTACCCACGCGCGGGGCGCGCCGGTTCTCATCGACTGGGCGCCGGAAGACTGCCAGATGATTTTGCAGGACTGAACACCCCTTATCCGCGCCGTGTCGCTCGAACACGGGGCCGGCAAGTTTATGGAGAACAGCATGAAGACACAGTCGCCGACCGTGGCGGACGAACTCGCGCATCGAAAGCGTCAGGAAGCGCTGGCGCTGCCCGAATCGCTGGGCGATTTCGTTCGGGAGCAGGCCGCGCTCCATGGCGATAAAACGGCTGCCGTGTGGTTCGAGCGCGGCATCAGCATGAGCTATGCGGAGATCGATCGCGCGGCTTCTTGTCTTGCCGATTCGCTGGTCAAACGCGGCATCCGCAAAGGCAGCCATGTTGCGCTGATGCTCAAGAATGCGCCCGAGTTTCCCATTACGTGGATCGCGCTCGGACGCATTGGCGCGGTGATGGTGCCGGTCAACACAGCCTACACACGCGAAGAAATGGCCTTCGTGCTGACCGACGCCGACGCGCAATATCTCGTGATCGACGCGGAGTATCTGCCGCGTCTCGCCGATGCACCCGCGCTGCCCGGTCTGCTCGCATGGGAACGCGTGATCGTCGCCGGGGCGGTGGACGCGAGCGATCCAACGTTGCAATGGCAGGCTCTCGTCGATGCAGGCAATGCGGATTTCGTCGCGCCGAGCGCGGTGTCGCGCAACGATCTGCTCAATCTTCAATACACTTCGGGCACAACGGGATTCCCGAAGGGCTGCATGCTAAGCCACGACTACTGGATGATCCATTGTCATGGCGCGGCGCGGCATCGGCGCGGGCCGCAGGGGGGCATCGAAAACGTGCTGATCTGGGCGCCGTTCTTCTACATGGACCCCATGTGGCAATTCCTCATGACGTTGAAGCTCGGTGGCACCGCGTATATCGCGGAGCGCATGAGTTTGTCGCGCTTCATGTCGTGGCTGATCGACTATCGCATCCACTATTGCATCTTTCCGGAGCCGGCCTTGAGCCAGCATCCGCGCAGCCCGCGTGATGCAGAGGTGTGCCTCAAGTACATCAGCATCTATGGCTGGACGCAGCCCGCGCGAGAAGAAGTACAGGCGCGCTTCAATGTGATCGCGCGCGAAGGCTTTGGCATGACGGAAGTGGGCACCGGTGCGCTGGTGCCGGCATGGGCGCACGACAAGGCGCTCGAACGCACCTGCGGCCTGCCTGCGCCATTTCGCGAGCTGCAGATTCGCCGCGAGGACGGCAGCGTCGCGGAGGTGGACGAGGCTGGCGAATTGTGGGTGCGTGGACGCGGCATCTTGTGGGGCTATTACAAGCGGCCCGAGGCGAACGCGGAGAGCTTCGACGGCGCATGGTTTCGCACCGGCGATATCTTCAGGCGCGATGCCGATGGCTTCTATAGCATCGTCGGCCGCATCAAGGAGATGATCAAGCGTTCGGGGGAGAACGTATCCGCGACCGAGGTCGAAGCGGTGCTGCGCAGTCTGGATGTCATCGACGAAGCGGCGGTCGTGCCCGTGCCCGACCCGCTGCGCCGCGAGGAAGTCAAAGCCTATCTCAAGTTGCGCGAAGGGCTGTCGCATGCGGACGTGCCACCGTCGATGGTGTTCGAGCATTGCGCGAAGCATCTCGCGGCCTTCAAGGTGCCGCGCTTTCTGCAATATATCGACGGCGATTTTCCGCGCACGCCGTCGCGCAAGATCGCGAAGAAGCGTTTGATTGCTGAAACCGTGGACCCGTTTGCGCAGACCTACGACCGTCAGGAAGCCCGCTGGCGCTAGAGCTTTCCGGAGCCAACCATGTTTGTGGATTTTTCGAGCCGTCCCCCTTCGCTTCAATTCGACGGACCCGTCACGCATCTCGCGAACTATCGACGCATCTATGAAGGCACGGAGCGTCAGGCCGCCGTGTCCGACAACATCGATCCGCTCGCGGCTTACCTTGCAATGTATGAACGTCTGGATGCGCGATACGTCGTGTTGAAAGCGCGTGACTTGACGAGCACCTTCGGCGTGAAGATCGCCAACGCGGATGTCGCCGCGTTCTGCCGCGCGCATGGAGAGCGTTATATTGGCTTTGCGGGCGTCGATCCGCACAAGGGCGAGGCGGCCGTTGTCGAATTCGAAGCCGCTGTGCGCGAACTGGGATTGCGTGGCTTGAACGTGCAGGGCTTCGAACACAGGCTGTGCATCGACGATCCCTTGCTTTTTCCGTTGTATGAGAAGTGTGTCGAACTGGGCGTGCCGGTCAACATCCATTGCGGCACGAACTTCTCCACGCATACTTCGATGATGTACGGCCATCCCGCCGCACTCGACCGCGTGATGATGGCGCTGCCCGAACTGCGCGTGTGCGCGTCCCCGCCGGGTTGGCCGTGGGTGCAGGAGTTGCTCGCGGTGGCGTGGCGGCATCCGAACGTGTGGATCGGTACACTCGCCGTGCGGCCAAAGCTGCTCGCGACAGCCCATTCAGGCTACGAGCCATTGTTGCAGTACGGTCGCACCGTGCTCAGGAAACGCATGATTTTCGGCTCTGCCTTTCCGATGATGCCAGTGGAAAAAGCACTCGCCGAATTCGATGCGCTGGAGATGCCGGATAGCGTCCGGAAGGCATGGCAGCACGATAACGCGCTTGAGTTTCTTGGCGTTTGACGCGCAGTTCAAGCCATGAATAAGCTTGAAAGAACGCTCATTAAAATGCGCGGCAACGCGGCTTCAGCCGGGAAACTGCTGGCTGACTGGCAGTTTGCGCGGAAGTAGGGCGGATTTGCGCCGCACGGCGCGAGAGGTGGAGTCGAGTTGCGCTGCAGTGCCTTGCACTGCCTTACAGCTTGTCTATCTATCGGAACCCAACGCCCCCAGGCTCTGCTCATATGCCGTGGCTTCCTCGACCAACCACGCCTCGAGCGCGGCGAGCTGCGGCGATCGTGAACTGATCTGCGAGCACGACAGATAGTAGGCGCCCGGCGTGGACACCTGCAGGCCGAATGGCGCGACCAGCCGTCCATTGCGCAAATCGTCCTCGATCAGCGCCCGCACCGCAATCACCACCCCGAGCTGATCGAGCGCGCCTTGATAGGCCAGCGCGGCGTTGTCGAAGTTGATGCTGCCGTGATGATCCAGCTCGGTAATACCGGCTTCCACCAGCCAGCGCGACCAGTCCATCGGCCGGTGCCGCGACGACAGCAATGCGTAATTCGCCAAGTCCTTCGGCTTTTTGAGCGGCCGCTCGCGCATCAGCAGCGAAGGGCTGCACACCGGCATCAGCACTTCGCCGAGCAGGCGGCGCTGACTCGTATCGTCAGGCGGGAACGCATGCGAATGAACCGACAAATCGATGTCTTCGCGGCGGAAATTGGCCGGCTCGTGCGACGTAAAAATCTGGATCTCGATTTGCGGATGCAAAGCCTGAAAACGCGTCAGCCGCGGCACCAGCCAGCGCATCGCGAAGGTGGGCGGTAGTTTGAGACGCAGCACGGAACCGTCTGCTTCATCGCGTGCTTCACGGGTCGCGTAGTCGATCTGATCGAACACACTGCCCAGCGCGCGAATATAAGTCTCGCCTTTGCGCGTGAGCTCGATGCCGCGATGCGTACGCAGGAAAAGCTTCATGCCGAGCCAGTCTTCAAGCAGCGACACATGACGGCTGACTGCGCCCTGGGTTACCAGCAGTTCCTTTGCCGCGCCGGTGAAACTCAGATAGCGCCCGGAAGCTTCAAAGGCGCGTAACGCATTGAGCGGAGGGAGTTTTCGTCGCATAGTCGGCATGACATTTTCTCATACCGTCCATGATATATCGATCGTTGCAAACGACCTAGAACTACCTAATCATCGTCTCACTTGCGCAGTGCGATGCACCGGAGTGCCGGCCACGGCGCCAACCGACGGAGACAATGAAGTGAACGCAACGACACGAGCGTCCCAAACGCTCTTCGACAAAATCTGGCGGGCGCATCACGTGATGGAGCGTGAAGACGGCCAGAGCCTGCTTTACGTAGACAGTCATTTTCTGCAGGACGGCTCGGCGCCCGCTTTCGAGATGCTGCGCCAGCGCGGCCTGGAAGCGCACGCGCCGCAGCGCGGTTTTGCGACGCCCGACCACTATGTGCCCACCTATGGCCGGGATCTGGCGAATGTCGCCGACCCCGAAAAACGCGCGATGGCTAACGCGTTGCGCGACGACAGCGCGAGCCTTGGCATCACCTTCTTCGGACTCGACGACGTGCGCCAGGGCATTGTGCACGTGGTCGCTCCGGAGCAGGGCTTAAGCCGCCCCGGCATGCTGATCGTATGCGGCGATAGTCACACGTCGACTCACGGCGCGGTCGGCGCGCTGGCCTTCGGCATCGGCGCGACTGAGGTCGCGCATGTGCTCGCCACGCAAACGCTCTGGCAACGCAAGCCGAAGGCATTGCGCATCGTGCTCGACGGCAAGCTCACCGCGGGCGTCGGTGCGAAAGACGTGATTCTCGCGATCATCGCCAGAATCGGCGCGGGCGGCGCCACCGGCCATGTCATCGAGTACGCGGGCCCGGTGATCGCCGGCCTGTCGATGGAAGGCCGCCTGACGATCTGCAATATGTCTATCGAAGCGGGCGGCCGCGCCGGCATGATTGCACCCGACGACACCACCTTCAACTATCTCGCGGGCCGGCCGTTCGCGCCGACCGGCGCCGATTGGGACCGTGAACTCGCGCGCTGGCGCACGCTCGCATCGGACCCGGACGCGTCGTTCGACAAGGAAGTCGCGATCGACGTCGGCACGCTCCAGCCGATGGTCACCTGGGGCAACAGCCCCGAGGACGCACTGCCGATCGACGGACGCGTGCCGGACCCCGCCAACGCACCGAATGCGGAGCGGCGCGCCACGATGCAGCGCACCATGGATTACATGGGCCTGACACCCGGCATGCGCCTGGACGGCCTGAAAATCGATCGCGCGTTCATCGGTTCGTGCACCAACGGCCGGATCGAGGATCTACAGGCGGCCGCCGCGGTGGTAAGAGGTCGCAAGGTCGCGCCGTCGGTCGAGGCATGGGTCGTGCCGGGCTCGGGACTCGTCAAGCGGGAAGCCGAATCGATGGGACTCGACCGGGTCTTCAAGGAAGCGGGCTTTCAATGGCGTGAAGCGGGCTGCTCGATGTGTCTGGGCACCAATGGCGACACGGTGGCGCCGGGGCAACGCAGCGCCTCCACCACCAATCGCAACTTCGTCGGCCGTCAGGGCCCCGGCTCCCGCACCCATCTCATGAGTCCCGCGATGGTCGCGGCCGCCGCATTGAGCGGCAGCCTCGCGGATGTCAGACTTCTGCTCGATCAGGACAGCTGATGGAAAAATTTTTGCGGCTGGACGCAGTGGCCTTGCCGATTGCGCAATCCAATCTCGATACCGATCAGATTCTGCCCGCGCGCTATTTGCAAAAGCCGCGCTCGGACGACTTCGGCACCTATCTGTTTCGCGACCTGCGATACCGCGCGGACGGCGAAGAAAACGAGCGCTTCGTGCTGAATGCGCCTGCCTACCGGCCGGCGCGCATCGTGGTCGCGAACGAGAACTTCGCTTGCGGCTCGTCGCGCGAGCACGCGGTGTGGGCGCTATTCGACTACGGCGTGCGCGCCGTGATCGCGCCGAGCGTGGGCGATATTTTCGCCTCGAACGCTTCGAAGAACGGTTTGCTGATCGTGCTGCTGGCCGCTCAGGATGTGGCCGCGATCATCCGCAAGCTCGAAGCGCAGCCCGGCCTGCACGTGAGCGTCGACCTCGAGGCGCAGACGGTGTCCACGCCCGACGGCGTGTCGCATCGCTTTGACATCGACCCGTACCAGAAGCGCTGCCTGCAGGACGGACTCGACGAACTCGGCTACACGCTGACGCAACTCGAGCGGATCGAAGCGTTCGAGCGCGACTACGCACATTGACGCACCGCTTGCACACTGAATTCACGGTCATACTCAAGGACAGAACATGAAAATCGCCGTACTCGCTGGTGATGGAATCGGAAAAGAAGTGACCGCGGAGGCTTTAAAGGTATTGCAGGCGGTGGTACCGAAAACCGCGGCGCTGGAAGTCAGTCATGCACCGATTGGCGGTGCCGGCGTCGAAGCCGCGGGCGATCCGCTACCCGCTGCAACGCTCGAACTGGCGCGCCGGTCGGACGCCATTCTGTTCGGCGCTGCCGGTGTGCCGGGCGACGAGAACATTCCGTTCGACATGCGGCCCGGCGCCAGTCTGCTGCGTTTGCGCAAGGCGCTCGGTCTGTTCGCGAACTTTCGTCCGGCCTTCCTGTTTCCTGAACTCGCGGATGCGTCGAGCCTGAAGCGCGAGATCGTCGACGGTCTGGACCTGATGATCCTGCGGGAGCTGACCGGCGATCTGTACTTCGGCGAACCGCGCGGCGTCACGCATGAAGGCGGCGAACGCGTCGGTATCAACACGATGCGCTATTCGGAAAGCGAAGTGCGCCGCATCGGCCATGCGGCGTTTCGAGTCGCGCGTCAACGTAACCGCAAAGTGTGTTCGGTCGACAAGGCCAACGTGCTGGAGACCATGCAGCTATGGCGCGAGGTCATGACGGAAGTCGGCAAGGAATATCCGGACGTGGAATTGACGCATATGTTCGTCGATGCGGCCGCGATGATGCTGATGCGCAACCCCCGCCAGTTCGACGTGATGGTGACCGGCAACGTGTTCGGCGACATTCTGTCGGATGCCGCCGCGATGCTGACCGGTTCGATCGGCATGTTGCCCTCGGCTTCGCTCGGCAGCGGCACGCTGGGCCTCTACGAACCGGTGCACGGCACGGCGCCGGACATCGAAGGCAAGAACCTCGCCAATCCACTGGCCGCGATTCTGTCGGTCGAAATGATGATGCGTCTGTCATTCGATCTGCCCGGCGCGGCCGACCGGATCCGGCGTGCGGTGAGCGCCGTGCTGGCCGAAGGTTACCGTACCGCGGATATCTATCAACCCGGTATGCGCAAGGTGGGCACCCGCGAGATGGGCGAAGCAGTACTCGCCGCGCTGGGTTGAGCGCGCCCGGACAGGACACCGGATCGACGCGCCTGGCTTATCACCAGGCGCGCGGCCTGATTCCCCAAAATAATGACGGTGGCGACAGCACGCCGTGCGGAGACAAAGATGACAGATATCTATGCCGATACGACGTTTCCCGTCGCGGACAGTTACGCTGGACAAGTGGCAGCACGGCTCGACCGGCTTCCGTTCACCCGCACGCTGTGGCGGCTGGTGTTCCTGATTTCCATCGGCGGCATCTTCGAACTCTACGACCTCTTCATGACGGCCTATATCGCTCCGGGCCTGGTGCGAAGCGGGTTGTTCACCAGCGGCTCGGTGGGGTTCTTCAGTATCAACGGCATCGGTTTCTTTGTCTTCTGTACGTTTGCCGGAATGTGGCTCGGCTGCATGGTGTTCGGCTCGGTGGCGGACCGGCTCGGCCGCCGCTCGATGTTCACCTTCTCGCTGATCTGGTATTCCCTGGCCACCGCTGTGATGGCGTGTCAGACCTCGTCGGCCGGCATCGATCTGTGCCGCTTCATCGCCGCGATTGGCGTGGGACTCGAACAGGTCACGATCGACACCTTCCTCACTGAACTGGTCCCGCCGCAAGGGCGCGGCAAGGCATTCGCGTTCTATCAGTTCATCGAATTCCTGATCGTGCCGGTGGTGGCGCTGCTCGGCTGGCTGCTGGTGCCGATCAGCCCGTTCGGTATTGACGGCTGGCGCTGGGTGGCGATGATCGCGGCCGTAGGCGCGGTGGCCGCGTGGGGCTTGCGGCTGGGATTGCCGGAAAGTCCGCGCTGGCTGGCGCTGCATGGTCATGAGGAAAAGGCCGAGAAGATCATGCGCGATCTCGAAACGAAGATCGCCCGTGAGGCCGGCGTCGCCGCGTTGCCGCCGGCGCCCGCGTCCGAAGCGGTGGTCGGCGACGGAAAGTTTTCGGAACTGTTCAAGGCGCCGTACGGCAAGCGCACGCTCGTGCTGTCGGTGTTCAACCTCGCGCAGACCATTGCCTTTTACGGCTTCGGCGCTTGGGTGCCGACGCTGCTGATCTCGAAGGGCATTCACGTCACCACCAGTTTGCAGTACGCGTTCATCATCGCGCTGGCCAATCCGGTGGGCCCGCTGCTTGGCATCTGGATCGCGGACAAGATGGAGCGCAAGTGGCAGATCGTATCGGCAGGCGTTGGAATCGGCATTTTCATGCTGTTCTTCGCCAGGCAGACCGACCCGACATGGATCATCTTCTTCGGTGTGCTCGTCACGTTGTTCAACAACTGGATTTCGTTCGTTTTTCACGGCTTTCAGGCGGAGCAGTACCCAACCCGCATCCGCGCGCGCGCCATCGGTTTTGTCTATTCATGGAGCCGCGTCAGCGCGGCCTTGGCGGGTTTGCTGATCGGCTTCTTCCTGCATGAGGGCGGCACCATGGGGGTCGCGCTGTTCATCGGCGCGGCGATGCTGGTAATGATCGTGGCGGTCGGCGTATTCGGGCCACGTACCCTCAACCGCAGTCTCGAAGAGCTTTCACAATGACAGCCGTGCTGAGCGGCGTCGACGCTGCACGCGAGGCAATTTCGGCCGGCAAATAGGCTAATCGACTCATATCATCGTTGATAGGAACGAGCATCTTGCAAACCAATGCCATCGATTTGAGCGGCCGCGTTGCGGTCGTGACGGGCGGTGCTCAGGGCATCGGTCTGAGCGTCGCTCACCGCCTGCTTGCATCCGGCGCGAAGCTGGCGATCTGGGACATCGATGAGCCGCGTCTGACCAGAGCCAAAGCTGAACTGAGCGCGCGCGGCGAAGGCGCGGTGCATACCGAACAGGTCGATATCGCGAATTACGGCAGTGTCGAAGCCGCTGTCGCCGGTACGCTTCGCGCGATGGGCCGCATCGATATCCTGATCAACAACGCGGCGATCGTCGGTCCTAACGCGACCCTCGCCAACTATCCGCTCGACGACTGGCGTCAGGTGATCGACGTCGACGTGAACGGCACCTTCTACTGCTGCCGCGCGGTGATTGCGTTGATGACAGAACAGAAGTACGGCCGCATCGTGAACGTGGCGTCGATTGCGGGCAAGGAAGGCAATCCGAATGCGTCGGCGTACAGTACGGCCAAGGCAGCGGTGATTGCGATGACCAAATCGCTCGGCAAGGAAGTTGCGATGCACGACATCGCGGTGAATTGCGTGACGCCGGCGGTGGCGCGCACGCCAGGCGCAATGGAGCAGGCGCCCGAACACATTGCGTACATGCTCGGCAAGATTCCGCGCGGCCGGTTTCTGGAATTGAACGAGGCCGCCGCGATGATTGCATGGCTTGTGAGCGAAGAGAACTCGTTTACGACCGGTGCGGTGTTCGATCTTTCCGGCGGCCGGGCCACTTACTGAGCCATCTGCCTCGCGCAGCGCAATGCGCATGGTCGACCGATTGACGCGTGCTTCAACCTTCACCCGTTTTCCGCTGGCTTCCCCGTCAAGCTGCTGAAACCCGTCGTAGAAAAGCGGTATATCCATAACTCGCCGAATTTCAACCGCGATCATGGGCCGGGGCCAAGGGCCGCATTCAACCCTGATGCGACCGTCCAAACCGCTGGCTCCGGCGTCCGTTACACTACGCCGTGCGTTCATGTCATGTTCTACCGGCTGCGTTCGCGCTAACCCGATCGTCGCGCGATTGCCAGGATTCGGCGGTTGCTTCGACCGCGTGGCTAACGAACACGGGCCGGCATCGGCACACACTTATAGGTCCGTCACGTTCGTCACTGTATTCCGAAAAGGTTGAAATGAATTTCAGGTCGTTGCAGTGCTTCGTCATTCTTGCCGAGGAACTGAATTTCAGCCGCGCGGCCGAACGCCTGCATATTGCGCAGCCGGCGCTTAGCCAGCAGATTCGGCTACTCGAACAGCGGCTCGGCACGCAGCTCGTCGATCGGGCGCGGCGGCCGCTGCGGCTCACCGAAGCGGGCCACTATCTCTGCACCGAGGCGCGGCAGATACTCGGCTCATGGGAGCAGGCGAGTCTCGGCGCGCAGGAAATCGGCATCGGTCGGCGCGGGTGGCTTTCTATCGGCTTCACGCGATCGGCGATGTACAGCATCCTGCCGCCCGCGCTGAAGGCGTTTCATCACGCGTTCCCCGAAGTTGAACTGAAGCTTTTCGAAATGCTCACTGAAGAGCAGACCGACGCGCTGCGCGACATGCGCATTCATGTCGGCATCGGGCGCCAGCCGCTCGACATTCCCGGCTGCAGATCTTATCCGCTACTGCGCGAACATATCGTCGCAGTGCTGACGCCGGATCATCCGCTGGCGGGCAAGAAGAAAGTGCGCATCGCGGAACTCGCAGACACCCCCGTCATCCTCTATCCGAAGCATCCAAACGCGCAGTTCAAGCGCACCGTGCAGTCGCTGTATCGCGACGCGGGCCTCACGCCGTTCGTCGCGCATCAGGCTTACGAAATACAGACCGCGATCGCACTCGTGGCGGCGGGGCTCGGGGTGACTTTCGTCGGCGAATCGGTCGCGCGACACGGACGCACCGACGTCGTGTTCCTCCCGCTCGCCGGCCCCGGCGCATCCCAATGGTCGACGCTTGCCGCCACCTTCCGCGCCGACGACGACTCCGCGCATCTGCGAGCCTTCCTCGGCTGCCTTCCGCCGCCGCTCTCCGACGCCGCACTATAAGTAAAGCGTTATAGAAGCATAAGAAACGCGTCTTGGACGCGTGCCGGCGCGCCTCTTATCATGGATTACCTGCTTTGATCGGGCGCGCTCCGTGCGCATCTGGGTCAGCACGCAGACGGCGTACGCCATCTGTCAAGCAGGACTCAAGCGGGGCCGAAGAGCCCTCGCGATCCGACGAAAAGTACGTGGAGACGGCATGACCCCATTCAACGAAGCGGCAACCATGCGAAAGGTGTACGGGCGGCTCATGCCCGTGCTCTTCGCGATGATGTTCTTCAACTACCTCGACCGCATCAACATCGGCTTCGCGGCCCTGGACATGAACAAGGCATTGGGCTTCTCGCCTGCCGTGTTCGGTTTCGCGGGCAGCATCTTTTTCGTGGGCTACATGGTCCTCGAAGTGCCGAGCAATCTGTTGCTGCATCGCGTGGGCGCGCGCCGTTGGATCGCGCGGATTCTGCTCACGTGGGGCGCTGTCGCGGCCGCCACTGCCTTCATCTTCAACGACAAAAGCTTCTACCTGCTGCGCTTCATGCTTGGCGTGATGGAGGCGGGCTTTCTGCCGGGCGTCGCCGTGTATCTGACGAAGTGGTTCCCGGAGCGGTATCGGGCGCGCGCGGTGGGCGGCTACATCATTGCCGGATCTTTTTCGGCGGTGCTGGGCGGCCCGATCTCGACGGCGCTGATGACCTATGCCAACGGCTTCTTCGGCCTGCAGGGATGGCAATGGATGTTCATCCTCGAGGGCGTTCCGGCGATGCTGCTCGGCCTGCTCACGCTGCGCATCATGACCGAGCGCCCCGCCGACGCCGACTGGCTCGACGACAACGAGAAGCAGTGGCTCGAAACGACGCTCGCGGCGGAACGCGAGGCGGTCGGCGGCAACACGCACTTTCCGCTGTGGCGTGTGGCGAGTGACATTCGCGTGTGGAGTCTCGCGTGCCTGTTCGGGTGTGCGCTGGTCGGCGTTTATGGGCTCTTCCTGTGGCTGCCGCAGATCGTCAAGAGTCTCGGTCACCTGAGCAATATCGAAGTCGGCTTTCTGTCGGCGGCGCCCCCGCTGCTGGGCGTACTGGGCACGTTCATCATCAGCCGCAACTCGGACCGCACCGGCGATCGCAAAAAGCATCTGGCCTTCGTGTACGGCATGAGCGCCATCGCGATCGCGGGCAGCGCGTATGCGCCGAATCCGGTCATTGCCTACGTGCTGCTCTGCGTCACCGGTCTCTTCATCTACGCCGGCAATCCGTTGTTCTGGAGTCTCGCTTCTTCGTTCAGAACCGGCGCTGCGGGCGCGGCGACCATTGCGCTCATCAACACGATCGCGCAGTTCGGCGGACTGGTCGGGCCGTGGAGCATTGGCCTCGTGCGCAACGCGACGGGCAACTTCAAACTCGCGCTGCTGACGATTGCCGCGTTCCTCGTCATCGCAACCGTGATCGCGCTCGTGATGCGCGTCAAACCCGCCGACGATGACGACGTCTCGTTGCCATCGACGAATCCAGCCACACGCACCTGAACTGCGCATACAGAACGATACGGAACTCACGCATGATTATCGATTGTCACGGTCATTACACGACCTCGCCGCCGCAGCACGAGGCTTGGCGCGTGCAGCAGATCGCAGCGCTGAAGGACGGCGTTGCGCCGCCGCCGCGCCCCACCATCTCCGACGATGAAATCCGCCAGAGCATCCAGAACGGCCAGTTGCGCATCCAGCGCGAGCGCGGCACCGACCTCACGATCTTCTCGCCGCGCGCCGCCAGCATGGGCCATCATCTGGCGACGGCGCAAGCCAATGCGGTGTGGTCGGAGGCCTGCAACGACCTCGTGCATCGCGTGGTCGAGCTATTTCCGCGCAACTTTGTCGGCGTGTGCCAGTTGCCGCAGGCGCCGGGCGTTGCGCCGGAAAACTGCATTGCCGAATTGCGACGCTGCGTGGAGCAACTGGGGTTCATCGGCTGCAATCTGAATCCCGATCCGTCGGGCGGCCACTGGACCGGGCTACCGCTGACCGACCGCTCCTGGTATCCCTTGTACGAAGCGATGGTCGAGCTCGATGTGCCCGCGATGATCCATGTGTCGTCGTCGTGCAATCCGAACTTCCACGCAACGGGCGCGCATTACATCAACGGCGATACGTCGGCATTCATGCAGTTGCTGCAAGGCGACCTGTTCGCCGATTTCCCGACGCTCAAGTTCATCATTCCGCACGGCGGCGGCGCGGTGCCGTATCACTGGGGACGCTATCGCGGACTCGCGCAGGACATGAAGCGGCCGCTGCTCTCCGAGTACCTGCTGAACAACGTGTTCTTCGATACCTGCGTCTATCACCAGCCGGGCGCGGAATTGCTCGCCAAGGTCATCCCGGCGAAGAACATCCTGTTCGCGTCGGAGACGATCGGCGCGGTGCAGGGCATCGATCCCGAAACGGGCCAGTACTACGACGACACGCGCCGCTATATCGACGCCATCGATTGGCTGAGCGACGCGGACCGTGAACTCATTTTCGAAGGCAACGCGCGCGCGGTCTACGGACGCCTGTCGGCGCAGCTCTCACGACAACGATCAAAGGAAGGAGCCACGGTATGAATCCGATCGGATGGCGCGAAAACGAATCGGCCACGCAAGCGGCCCCCGCCACGCTCGCCGCACTGCGCGAGATCGCGGTCTCGCTGTTGAGCGACAACATGGCCCGCGTGAGCGGCGCGAGTGGCTTGCGCCCGTTTCATCGGCCAAAGCCGATGGCGGGCACCGCCGTCACGGTGCGCACGCGCGGCGGCGATAATCTCGCGATCCATCGCGCGTTCGACTTCTGCCGTCCCGGCGACGTGCTCGTGATCGACGGCGCGGGCGAACTCACGCAGGCGTTGATGGGCGAGATCATGGCGACTTACGCGGAAAGCCTGGGTGTGCAGGGCCTCGTGATCGACGGCGCGATCCGCGATGTCGGCGCGCTGAGTCAGCGCAATTTTCCGGTGTATGCGCGCGGTGTCACGCATCGCGGGCCGTACAAGAACGGGCCGGGCGAGATCAACGTGCCGGTGACAGTCGGCGGCATGGTGGTCCATCCGGGCGATATCGTCGTCGGCGATGAGGACGGCGTGCTCGCGATTTCGCCCGCCGATGTCGAGGCGGTCATCGAAGGCGCGCGCAAAACGGCTGCAAAGGAAGCAGCGGCGCTGCAATCCATCGCTCAGGGACGCTTCGACCGCGCGTGGGTCGCGTTGCAGCGCGACCGCATGATGAACGGCTGAGCGCTTGCCGAACCGTCGTGGACGCGCGCATGATGGCGCGTTCCGCTTTTCATTTATTCGACATGCCCAGCTATCTGAACGTCGCGACGCTGCTGGATCTGGCGCGCCGCGCGCACGCCCACGCGCCCGGTCCCTGCGCCTGCACGAAAACACCGCTCGACGGCTGGCAATCGCAGCCGCTTTCTCTGGACGAAAGCCAGTTCCGCGAAATCGGCACATTGTGGCCGGAGAATGATCCGGAACCGACCTACGCCGAATATCTTCCCGGCAAGCTGACATACTGGTCCGCCGACGCGCCCATCGCGCCGCGCTATTTCCCTTACAACCGCTGCGCCGTGTGGGAATGCACGTTGTGCGGGCGCCTGTATCTGCACTACACCGAAGGCGGCGGGTATTTTGTCGATCGCAGGATGCGCTCGTTGCAATGGGCGTTGATCGAGGACGTGTCGCTCTGAGCACGTGGTGCTCGCAGCACCGGGCAGACAGCCTTGTTGCGGCCACATTGCAACGGAAGACTCTATTTATATCTACGACCGGGATCGTTAGCAACTCCGGCTACCTTGGCGCGAGCAAAAGCAGGATTACGCGTCGGCGAGTAGACTCCGGTCTCTGTCTTTCCCCTTAGAGGAGTGGTGCATGCCTTTGCCGTCCCGCGTCAGAATCGCGATTCTCGATGATTACCAGAACGTCGCACTCAGCTCGGCCGACTGGTCCCCCTTGAAGGACCGCGCGGACATTACCGTCTTTCATGATCACCTTGCGGACACGGCACAGGTCATCGAGCGCCTCGCGCCGTTCGACGTGGTCTGCGTGATGCGTGAACGCACGCCGCTCACGCGCGAAATCATCGACAGTCTGCCGAATCTCAAACTCATTGCGTCAACCGGTTCAGCCAACGCGGCGATCGACACCGAAGCGGCCGAGCAACGCGGTATCAAGGTCGCGCATACCGGCTATTCGTCCACGCCGACCATCGAATTTACGTGGTCGATGATTCTGGCAATGGCACGTCATATCACCACCGAAAATCGGTCCCTGCGTGAAGGCGGCTGGCAACGCACGCTCGGCACCGAACTCGCCGGCAAGACGCTCGGGCTGCTCGGGTTGGGTCGTGTGGGCTCGGCCGTCGGCGTGATCGGCCGCGCGTTCGGGATGAACGTGGTCGCATGGAGCCAGAATCTTACGGAAGAACACGCGCAGTCGACGGGCGTGCAGCGGGTCGATAAAGACCGGCTTTTTTCCATGTCGGATTTCCTGTCGGTCCATGTCCGTCTGAGCGAACGCACGCGCGGGCTCGTCGGCGCCGCAGAACTGGCGAGCATGAAGCCGACGAGCCGCATCATCAACACGTCGCGCGGCCCGATCGTGGACACCGAGGCGCTGCTCGCTGCATTGAATAGCGGACAAATCGCGGGCGCCGCGATTGACGTGTACGACACCGAGCCGCTCGACCTCGCCGATCCTCTGCGTTCACAGCCCAATGTGCTGGCGACGCCGCACATCGGCTATGTAACGCACGAGTTGTATCAGACGTTCTATGGCGATACCGTGCGAAACATCGTCGAATGGCTCGATCAGACGAAGCCGGCGCAGGCATAACGCGTCGTCACGAGCCCGCTCGCTGCGTTGCGCCAGGCGCGCAGTGAGTGTCGCTGATGGAGCAGGGCAGAGTGTTGTCGACCTGCACGCCGCCCTTTGCGAAGTTGCCACCGATACTTTGGCTTGGTTGAGTCGCCGTGATAACGCGTGCGGGCACGTGTGCCGCCCGGCAGAAAGGGGCCTTCTCACTTCGCGCTGACGTGCGCTGCCGTGCCTTCATTGCCGGCGGTGCGTTCCACGGCATGCTTAGCGCGTCAACTTGGGCTTCGATGCGTTTGCTAATGATGAATGTCCAGCAGGTCATCTACCAGTATTTTGCCGTGCCGATGTCCTGCCGCCTGTGCAGCCTGTTCGCTCAGATAGAAGGCGCCGTCGGCGTTGCCTGGCGGGGACGGTGGGGCGGGTTGGATTATCTGGCCTTCTGTTCGAAGGGTGACGGTCGCGGTGCAGGTATCCAGTACGACAGGAATGTTAAATGTGCGCCTGACGATAATAGGGGCTGTATCCACCTGAATTGTAAAGCCGCGATAGGAGTACTCGGCGCGCATGGGCTGCTCAATTTCGTTGAGAAACGCGTTGAATGGCGGACACCGCCTGAGCTTACGCGAATAAACCTCCGAAAGCATTCGTCTTTTTCCGCCCGGGAGCGAAGAAGTTACTAATCTGGCGTTCCGGATGCCGGCAATGGCGCAAGCTGGGCAAGCGCGGGTGCGACTACTCCTTCCAGCAGCGCTTTTTCCGGACGAACGCGAGCCAGTACGCGGACACCCATCAGAACGCCAACGAGATGCCGGGCGAGAACGTCCGCGGGCAGTGACTGCGCGATGGTGCCGTTGGCCTGACCAGCTGTGACGCACCCGAGAAAAAATTCCTCTATACGAACGAGAACGCCGGCAATGGTCTTCTGGAATTCGGCGTCGTGTGGCGCCAGTTCCAGGGCGGAGTTCACGAGCATACAGCCCTTTTGCTGACGGTCGTTCAATGAGCGGCGCAGGATTTCGTCAAAAAACGCATGGATTGCCTCAAGAGGAGGGAGCGCTTCGCACCGGCGCAGACGGTTCCCTATGCTTTCGCTCACGTAGTGATCGAGCGATGCCCGAAAGAGGCCGCGCTTGTCTTCATACGCGTTGTAAAGACTGGCGGCAGTAAGCCCCGTTTTTTCGGTGAGGTCTTTCACCGACGTTGCCTCGTAGCCGAATCGCCAGAAGCACTGGGTCGCCGCATCCAGTACTTTCTGTTCGTCAAATTCCCTGGGTCTCGCCATTCTGTGTCACCTGTCCAGTCATCGCGTCACGCACTTGCGAATTGTGCTGCGTTGAGCCATTATAGAATGAATGTTCTAAAATGAAAACGCAGCGCGCAGTCAGCCGCAGGCATACCGGGTTTGCAAAAGGTTTGCACGGAAGAGGAGGGACTATGGGACTACGGCAGACAAACACACTCACCTTCGACGTCCTCAGCGATGTCGGCAATGCCGCCGCACACCGCTACGGGCTCGTCTATGCACTTCCCGAGGACCTCCGCGATGCGCTGCGCTCAAACGACAAGGCACTCTCCGCGATCGATGACGACGAGAACTGGGAACTGCCGGTTCCTGCCACGTATGTGACTGCTCCCGACGGGCATGTTGCGCTTGCCAGCATCGAGGTCGATTACCGGAAGCGGCTCGAACCGGATGCGGTCCTCGCCGCGTTGAAGTCGCTTCGGGCGGTGTAATCGATGGCCAACGCCAAGGTCCCGGACGCGACGCCGGTTGATTCCGGGCCGACGCAGCGAGGTGCATCACGCGCACGTTTGATGGGGTTCGCCTGCGCGGCGCTGACCGTCATGATCTTTTCGGGCTGGTTTGTTGTGACACGTTTCGGTGTCACACGAGAGCTTCGCATCTGGGATATTGCGGCGCTCCGGTTCGGCGTCGGCGCCATGCTTCTCGCTCCAGCGGTCGTGCGCCGCGGTTCGCGCCTGCCGATCGCCGCCTGGGGAAAGGGTCTGTTATTCGCGGTGCTCTGGGGCGTGCCTTTCGTGCTGCTCGTCGCGCTCGGGCTGAAGCTGACTTCGGCCGCTCAGGCCGCATCCATTGCGCCGACGCTGATGCCTGTCTTTGCCGGCGTGTTCGCCTGGTGTTTCCTGCGCGAGCGGCAGGGAAGCTTGCGCTGGCTCGGGTATGCGGCGATCGTCACCGGTCTTGTCTGTCTGGTGAGTGCCGGTGCGGCGGCTCGCGGCGCGCCGGACCTGCGGGGTATCGCTGCGCTGGTCGCGGCAGCGGTCATGTGGGCGATCTATACGCTGCTTTTTCGCCGTAGCGGGCTGGCGCCGGTCCAGTCTGCCGCACTGATCTGCGTGTGGTCTGCAGCACTCTATCTCCCGGCGTATCTGCTGCTGGGTCTCACCCGATTCAGCCTCGCGTCGCAAGGCGAGATCGCCCTGCAGGTCTGCTATCAGGGCGTGCTGATGAGCGGCGTCGCGCTTATCACCTATAACCGTGCTGTCTCCCTGCTCGGTTCTTCGGCTGCGACCGCTGTCATTGCGCTGCTTCCCGCTGTTGCCTCGATTCTCGCCATTCCTGTTCTTGGCGAAATACCGTCGCTGGCCGAAGGGATGTCGATCGCCGTCATCGTTCTCGGCGTCCTGCTCGCTTCCAGGCCCGCGTCAGCGGGCCGGGCATCTGCCCGCTCTCCCTCTACCCGTCCACAAGCCTGAGGATACCGCCATGATCCGTTTTTATTTTCACCCGACGCCAAACCCGGCCAAGGTCGCTCTGTTTCTCGAGGAGACGGGCGTGCCCTATGAGGTGATTCCGATCGATACGAGCAAGGGTGAACAGCACACCGCGCCATTTCGCGCGATCAATCCCAACGGCAAGGTGCCCGCCATCGTCGATACGGAAGGGCCAGGCGGCAAGGAGGCGCGCGTGTTCGATTCCACCGCGATCCTGCTCTATCTGGCAGAGAAGACCGGCAAATTGCAGGGCGCGCCGCAAGACAGGCCAGAACTGCTTTCCTGGCTCCTGTTCCTCGCCTCCGGCCTTGGCCCGTTTTCGGGCCAGGCCGTGCATTTCCAGTTTGCCGCGCCGAAAGGACTCGACTATGCCGTGAACCGTTATCGACGCGAGGCGGAGCGCCATTATCAGGTTCTGAACGATCATCTGGAAGGGCGATCGTATATCGTCGGCGACACGTACACGATTGCGGATATTTCGGCCTGGGGATGGCTCGATCGCGCCTCGCGCGTGTTCAAAGGTGCGGACGATCCGCTGGCGGCGTTTTCGAATCTCAGGCGTCTGTTCGAAACGGTCGATGCACGTCCCGCGGTGGCTCGCGCCAGAGCCGTCGGCAAGGACCACGAGTTCAAGAAGGTCAACGACGAGGAGACCCGACGCGCGCTTTTCCCGTCCAACTATCCCCCGGCGGCCTAGGCCGACACTGAGCAGCAATGGAGAACAGCGTGGCAGATTCTCACGACTATATTCCCCCGAAGGTCTGGAGCTGGAACAAGCCCAGCGGCGGCACCTTCGCGAACATCAACCGGCCAGTCGCCGGTCCGACACATGAAAAAGTGTTGCCGGTCGGGCGCCACCCGCTGCAGCTCTATTCTCAGGGCACGCCCAACGGCGTGAAAGTCACGATCCTGCTGGAGGAACTGCTCGCGGCCGGCTATGCCGGCGCCGAGTATGATGCCTGGCTGATCAGGATCGGAGAGGGTGAGCAGTTCGGCAGCGGTTTCGTGGACATCAATCCGAATTCGAAGATCCCCGCGCTGCTCGATCGCAGCGGACCGAGGCCCATTCGCGTATTCGAATCGGGCTCGATTTTGCTGTATCTGGCAGAGAAGTTCGGGGCGTTCCTTCCAAAAGACGTCGAGACCCGCACCGAGACGCTGAACTGGCTGTTCTGGCAGATGGGCAGCGCGCCCTATCTGGGCGGCGGCTTCGGCCACTTCTACGCCTATGCGCCCACGAAGATCGAGTACGCGATCGACCGTTTCGCCATGGAAGTGAAGCGCCAGCTCGACGTGCTCGACCAGCGCCTCGCCAGCAACGAGTTTCTTGCCGGCGACGCATACACCATCGCCGACATGGCGGTGTTTCCATGGTATGGCGGCCTTGTCAAAGGCTGGCAATACGGTGCGGCGGAATTCCTGTCCGTGCAGGACTACGTGAACGTTCAGCGCTGGGCCGACATGCTTTTTGCGCGGCCGGCCGTGAGACGCGGCCGCATGGTCAACCGGACGAGCGGCGATGTGTCCGGCCAGCTTCTCGAGCGGCACGACGCCAGCGATTTCGAGGAGCTGTTGCGAAGCGAGTGATGTTGAATGCAGCAAGCAGGCTCAGCGCGATGGCTATTCCGATCGGCACGCAGGTAATAAGCAACGTTGCGGAAAGCCGTCGCTGGCTCGGTACTGGAAATGTCCGAGAAGGTGTTGGGCTATCCTGAAGAACTGCAAATGTCGAACCCAGCGTCGAAATCAACACGTACGATCTGTATCGATCGGGAAGCTAGCCTGGCTGCGACGTAATTTGCCTCGTGCTCTTTGCGGACTACCATCTCAGATAGAGCGGACCGAGCAGGGCACCGATACCGGCGGTGATGCTGATGCCAAGGACGTACCAGACACCCCAGAACGGTACCGACATCTCCGAACAGTAAAGCGCATAGAGAAGCAGACCCTGCGCGCCGGCGAGCAGTCCGGCGCCTGCGCCTGACAACATCGGGCGCACGGGCGCGAGTCCCTTCAGCGCGTGCATCACTGCAGCAAGCGATGGTAGAGAGAGCAGAACAATATTCGCTGTGGTGACACGCCATGTTGTACCCAGCATCAGTTGCAGACGATAGCCTGGCGGAGTCGCGAATACCACGAACGTGGCAGCGAGCAACATGATAAGGAACGGCAGTGTGACCGCTAACCATGCCAGCGTGACGGGGGCGCCGGGCCGCCCCAGACGTCCAGCGAGGTTCAATGCAGCGATGAGTGTCGTTACCGGAAACGCGAGGCGTACCCAGAACATCGTCGTCAGTATCAATTCCGGCATGTCGCTGCGGATGCCGTACAGCACGACCAGCAAGGCCGCGCTACTGGCCATGCCGACGCTAAGCGCACGATTGAGCCGCTTCGAAGCAAAATTCGACTCGATCGGTGTCAGATTGTTAGTTAGCCTTAGTATGAGATCTGAAGTTTTCATGTGGCCCGCCGGAAAAGGCCCTAACGTTTTGAAAGCGTACACGTGATGCAATACGGGCACCGGCTGTCGGGCAAGCCGTCCTGCATCCTGGTCAATCTGCGTGCCGAATGCCGGTCAATACGCCGGCTGAAAGCATTCCTGCCAGGTTCGCCTGGATGTCGAAGGAGGGCGCCTCGTGAAACGCCGCCGCGACTGCTTCGCCCAGTGATGCCCCGTCGAGAAGCTGGATCAGGAAGGCTGCACCGCCAGCCGGCAGACGCGATACCAGCACCTCGTCTTCGGGTCGTGTCACGAGTGCGTCCTCGGCTTCGCTTGAGCGCAACGGCGTAACGAGGCCGTCGTTCCGGTTCATCGCAAAGTTAGCCACGGCAGGATAGCGTGAGCGCACCACTCGCGCGGCCGCGTGTGGCGTGAAGCGCACTTCAGTCAGAGACGCCGGTTCAATCCCGGCTAATGCCTCAGCAGTGAGCACGGGCAGATCGGCTGCGTGATAGGCATCCAGCCACGCCCGTTCGACGCGCGCGACATCCGCGAGCCAGGGCATCTCGCGCGCATATTCGTAGGATTCGATGAACGCGGGAAAGTCCCGTCCATACTCGAACAGCAGCGGCGAAGTGGGAGGCGTGGCACGCAGATGGAAACGGGCCATCGCCCTGAAGAAGTCGGCGCCGGTAATGCGCTGAATCGCAGGATAGACGGCCGCCAGCGCATCGATGAGGCTGACCGTGACGTTGTTGCGATACACGTTGTAGCGCTTGACCACACCCTTGCCCGGCGCGGCTACGACGTCTTCAGGCGGGGCGATCGATGGATCCGTCAAACCCTGCGCAAACGCGGCGGCGTAACCGCCCGAAGGATGTTCAATCTGCATGGTTGACCGCCTCGGCAAGCGAAATGTCTTCTTCAGTCATGATATGCCGCACGGATAGAGCTTGAGCCTGCAACACCGGCCATGCGGGAAGATGGCTGTCCCATTCGATCAGCGTGGGCGTTGGCCCGATTCGCGCGATGAGATCCCGATAGAGACGCCAGACAGGATCGGAAATGGCGCAGTCGTGGCTATCGATGAGCAGCGGTTCGTTTTCGTCGTCGCGCTGCTCGCTATGTCCGGCCAGATGTATTTCGCCCACCTGTTCAAGCGGCAAATCTTCAAGATATGCGTCGGCGGAAAAACCGTGATTGGTCGCGGAGACGAACACGTTATTGAGGTCCAGCAACAGCCCGCAGCCAGTGCGTCGAACGACCGCGCGGATGAATTCGGTTTCGCTCAATGTCGAGGACGCGAACGCGACGTAGGTCGACGGGTTCTCAAGAAGAAGAGGACGTCTAATCGCGTCCTGAACCTGACCGATGTGTTCGCACACGTGCTCGAGCGTTGCTTTCGTGTATGGCAAGGGCAGGAGATCATTGAAGAACGTGCCACCGTGCGACGACCACGCGAGGTGCTCAGACACCAGCGCGGGTTCGTAGCGCGTCACCAGGTCGCGAAAGCGTGCGAGATGCGCGAGGTTCAGCGCTCCAGGTCCGCCGATCGACATGCACACGCCATGAACGGACAGCGGATAGGCGTCACGGATGGCCGCAAGTGCGCGGTGGGGCGGACCGCCGGCGCCCATATAGTTCTCGGCGTGAATTTCGAAGAAGCCGTCTTTCAGGCCGTCTGCGAGAATCGCGCTCAGGTGCTCATGCTTGAAACTGGTTCCGACGGGCGCTTGAGCGCGGCGCGTCACGCCACTCGAACAGCGAGGCTCGCCAATCGCCGTTGTCCTCGAGGTAGGGTTCATGGCCGCTCCCGTTCACGAAGCCGTTGGCAGATTCAGGACTTCAGCGGCGTGAGCGAGCCATGGCCACCGCCCGGCACTTCGATACTCGTGCAGGTGCCGCCTTGAACGAACTTCCACGAGTTACCCTGGAAGTCCATGGCCGACGTTCCCTGACAGGTCGTGCCGGGACCGGCGGCGCAATCGTTCTGACCTTTCAGTGCAACGCCGTAGCACTTTTCCTTGTGAGCCGCGATGGCTGCACCTTCTTCTGCTTTTGTGAGCGGTGCTGCGTGGGCGGCTGATGCAAGCAGACTCGCGACAACGCCGGCGAGCAGGGTGGAACTAACCGTGGCTTTCGTGGACATCGCATTTCTCCGGAAATTAGAAGGGTATCCGTGATGATGGATACGTCATCTAATTCGTGGTCCACGGACTTCTGGTTACAGCGGCGCTTTGTTTATTTGCCTGTCGTGGTCGATATCAGCTATTGGATGGGGGAACTGCCATGAACATTTTCAGAGCGTCGTTCAACAGCGAAGCAGTCGGAGACCAAGCACCGGGCTAAGCGCAAACTGCAGACTCGTGGCTGCCTTTGAAAGAAGCTTCGGGAACCGGGTAGGGAGAGTCGAGCGAAGCCGCCGCCGTTGGAACTCGTCAAGGCATTCTTGCGGGAGATTGTCGAGCGGTCGGCCCACGACAGGGATCGTAAAGGATGCCCAATATCATTTGAGCTTTCGGGTACGCGTTACCTCGCGGTTCCTGGCCGCGAGGAGGATTGTCCCATCGCTACCTGGCGACAATGCCCTGTGCGCCGGCCGGCACACCCGTTACCGTTCCGACCGAACTCAGACTCCCGTCGGGCGCGACCCGAAACCCACTCACGGCCCCCGCTCCTTCACGAACATAGAGAAAGCGGCTGTTGCGACTCAGTGCGAGATCTAGCGGAGCAGCGACGACGCCCGCCACGGAATTGAGCACTCGGACCCGGCCGTCCGGCCCGACCGCCAGGCTACTGATCGTTCCACTTCCTGCGTTGGCCGTGTACGCGTATTGACCGTCGCCTGTCGTCACGAGCCAGCATGGGGCTTTCTGGTCGAGCGGTACTGAGCGGCTCAATGGTTCGAGCGGCTCTATCTCGTTCGTTCTATAAGACGACACAGCGCCGGAGCCAGCCTCGGAGACTACTGCGAAGCCACGGTTTGTGATCGATAGACCAAACGGCGTCACGCCGCTCGAAGCGCTCTGCGTTGGCCGGGAAGCATAGCCGAGCGGATTGATTCTCCAGCTGTCGATCAGCTGGGTTCCTTTTTCGGTGACCAGCAACTCGTCGTCGTCCGGAGCAAACCTTACCTGCGCCGGCTGCGCAGCACTCCCGCCAGGGAGTGGTCGCCGGGAGCCTGGGAGCGGAATCAGGCGCTTGCCGATCGGATCGATAGCAAAGCCACTGATATCGGGCGTGCCACCTGCATTTACCACATAGGCGATGAACCCCTTGACGGTAATGCTCACCGGCATCTGGCCGCCTGACGGTTCTCTGTCGAGCAATGTGAGCTTTGTGCCGTCTATCGCGAACATCGACACGTCATTGCTGCCCGCGTTGACGGCGAACAGAAAGCCTGATCCTAATGTTAGTGAGCCTTGCGAACCCAGCGGGTCAGCACCTGTTCCTGCGCCCTTGCCTCCCGTCGCATACGTGCCGACGTACGTTAGTGTTCCATTGGCGTCCCGACTATAAGCAAGGACTGAGTTCGCTGCCGCCTGATTCGACAGGACGTATACGGCTCCGATCGAGTTGCCTTCCGGCTCGGCAGCTTGAGCCACATTGGCCGTCAGAATGAAACCCATCGCCGCAGCGAGTCCACGGACGACTTGCGGCCGTATCAAGTTGACATATCGCATCACTAACGCTCCTCTTTTTGAACATCCCTGCGGACGCAGAAAGCGCGGGCGGCGGTCAGTCAGACCAGGCAGTGACCAGTTACGGGATCAACGACAACGGGCCTTCGACCGTCCACGGAACCGCACCGAATGATTAGCTTACGTAGGCGCTCACATTTGAAGCGCTTTACGCAGCGACGAGATTACGCGCGTCCCTCACATGGCGATAGAGCATTAAAAGCGACGCACCGTATGGGGTTGACTAACGATGCCGGACCACGCTCCTGTCTTCGCAACGCCGAGGCAGCGCGTGCTGCTGGTGTTCGGTAGAGCATCGAGATGACGCGCCGTGCGTTCTATCCTGAAGGCAGTATTTCGCGGATGGACTGGCTGCGAAAGTTGCTTATTTGAATGCTGCTGGGGTCTCGGCGTAGGCCATCGTGAGAGGATGATGGCTCGCAGCGGGCATGCGCGACTGACGCAACTCTTCAGCCTTGTTTAACAGGTGAACAAAGGCTCGTACTTTTGCCGACCGGAAACGTGCCGCTGGAAATACGGCATGAACGTCACCCCCAGGTAAGGACCAGCCCGGCAAAACATGCACGAGCCGTCCGGCAGCAAGATCAGCGGCAATAACGAAATCAGGCAGGACCGAAAGCCCCGCGCCTGCTAGCACCGCTGCGTGAACGGCCGGTGTTGAGTCAATAGCCAGAGTCGACGTTGCCTGAATGAAGCGTTGCTCGGTTTCTCCGCGCGAAAAATTCAGACGCAACGGATCGCGTCGCGCGGCATGGGCGATGAACGGCAGTTTCTGGATGTCTTCCGGCTCTTTGATCGCGGATGCGATGTTCGCAAGCGTCGATCCGCAGACGAGCAGCTGCCGGGTCGACGCGATTCGCCTCGACTGAAGGCCGGAATCGGGTAGCCGACCGAGACGGACCGCAACATCTATCTGATCCGAGACGATATCCATGTGCTTGTCCGAGAGTATCAACGTTGCCTCACAGGCAGGATAACGCCGCGTGAACTCGGTGAGTGCGAACACGACCACGAGGGTTCCATAATCGGACGGTGCGGTGACCCGTAGAGCGCCAGTCGGTACGGCTGACGACTCGGCAAGCTCGTTAAATGCGTCTTCCGACTCCTTCAGGATCGCGGCGCAGCGAGCATGGAAAGCTAGACCTGCTTCCGTTGGATGGACCGCGCGTGAGGTACGGACAAGGAGTGTCGTTCCGACCTCCTGCTCAAGCTTCGCGACTTGCTGGCTTACCACAGCTTTGGTAATTCCAAGCCGTTCAGCTGCAGCTGTGAACGAGCCTGCATCGACCACGGCAGAATAATAGGCCAATCGATTCAAGTTCCTGTATGCGTGCATAAGGGTACAGTTCTGAATGGTCCCAATCCTGCCTGCGGATCGATACGTTCCACCGATGCGCGAGAGACGATGGCCTGAGAAAGAGCTTATTGCCGTGCGACGAAGCTCGAATATGGATCAGCTCGCCAATATCAGTTGCCTCGTAAGCCCACTGCATGCCGACTGAGACTTGATCGGCCCATCGGGTAAGACCTCCCCGACGACCAGGAACGCCCGGGCTGTTGCGAGAGGCTGGCTCAACCGTGCAGGCGTACGCGTCATTCGCCTCTCACCACGCGGACCGATCGTTTCCAGACGGCAATATCATGCGCGAGTGCCGGATCATTTATCTCACGTCTACAAGTCAATTCGCCGCATTGTCGCGACCGGTTACAGCCGTTTAAAACTTTTTATTCACAGGAAGGCCCGCACCGGATGCGGGCTCGAAAACGGACATGAGCGCGATGTCGTCGACTTCAACCAGCATCGCGAAACTTGCCGGGTAAGCGTGCTTTTCACGGTCATGTGAGGCACCCGACCCTATAGGTTCCGGTGTGAGGGCAATCCGAGGTAGCAACAAAACTGCTAAAGCGTGTTGCGTTGCATTGCGGGCACGGCCTGACACCCGCTTGCTGCGCTCGGAATCCAATGGGACGGGCGCTAGTTCGCATCAAACAACGGAATGTACCCCTCGGTCGGTAGTAGAGCCGTGTGCATTTCAGCATGAGCGCCCACCGAATTAAGGGCGTCGACGGTCGTGCGTCGATTCGACAGCAGGCGCCACGGCACCGCTTGCGTGGCAGATGCGGCAGGATCCAGCGCTCTGCGTAACTCATCAAGCATTGCATCAGGAGGGAGCGTGTACGTCACAAAGCCCTCATTGGCCAGCGATGCGGTGCGAAAACCTGCATGTGCACACAGACGCTCCTTCGCCGGAACATCATCCACTGCTGTCTGCCGGAAGCTCTGGATCAGATCTGCCGTGACGGAATCCACGATTCGACCGCCTTTGATGAATGGGGGCCTGTCGGCGGCCCACGCCTCAGGCGGGCAAGCTTTGTGTGCCGGCATCAGCTCAATGAAAGGATTGATTTCGGCCGGATAGATCCTGCAGACGCTGGGCCTTGCCTCGTACGCGCCACACCGCATATCGGATTGAAGGTGAGGGCAGGCGCCGTCGAAGGCGCCGGCAACGGTTACCATCACACGGATCGGAAGCTCGCCGCTGTCGGCGGCAAACGACCGCATTCGCCTGTGTTGCATCTGTCCATCGTCGGTGGATGGTTCGGCGAGCCACGGCATCGCTTCGCAAAGAACCTGGACATCACCGCCATGTTCCAGCCAGCGTATGGCTTCGTTGACGCTCAGTGGCAGACGGAGATTGTGACAACAATTGCCGCACATCGTGCATGCGAAATTTAAATCCATGGTCATGTCGAGCTCGGATTCCACCAAATGGACAGAAACACAAAGGGAAATGTAAGGCAGCCCCGCTTCGGCCACCATCGATAATGTTCTAGTTCGGCCTGAAGCGCGCTTTGGTTACATCGAGAATGCGAAATAGACCGCCGCTTCACTGGACGTCTATGCGAACCATCGGCAACGGCGAACAGGCGTGCGGCAGATTCGAGCGGCGCTGTAACCGGGATTGCCGAATATCCGAACTAGGATTGGAGTAGCGACAGTGACTTCTCTTTCTAAACGCCAAAAGGGTCTAATCATGAACCGGATACGATTCGTTAAACACATCGTAGGCGCAGCGTTGCTGGCGGCGTCAGCCGGCACGTTCGCGGGTGAAGTGCCATTTACTCAGGCAAGCTTCGATCAGACCGTGTCGTCAGGGCGACCCGCGGTTGTGTATCTGCATGCTACCTGGTGTCCAACCTGTCGGGTTCAGAAGCCGATCGTCGACCGTCTGTCTGCCGACCCCAAGCTGAAGCAGGTGACCATTTTCATCGCAGACTATGATGCGGAAACGAAACTGAAAAGAGAACTCAAGGTCACCCAGCAGTCGACCTTCGTTGTTTTCAAGGACGGCCACGAAGTGGCGCGTTCGACCGGGCAGACCCAGGAGGCCGCCATCCGGGCCGTGTTTGAACAGGCTCTGTGATGCAATTCACTGCTGCAACGTATGGGTTGAGTCTCGTCGCCGGGTCGGCGTCAGTGCTGTCCCCCTGTGTGCTGCCGCTACTCCCGATACTCGCGACCTCAGCGTTGGCTAAACATCGGTTCGGCATCGTCGCGCTGGCAGCGGGCCTCGCCATTTCATTTGCGGGCGTCGGCCTATTTCTCGCCACCCTCGGAGCGTCAGCTGGACTGGACCCTGAGATTCTTCGACGCGGGGCGGCGAGCCTGATGGTCTTTTTTGGCCTTGTCATGCTATCGGGCACCCTTCAAAAGGTTTTTTCCCGGCTGAGTTCCGTCGTCGGTGCGAGGGGCCAGCAGGCGCTCGACGATGTGAAAGGCAACGGTTTGCTCGGGCAAACGATGATCGGGCTATTGCTGGGGTTCGTCTGGACCCCCTGTGTCGGGCCGACGCTGGGGGCGGCAACGTCGCTGGCGGCACAAGGTCAGGACCTCGGTCAAATCGCGATCCTGATGGCGCTGTTCGGCCTGGGTGCGGCACTGCCGCTCGTCCTGCTCGGAACGATCTCGAGAGTATCGCTCCTGAAGGTGCGAGGCACACTTGCCGCGTGGGGCAAGACGGCCCGCTGGACGCTCGGGGCTCTTTTCGTTGTCATGGGAACGATCGTCATCACCGGCTTCGACCGTCAGTTGGAAACCGTTCTTCTGTCCGTCAGTCCAGCCTGGCTTACTACGCTGACAACATCCCTATAAAAGCGCGACGGCTGCACCGCGGCGCAGGGTATCGTTGCCGCGATTCAGCAGCGTTGCGTTCGCGCGGCTCGCAGGGAAAACGCTGTCATGAAAAGATGCGTAGCTGATCGGCCAGCGCCGCGCCGAGGTGCGTGCTGAAGGCCCGATGCCGTATAAACGAACCCCACTTTAGTTCTTGTCTGTTCTGTAACCAGCCCGGGCCAATAGGCGAAATACCTGATGAAGCGCAGACATAAGCCTGTGCTTGAGCGATCGACACCGGTAACTCCGGACGACCTGACGCGCCAGGATGGGTTGGCCTTCGGGCAGGTCGATCGATACCCTGTTGGGAGAATATCGTGAAACTGAACAAGTTGGTGATTGTCATGGCCGTGGCAACGCTCGGCAGGTCGCCGCTGGCGAGTGCGCAACCTGTGCAGAACGCTGACGGAAGCGCAATGCCGGCAGAATCGAATCAAGCTCCGAAGACTCGCGAGCAGGTGCGCGAGGAACTGGCTCAAGCTCGCATGAACGGTACCATCCCGCGTTTTGGCAATCCCGATCCGTATGGGCCTGGCGGCACACCGAATTTCATCCGCCGCTAAAGAAGGCAGCCACTAGCAAGGCGAACGGATTGTCGAGGCACAATCCGTTCGCGTTCGCGACAAGGCTACGGAAGACCGTGATGTGACGCACGTCTCGTGGAATGTGCAAAGCAAGTTCCGGACGACATGAGCCGGGCAGTATAGGATCAGTCATGGAGGACGGATACGGTATTGCAAGGCAGCAGAGCCAGACATGTCCGCCTATCCGGCTTTATCCGTGCCACGCGGCTTGACCGCTTCTGTGTTCGCAGGCGGCGGCAGCCTCGGCGCGATCGAAGTTGGCATGCTGAAAGCACCCGATCACGACCTCGGCAACCTGTCGCCAAGCAGATAGTCGATCGATATCAGGCCAGGCCCCCAGGCTGCAATCGCCAATGCCATCGCCAACCAGGTCAGATGGATGGGCCAGCCGTCCGGTACAGTCAATTCGACGATGCAGGTCATCAATATCAGTCCGGCTGCCGCAAAGCGGGTTCCAAAGCCCAGCACGAGCAGCACCGGGAATGTCACTTCGCCGAGTCCCGACAGAAACGCGAAAACAGCCGGGGCGGGAAACGGATACGGACCGCCTGGAAGATGCAATTTGAACTCGTCCGTGAACAGGTCGATCGCCGTATCGTTCAGTTGAAGGAAGCCGTGCCATTTGAGAATGCCCGACTTCCAGAACGGCACAGCCAGAGCAAGCCGCAGCACGAGTTGAACGAGCCAGGGTTGTGCAAGCCGCTGGATCAGCCGCCTCACCGTGCTGATCGCGGATGTGACCACGCCTGGAAACGGCAATTTTACGTGTTGTTGGTTCGACATCTTTGTTATCTCCATGTTGGACCGCGTTAAGCACGCTGGCTGAGATCATCCCTGCCAGGTTGGCCTGGAGATCGAAGGACGGGGCTTCCTGAAACGCAGCCGTAACTGTGTCTACAGCTCGGGGCAGTCTGTTTGGGCAACTGACTTGTCAGCGTGGCATTGCCCATGGCCGCCCCGTCCCTCTTGTCGTTGGCCGGATCAGGACTTCAACGGGGTGAGCGAACCGTGGCCGCCACCCGGCACTTCGATACTCGTGCAGGTGCCCCCCTGAACGAACTTCCACGAGTTACCCTGGAAGTCCATCGCGGAAGTCCCCTGACATGTTGTGCCGGGGCCGGCGGCGCAGTCGTTTTGTCCCTTCAGCGCAACGCCGTAGCACTTCTCCTTGTGTGCGGCCACCGCTGCGGCTCCTTCGGCGGGTGTCAGTGGCGCGGCATGGGCGACTGATGCAAGCAGGCTCGCGACAACGCCGGCGAGGAGGGTGGAGCTGACTGTGATCTTTGCGGACATTGAATTTCTCCAGTGGTTGGGATGGAAGGTACCCGTGATGGATACGTGATCTAGTTCGTGGGCTGTCGATGTCTGGTTACAGGGAGTCGCTCTTTTTTGCTTTCGACTTGTGGAACGTTGGCATCTGCCCGAACCGCCGCGGCCAAGCCGCATGCAGCAGTTCGCTGCCGCTTGCCAGACGGTTACAGCACACCGCAGTGTTTCGCCGACAGCGGCAAGATGAAATGGCTCCGGTCGTCGGAGATGAGCGATCCGCATGCGTGCCGACGAGGTTTCGTAAAGACCTGGCGGCCTGGGTTTGGCATGATTATTTGGTATGGCTAAACGAAATTGAGGGCTACGCCGATTCGCGACTACTGGCGCACTGACATCTGAGTAGCGAAGCAAAAAATTCGTCGATCGCCGTAACCGTCCGGCCGCCGGAGGCGAACTATCAGTCGGACGTGGACGGTATGGCCTCCGAGAACCGTTCACTTCCGGTGGTGAGCAGGAAGCGGGCAGGCGCTGTTGGCTCGCTGTCCTGGTCATTCAGCTTGCTCCGTGCATCCGTCCGGCGGTCTGTTCGCTGTCCGAGGTGGAACACTGGGCCGTTCATGGATATTTGGGCGTTCTATTCCCATGCTACGAAAGACCCTTAAACGTGTCTGCGGTTTTGTCCTCGCGCTGCGCGCGCCAGGTATGCCCTGGGTGTTGCTGTTTGCCCGGATATGGTTTGGACAGGTCGTCTTCGTGCATCAGATCATGACCATGGCAGAGGGCCCTCATGATGGTCTGTCCGGCGGCCTGCATGTTCCTTCCGGGCTCGACGCAGCGCTGCACAGTGTGATGCCGTTGCTGCTTACCACGGGGCTGCTGACCCGTCCTGTTGCGCTGGTGCTGCTCATCGAAACGATCGCCGACAGTCACGGTGCGCTGGCAGTGGGCGCACAGGGAGCCAAACTCGCGCTCCTTTCGTGGCTCATCGTCAGTGGGGCGGGGGCCCTCTCGCTGGACAATCTTCTGGCGCGCGGTGTGTCATGGATTCCATTTCGCCCGATAAGCTTCACGCGTGGGCTTTATGTCCGGTTCGAACGCTACCTGGGTCCGCCTC
The DNA here is from genome assembly GCF_039621805.1 of Paraburkholderia sp. PREW-6R. Taxonomy (NCBI): domain Bacteria; kingdom Pseudomonadati; phylum Pseudomonadota; class Betaproteobacteria; order Burkholderiales; family Burkholderiaceae; genus Paraburkholderia; species Paraburkholderia sp. PREW-6R. The sequence goes on along the minus strand of NZ_CP155075.1, from coordinate 783,767 downwards.
TTCAGTTTGTCATTCGTGCCGGGCTTGCCGCCTCACTCGTTAGCTTCGGATTGCCAACGGGTTCGTGGTTGCAGGAATCAATGTTGGGTGCCGCGGCGACCTCTCTTATTCACCCGGCCTGGTGTGCGGCGGCCCTCGCGTTGGCGCTGGCGCTTGGCTGTGCGACGCGTGTTGCCGCGCTGGTCATCGCGGTGATGGTGCCCGTGGCCGGCATCGCCATGTCGACCGACGACCGGCTGGCAGTGCTGCTTCTTCTTCTCGTGCTAGTGGTCGCAGGCGGTGGTGCATTTTCCGTCGATTGGCTGATTGAGCGGTGGGCAAGCGGTAAGTCGCAGGAAGACAATTCCGCCCCGGAGGAGCTGCCGCATGTCGTCGTAGTCGGGGGCGGCTTTGGCGGCGTTGCAGCCGCGCAGGGGCTGCGCAATGCGCGCTGTCGGATCACGCTGATCGACCAGCGCAACCATCATCTGTTTCAGCCGCTGCTCTACCAGGTGGCGACGGCCGCGCTGTCGCCCGCCGAGATCGCCACACCGATCCGCAGCCTGTTCCGGCGGCAGCGCAACGTTCAGGTCAGGCTAGGGCAGGTGACGGGGGTGGATACCGTCGCGCGCGAGGTACACGTTGGTACGCTAGCCGTGAAATTCGACTATCTGGTGCTGGCGACGGGCGCTCGCCACAGTTATTTTGGCAAGGACGGTTGGGCGCCTTTCGCACCGGGCCTGAAGAGTATTGAAGATGCGACCGACGTGCGCAGTCGCCTGTTGCGTGCGTTCGAGGAAGCCGAAAGCGCGGCGAGCGAGACCGAGCGGGCCGCGTGGCTGACTTTCGTGATCGTTGGCGGCGGTCCCACCGGCATCGAACTGGCAGGTGCCATCGCCGAATTGGCCCGGCACGGGATGTCCGAGGAATATCGCAAGATCGATCCGGCCCGCGCCCGCGTGATCCTGTTGCAGTCGGGCCCGCGCATCCTGCCCACTTTCGCCGCTATCCTGTCGGGCGCAGCAGAACGCTCACTGCAAGCGCTCGGGGTCGAGGTCAGGCTCGACACCCGGGTGCTGGGCGTCGACAGCGATGGTGTCGACGTTGCGGGGCAGCGCATCGCCGCACGTACTGTGCTATGGGCGGCGGGCGTGGCGGCGTCGCCTGCAGCTCAATGGTTGAGCCGGACCGCTGATCCGTCGGGACGGCTTGCGGTGGGCGCCGACCTGTCCGTGCCGGACCTGCAACGGATTTACGCAATCGGCGACACGGCATCCTGTCTGGGATGGCGCGGCACGGTTGTTCCTGGCCTCGCGCCGGCGGCCAGGCAACAGGGCTCGTATGTGGCCGGCGTGATCGCGGCCAGTCTGGCGGGGCGGCGCCCGCCGCCGCCGTTTCGCTACCGGCATTTTGGCAGTCTTGCCACGATCGGACGTCAGGCGGCTGTTGCCGAGATCGGCAAACTTCGCGTATGGGGGGAGCCCGCGTGGTGGTTCTGGGGCGCCATTCATATTGCCTTCCTCGTCGGCGGCCGGAACCGGGCCATCGTTATTCTCGATTGGCTCTGGGCGTATCTCACCTACCGGCGCAGCACCCGGCTCATTACAGGTGATACGCGAGACAGGACGATGGATTGAAAGGGCGAGTCCACCATCGATGATGGTGGTGAGGGAAGCCCGGGCAACGCGACGCATGTGTGCGTTTCGCTATCGAAGCCGCCCGGTCAGAAGTCCGCCGGTAAGGCCGGAGTCGACAGCTACGCCAATGTTGCGGCCATGCCGGACGGTATGAAAAAGAGTGGGCGGTCTGTTCCACATCGATGCCGCTCTAGCCCGTTGCATATGTTCGTTTCGAGCGGGACGCAGCGGAGGGGGATTATCGATCCACAACAGCGCATTGACGCTTGCAGTGCGTACCGACGCTGCCTTTATCGCCGGGCCAACCTCACCGCTTACGTGGACCGGTCGACGCGCGCACCACCAGTTCCGGCGGCGGCGCGAGCACCATGGATGGCGGCTGGCCCGGCGCGTCGATGAGATGAATAAGACTCTCCACTGAGAGTTCGGCCACGGCTTCGGCGTGGATCGTCACCGTCGTCAGCGCGGGATGAACCTGATGGCAAAGCTGGATATCGGTGATGCCGATCACGGAGACGTCTTCGGGCACGCGCCGGCCTTGTGAGACCAGCGCCTGTACCGCGCCGATCGCGAGCAGATCGTTGGTGGCGAAAAGGCCCGTAAGGCCTGGCGCGTCCGCCATCAGCCGCATGCCGGCAGCGTAGCCGGAATCGATCGAATCGCGCACCGTCAGCGCGGCGCGCGCTTTCACTTCTATGCCGGCCTCGCGCAGCACTGCGCGAAATCCGCTGGAACGCGCGTCTTGCAGACCACCCGAGCCGTCGCCTATCAGCATGCCGATCTTGCGATGCCCGAGTTCGAGCAGATGGCGTGCGGCGAGCGCGCCCGCGAGCGCGAAATCCACGGCGACGCAGGGCAGGGGCGGCGGATTCTCGGGATGCTCCCACATGGACAGCAGAATCGGCGCGCGATGCATAGCCGAGACGCAGAGCTCGTTGATCGCGATGTCGGTGTTCATCACGAGGACGCCGTCGGCAAGTGTGCCGGCAATCTGGTTGAGGTAGGCGCGGCCGATTTCCTCGTTGTCGTCCGTGTTGCACACCATCAGGAAGCGGCCCGCGCGCCGCGCCGCGCGCTCTGCCGACAGGACGAACTCGGGATAAAACGGGTTGCCCAGGTTGGACAGCATCAACGCGAGCATCGACGAGCGTCCTTCCGCCAGCGCGCGCGCATTGAGATTGGGCCTGTAGCCCAGTTCGTTGATGGCCCTCAACACGCGCTCCGCGGTCTCGGGGCGCACCTTGTCGCGATTGCGCAAAACGTTCGACACGGTGGCGGCCGTTACCTGCGCCCGGCGCGCCACTTCTACCAGAGTCACCATGCGGTTCCCATATTCAGGGATTGTTATTCATATGTTGCGCGTTGCACGCGGCGTTGCTAACTTGTGTCGCACAACACAAGGAGACGACTCGCCATGCCACATCACCCGTCCGAATTTAAGCGCTTAAATCTGCGCAACGCAAGTGTCCATTTTTAGACGCCAAAATTTAAGCGCTTAAATTCGGAGGCAGCATGGCGACGATCGACCTCAGGAATGTGCAGAAAGCGTACGGCGATCACGCGTCCGTCATCCGGCGCTTGAGCCTTGAAATCGCACAGCATGAGTTCTGTGTCTTTCTCGGTCCGTCGGGCTGCGGCAAGTCCACCTTGCTGCGAATGATCGCCGGACTCGAAGACCTGAGCGAAGGCGAACTGCGCATCGGCGGACGCCTGATGAACCATGTGCCCTCGGCGGCGCGCGGCGTTGCGATGGTGTTTCAGAGCTACGCACTTTTTCCGCACATGACGGTGTTCGACAACATGGCTTTCGGCCTGCGCATTGCCAAAGCGCCGAAGGCGACTGTCGAATCCAGAGTACGCGAAGCCGCCCGAATCCTGCAACTCGACGCGCTCCTCGACCGTTTCCCGAAACCGCTCTCTGGCGGTCAGAGGCAACGCGTCGCGATTGGCCGCGCCATTGTGCGTGAGCCTGGCGCGTTTCTGTTCGACGAACCGCTTTCCAATCTCGACGCCGCCCTGCGGGGGCAGACCCGTATCGAGATCGCGCGGCTGCATCAACGCTTTTCCGAAGCCAGCGTGGTGTATGTGACGCACGACCAGGTGGAAGCCATGACGCTCGCCGACAAGATCGTGCTGCTGCATGCGGGCGCCGCGGCTGAACGCTTCGGCAGCATTGCGCAGACCGGCGCGCCGCTCGAGCTTTATCACCATCCGAAGTCGCGCTTCGTCGCCGGATTCATTGGCTCGCCGCAGATGAATTTCATCGACGCCGTAGTCGACTCGACCAGCCCGGGCAGCGTAACCGTGCGGCTCGCGAGAAGCGGCGAGTCCCTCGTTGCCCATGTCGACGGCGCGCATCTGACGCGCGGCCAGAATGTCTCGCTCGGCGTGCGTCCGGAGCATCTGCGCCTGGGCGGCGAAGGGCAGGGCATCGCGGTGACCGCAGCACTCACCGAGCGGCTCGGCGAGCACAGCTACGTGCATGCCGACCACGAGCACGGCACGCTGGTGGCGAAAGCGCCAGGCGACTCGCCCGTGCGCGCCGGCGAGCGTCTGTCGATCCATGTGCCCGCCGACGCCTGTCATCTGTTCGATGAAGACGGCGTGGCGGCAACACGAACGATTCGTGCAGGCACGCCGGTCGCGGCCTGAACTTCCAGCCCTGCCATAGAGCGGGCTATACCGACTGTCCGCATGACGCGGCCAGCCAACAAAAGTAGTCAAGGAGACAAAGATGATTGCAAATCGCCTTCGCCGTCTGGCGCGCGTGTCGGCTGCTGTCGCTGTGGTATCGGCGCTGTGGTCGGCCGGCGTCGCCGACGCCGCCACGTTGAACGTGAACGTATCGGCGCGCGGCAACCAGCGCTCGACCTGGCAGGACGCCTTCGACAAGTTCAGGAAGGCGAACCCGGACGTCGACCTCAAAGTCACCTACATCACCGAGGAAGCGTACAAGGTGCAGATGGGCGGCTGGCTCGCAACCGATCCGCCTGACGTGGTCTCCTGGCACGACGGTGAGCGCATGGCTTACTACGCCCAGCGCGGCCTGCTTGAAGACCTGTCGCCGGACTGGAACAGGAATGGCTGGTCGCAACAGTACGCGTCGGTCAAGGAAGCCTCGACATACAAGGGCAAGCAATACGCTGCACCGCTCGGCTACGACGCCTACGGATTCTTCTACCGCAAGGATCTATTCGAGAAAGCCGGGGTAAAAGGGGAGCCGAAAACCTGGGGCGAGTTTCTCGACGCCTGCAAGAAGATCAAGGCGAGCGGCGTTGCGCCGATCGCCGTTGCCGCACGCGATAGCTGGACGCTGGCCGCCTGGTTCGATTATCTCGACCTGCGCATTAACGGCAACGCTTTCCACCAGCAACTGATGGCCGGCGAGATTCCGTACACCGACGCACGCGTAAGGAAGGTCTATACCACGTGGAAAACGCTGATCGACGACAAGTACTTCATCGACAACGCGCTGTCCTTCGATCTCGATTCCATCGCGCCGTTCCTCGCGAACGGCAAAGCCGCCATGATGCTGATGGGCACGTTCTTCTCGACCAGCATCCCGGCTTCGGTCAAGCCGGAGACGGCGTTCTTCCGCTTCCCGGTGATCGACCCGAAAGTGCCGATGGCCGAGGACGGCCCGGTGAACGTGCTGCTGATTCCGGCCAGGGCGAAGAACAAGACCGACGCGCACCGACTGCTCGCCTTCATGGAGCAGCCGCAGATCAACGCGGATCTCGCTCGCGGCTGGGGCCAGTTGCCGTCGAACAGCAAGTCGCCGGAACCCGAGGACGCGATCTCCAAAGTGGGCTTCCAGACGCTCGCCAGCACGCAAGGCGGCATCGCGCAGTTCTATGACCGCGACATGACCAAGGAAATGGCCGACGAAGGCATGAAGGCCATGCAGCAGTTCTACAGCGACCCGTCGCAACTCGATGCCGTGCTCGCGCGTCTCGAAGCAACGCGCAAACGCATTTACAGGAAGTAAGCCGGCGCGGACGCCGGCACGGAGTGCCAGGCCGGCGTCACACCTTCGATTTTCCCGCGAGGCCCGATCATGTCTTCTCCTTTAGCGAGCCGCCTGCCGACGGCGCGGCATCGACACGTCTCCACGACCCGCCGTCATCAGCACCGCGCCGCGTTCTTTTTCCTGTTGCCGGGCTGCGCGCTGTTCTGCCTGTGCGTGATCTATCCGATCTTCAGCAGCATTTCGCTCAGCTTTTACAACTGGGACGGCATGACGCCGAAGACCTTCGTTGGCCTTGGCAATTACATCGAGCTGTTTCATTCCGACACTTTCTACACGGCGCTCAGGAACAACCTGATCTGGCTCGGCTGCTTCCTGCTCGCGCCGCCGCTCGGGCTGCTGTTCGCGCTTTATCTGAACCAGCGGATGCGCGGCATGCGCGTCGTCAAGTCGCTGTTCTTCGCGCCATTCGTGCTTTCGGGCGTGGTGGTGGGTCTTGTTTTCAGCTGGTTCTACGATCCGGCCTTCGGCCTGCTGCGGCTTCTCGTCGGCCACGGCGTGCCGGTTCTCGGCGATCCGAAAACGGTGACGTTCGGCATTATCTTCGCGGCGCTCTGGCCGCAGACGCCATTCTGCATGGTGCTCTATCTCACCGGCCTCACCGGTATCAATCCGGAAGTGGTGGAGGCGGCGCGGATGGAAGGCGCAAAGGGGCTAAAACTGCTGTGGTACGTGATCCTGCGTCAACTGCGGCCCGCGACTTTCATGGCCGTGGTGCTGACCGTGATCGGCGCATTGCGCAGCTTCGATCTGATTGCGGTGATGAGCGGCGGCGGTCCGTTCGACAGCTCCACCGTGCTCGCGTACTTCATGTACGACCAGGCCATCAAGTACTACCGCGAAGGCTATTCGGCCGCCATTGCGGTCGTGCTGTTCGCGATCATGCTCGTCTACATCGTGTTCCACCTGCGCCGCATGCTGCGCGACGAACGTTGAGTCAACGGAGTCATTCATGTATCCCCTTCCCGTCGAACGCTGGAAACCGCTGAATCGTACGCTTTACAAGGTGTCGCTGCCGATCGCGCTCGTCATCTGGCTGCTGCCCATGATCGCCGTGCTCGTCACCTCGATCCGTTCCTCCGACGAACTCACCCAGGGCGACTACTGGGGCTGGCCGAAGCACTTCGCGCTAGTCGAAAACTACGGCGCGGCACTCACGCAAACGCCAATGCTTCACTACTTCACCAACAGCGTGCTGATTACCTTGCCCTCCGTGTTCGGCGCAATCCTGCTCGCGTCGATGGCGGGGTTCGCGCTTGCTACGTATCGCTTCCGCGGCGCGACGGCGATCCTGTTCGCGTTCGTCGCCGGCAATTTCGTGCCGATCCAGATCCTGATGATTCCGGTGCGCGACATGGCGCTGCGTGTCGGCATCTTCAACACGGTCTGGGTGCTGGTGATCTTTCACGTTTCATTCCAGACCGGCTTCTGCACGCTGTTCCTGCGCAATTTCATCAAGCAGTTGCCGTTCGAACTGATCGAGGCGGCGCGCGTGGAGGGCGCAAGCGAATGGACGGTCTACGCACGCATCGTGCTGCCGCTTATCCGGCCGGCGTTGGCCGCGCTCGGCATCCTCGTGTTCACCTTCGTCTGGAACGACTACTTCTGGGCGCTGTGCCTGACCCAGGGCGACGACGCCGCGCCGATCACGGTGGGCGTCGCCGCGCTCAAGGGCCAGTGGACCACGGCGTGGAACCTGGTCGCGGCCGGCTCCGTGCTCGCCGCGTTGCCGTCGGTCCTGATGTTTTTCCTGATGCAGAAGCACTTTGTCGCCGGCCTGACGTTCGGCGCGAGCAAGGGCTGACCGCCCGCCTTCCCTCCATAAAGCGAGACCCATTTCATGCAACTCGGTGTTTGTTATTACCCGGAACAATGGCCCCGTTCGATGTGGGCCGACGACGCTCGACGCATGGCCGAACTCGGCATCACGCACGTGCGGATCGCGGAATTCGCGTGGAGCCGCATGGAACCGCGCGCGGGCGAATTCGACTGGGGCTGGCTCGACGACGTGGTGGAGACGCTTGCGAGCCACGGCCTGAAAATCGTGCTCGGCACGCCGACCGCGGCGCCGCCGAAATGGCTGGTGGACGCGTATCCCGAGATCCTGCCGATGCGCGCGGACGGCACGCGCTGGAATGCCGGCTCACGCCGGCATTACGACGTTTCGAGCGAAACGTACCGGCGCGAATGTGTGCGGATAACGGCTGCGATGGCGCAGCGCTACGGTTCGCACGCAGCAGTGGTTGCCTGGCAAACGGATAATGAACTCGGCTGTCACGAAACGATACCGAGCTACACGCCGGCCGCACTCGCGCGTTTTCGCTCATGGCTCAAAGCGCGCTACGAAACCATCGGGCAGCTCAACGATGCGTGGGGCAACGTGTTCTGGAGCATGGAGTACGCGTCGTTCGACGCCATCGAACTGCCGAACCTTACGCCCACCGACGCCAATCCGATTCACCTGCTCGACTTTCGCCGCTTCATGTCCGACGAGGTGTCGGCGTTTCATCGCCATCAGGTCGAGGTGCTGCGTCGTTTCGCGCCGCACGCCGACGTGCTGCACAACTTCATGGGCTTTTTTACCACCTTCGATCACTACCGGTTTGCCGCGGACAAGGCAATCGACGTCGCCTCATGGGACAGCTATCCGATTGCGCGCACGGAATCTATCGCATTGCCCGAGGCACAAAAGGCACGTTACGCGCGCACCGCGCATCCAGACGTCTCGGCGTTCGATCACGACCGTTATCGCGCGATAGGGCAAGGCCGCTTCTGGGTGATGGAACAGCAGGCGGGCCCGGTGAACTGGGCGTCGTGGAATCCGGTGCCGGCAAAAGGGATGGTGCGGCTGTGGGCCTTCGAGGCATTTGCGCACGGCGCGGAGCTGGTGTCGTACTTCCGCTGGCGGCAATGTCCGTATGCGCAGGAACAGATGCACTCGGGCCTGAACCTGCCGAACAACGAACTGTCGCCTGGCGGAATCGAAGTCGAACGCGCGGCTCGCGAGATTGCGGCCTCGCATGTGCTGTCCACGCTCGCCGCGCCCACGCGCGCGGACGTGGCGCTCGTGTTCGACTACGAGACGCAATGGATGTTCGAGATCCAGCGGCACGGCAAAACCTTCGACTATCAGACACTGGCTTTCGAGTACTACGAGGCGTTGCGCGAACTCGGGCTCGACGTGGATATCCTACCGAAGAGCGCTGATCTTACGCAGTATCGTCTGGTGATCGTGCCGAGCATCGCGGTGATCGACGACGGCCTGATCGCGCAGGTCGAAAAGAGCGGTGCGCAGTGGGTTTTCGGCCCGCGCAGCGGCTCGAAAACCAAAGATTTCGCGATTCCGGCGAATCTCGCACCTGGCGCTTTGCAGCGGGTGTTACCGATGCAGGTGCTGGAAGTCGAGTCGCTGCGAGCGTCGCTCGCCCCCGCGGTTCGTGTCGGCAACACAAACGGGGTAGCGGTGCACTGGCGCGAACACGTGCGGGCCAACGGCGAGACAGGTGTCGAAGCCGCTTTCGACGACCAATGGCCGGCGGTGCTTGCGCACGGGCGAGTGCGCTACGTGGCGGCGTGGCTGTCGCAAGGGCTGCATCGCGCGCTGCTTCAGCAGGTGGCGGCCGAAGCGGGCCTGACAGTGCAGAACTTGCCGGAAGGCCTGCGCACGCGGCGGCGCGGCGATCTGACCTTTGCGTTCAACTTCGGTCCTGAGCGCGTGCAGGCACCGTCGCCGTTAGGTGCGCGCTTCGTGCTGGGCGGCGCACAACTCGCGACCGGCGATGTCTGCGCGTGGCTCGATGTGGACCGCACGGACAACCCGGCATGACCGTGGACGATCGCGCGCTCGCCGCAGCCGGCCCGCGCGGTTCGGTGGAACCGGACCGCGCTTGCGCCCTGTTGCTCAGCATCGACGCAAGCACGCCGGCGAGTCCGCCGCGCACGGGTCTGCTGCGGCTTGGAACCGCACGTGCGCCCGACGGCGCGACTATCGGCATCAACGACCGTTATCTGACGCGCGACAGCCGGCCGTGGTTGCCGGTGATGGGCGAAATGCACTATTCACGTGTGCCCGAGCGCCAATGGGACGACGAACTCGCAAAGATGAAAGCGGCCGGAATCGAGATCGTCTCCAGTTACATCATCTGGTGCCACCACGAGTTGCAGGCCGGCCATTTCGAGTGGAGCGGGCGGCGCGATCTGCGCAGCTTCGTCGCGGCGTGCGGGCGGCACGGCCTGCTGTTCTTCGCCCGCATCGGCCCTTGGGCGCACGCGGAAGTGCGCTACGGCGGCATCCCGGGCTGGGTCGTCGATCAGACGCCCACACGTTGCAATGACCCGGTTTATCTGGACTACGTGCAGCGCTTTTATGCGCAGATCGCGCAGCAATTGAGAGGCGAACTGTGGAAGGACGGCGGCCCGGTCATCGGCGTGCAGATCGAGAACGAGTACAACCTGACAGGCCCGGAGCAGGGCGCTGCTCACATCGCCGAACTCAAGCGGCTGGCGATGGCTGCCGGACTGGATACGCCGTTGTACACCGTGACAGGCTGGGACGACGCGGTGTTTCCGCACGGCGAAGTGACGCCGGTTTTCGGCGGCTATCCGGACATGCCGTGGGGCAGCACGCCCGACAGGTCGGCGCCGAACGAGGCCTACGCCTTCCGCTTCACGAGCCGGGTGGGCGGCGATCTGGGCGCGCAGACCCAGGGCGGGAGCGATGGCGATGCCGACAAGGTCGCCGGCGACACGCCGTTTCTGGGCGCGGAGTATGGGGCGGGCGTGCCCACCATGTACCGGCGACGTCCGGTGATCGATGCAGACGATGTCGGCGCGATGCTGCCGGTGCAATTGGGTTCGGGTGTGAACCTTTACGGCTACTACATGTTCCACGGTGGTCGTAATCCGCCGGATTTGCGCGAGGGCCAGGAATCGACGGCGACGGGCGGCTGGAACGACCTGCCGGTCGTCAATTACGATTTTCAGGCGCCGTTCGGAGCGAACGGCGAGGCCGGTGCGGTACTCGGCAAGCTCCGGCCGATGCATGCATTCCTGCGCGAATGGGGTAGCGCCCTCGCGACCTACCCGGTTCACGCGCCCGCCGTGAAGCCACGATCAGCCGATGATCTGCACACGCCGCGCTTTTCGGTGCGCTCCGACGGCGAGCGCGGATTCCTGTTCGTGAACAATCACGTGCGCCAGCACAGCATGCCGGCGCAAGCTGGCGTGCGCTTTTCAGTGCGGCTCGCAAACCGGACGATCACGCTGCCTACGGATGCCATCGACATCGCTCCGGGTGCCTATTTCGTATGGCCGATCGCGCTGCCGATGGCCGATGCGGAACTGCGTTACGCCACCGCGCAGCCGATGACGCGTCTCGCCACGCCCGGCGGCGACACCTACGTTTTTCGCGCTGTCGATGGTATTGCAGCGGAGTTTGTATTCGAGGCACGAACGGTCCGTGAGATCGATGCGGCGGGGAGCGTGGTAAAACGGCTCGACGACGCGCTTGTCGTCACACTGGAGCCCGGAACGTGCACGAGCGTGACGACTGCCAGCGGGTGTGTTTTCACGCTGCTGCTGCTTTCTGCCCACGATGCGGAACGTACGACGATTACGTCGTTCGAGGGTTTGCAGCGTCTCGTGCGCAGCGATGCCGACGTGTTCGAGTCGAACGGCCAGCTGGTGCTTCGCTCGACCGATCCGGAGCTGGCGTTCAGCATCTATCCGCCTTTGCAACGCACGCCGATCGCGACCTTGCCGCTCACTCGCGGGCAGGATCGCGATGGCTTCGCCACCTACATCGCAAAAGCCGAGGCGCGGCCAGTCACGGTCCAACTGGTGAAGTTGCGCGAGGCGCGCGAAGTGCCGCCCATACGGCAGGGTGGCCCCGCGAATGCGAGCGTCGAGCCCGTCCCGGAAACGTTCGGCAGGTCGGCAGCGTGGCAGATCTTGATACCGTCGAACGTGACGGCGGGTCTCGCCAACGCGTATCTGTCGATACGCTATCGCGGCGACGTGGGCCGCCTGTTCGCCGGCACGACGCTGGTGGACGACCATTTCTACAACGGCTTACCGTGGCGCATCTCGCTTGGGGATACAGCGGCTAGCGCGGTGTCGCGACCGCTGACGCTGACCATCCTGCCGCTGCGCACCGATGCGGCGATCTATCTCGACGCGCGTTACGATCCGCGTCCTGAGGCCGAGCGGCAAGGGCTGTCGCAGACGGCCACGCTTGATGAAGTCAGGATCGTTTCGGAGTACGAGCTTCGTGTTGGCGAAGCGTTAAAAGATCATTCGTAGTCCATCTGTGAAGTGGGGTCTGTCTGTCAACTCGGCCAGCGCTTCGACGCCCGCGGCGCTCTTCTTGCCTGGTTGAATTCGAGCAGGAGCATGTCGCGAAAGCCCCGTGCCGCCGCAGACAATGGGCGGGCGGTCGACGTAATCAGATACGCGCGATAGTCGATGCGCGGCTTGAACGCGGCGATGTGAAAACCGAGATGCGCGAACTCGAGCGCCGACTCGCGGATCACGAGCCCCACGCCCAAACCGTGGGCCACCATATGGCAGACCGTGGATGCCCACGGTGTCTCTGCGCGAATGCGTCGCTCGACGCCGCTCGAATCGAACACCGCGTCGATTGACGTGCGTGCCTTCACCTTGGCAGCCATCGAAATAAAGTCTTCCCCGGACAGATCGGTCGGCTGCAACACAGGTCGCCCAGTCAGACGGTGCCCTTTGGGCAGAATGCAGACGATCTCCGAACTGGTGATTTCCTCGCTGCGCAAACCCTCACGGTCCGATGCGCGCAGCGCGATACCGAGATCGATGGTTTGACGCGATACGGCTTCGATCACGCTATCGGTCGACATCGGCTCCAGTGACGTCAGCAGTTCCTCGCGCCCCGCGACATAGCGTGTGATCCGCTCGGTGATCCAGCCCTCGGCGAATGCGGGAAATACGCCGACGCGCAGATAGCCGCGCCGCGTAGTGCCGATTTCTCTCGCCACGTCGTTCAGATAATCGAGCCCGCGATACACCTGCGTGACTTCCGCGAAGAAGATTTCCGCTTCGGGCGTCGGCACCAGCTTGCCCCGGCGCCGCTCGAAAGCAACAAAACCGGCCTCCTGCTCGAAGCGCTCGATCATCCGGCTCACGGCCGGCTGCGATACGTTCAGGCGCTGCCCGGCAGCGGTAATCGAGCCATGCGTCATTACCGCGACGAACACCTCCATCTGCTTGGCATTGAGCCTCGGCATTGGCGTGTCTCCCCGATGATTGATGCGATGCGGTGGCAATATCAACCCACCGTGCGTTGATTCTAGGGCATTACATAGAGTGCGATCAAACGAACAAAATTGTAGTGGATGTAATAGTTTTGCCTGCCTATAGTCGCTTCATCGACGCATTGCGTACCTTTCGAAACGACTGCTTCACGAGGACAGGCCAGTGGACATTGAAGCTCGAAAAGACATGCAGGACCCAGCCGCGTTTTTCACGGAGACGCCGCTCGCCGCCCGCCACCTGGGCGAAGCGTACCGGGCCGGCGTGCAGCAACCTCCGGGCTTGCGCATTCATGCGCGCCCGAAAAAATCCGACTGGTTCTGGTACGCCATGCTGCTTGTCGCCGTCGTATTGTTCGTTGAACTGGTGATCGACAACCCGCGCTGGCAATGGGACATCGTCGTTCATTACCTGTTCAACAAGCGCGTGATGAAGGGACTAGGGAATACGCTGATCCTGACCGCGCTATCGAGCGCGCTTGGCCTGTGTTTTGGGGTCGTGATCGCCGCCTGCCGGATGGCGGACAACGCAGTGCTGCGCGCCGCCAGTTACATTTACATCTGGATCATTCCCGCGACGCCGCCGCTGGCGATGCTGCTGTTCCTGTTTTTTCTGTCGGCGCTGGTTCCGCGGCTCTATCTGCCGCTGCCGTTATTGCACGTCAATCTGTTCGACCTCGACACCAACCAGATCATCTCGCGCTTCAGCACTGCCGTGATCGGTCTCGCGATGTACCTCGGCGGCTATAGCGCGGAAATTTTTCGCGGCGGCGTCTCAGCCGTCGATCGCGGACAGCGCGAAGCGTGCAAGGCGATTGGCATGAGCGATTTCCGCATGATGTGGCATGTGGTCATGCCGCAGGCGGTGCGGATCATCATTCCGCCGCTCGCCAACGAATTGATCACCATGTTCAAGAATACGTCGCTCGTCACTGTGATCGGTTATGTCGAACTGCTGACGACGGTGCAACTGATCTACGCGACAAACTTCGAAACGATCCCGCTGCTGACGGTCGCCTGCATCTGGTATCTGGCGCTAACGAGCCTCGCGATGGCGGCGCAAAGTCTGCTTGAACGTCACTTCAGGAAAGGGGTGCGGACGTGAATGCAATCCTCAAGGACACATCGGCGATGAATGACACTGCACACTTTCTCGATCTACGCGCCGTCACGAAGCAGTTTGGCGACTTCACCGCGCTGGATGCCGTTGACTTCTCGCTCACCAGAGGCGAGGTCGTCGCAATGATCGGGCCGTCCGGTTCGGGCAAGAGCACACTGCTTCGCTGCATCAATATGCTCGAATTGATCGACGCCGGCAGCATCACCTTCAAGGGTGAAGTACTCGGCACGGAAATGCGCGGTGCGCGCTGCGTCCGCCTCCCGAAGAAAGCGCTCGACCAGCAACGCCGTTACTTCGGCATGGTGTTTCAGGGCTTCCATCTGTTCCCGCACTATACGGCACTCGACAACGTGCTGGCCGGTCCGTGCATCGTCGGGCGCAAGCGCAAGCGCGACGTCATCGAGCGCGGCAAGTATCTGCTGTCGCGCGTTGGACTCGCGGACCGGATGCACCACTACCCGGCCGAACTGTCCGGCGGACAGAAGCAGCGCGTCGCGATCGCACGCGCCCTAGCGATGGAGCCCGAGGTGATGCTGTTCGACGAGCCGACCAGCGCGCTCGATCCGGAACTCGTCAACGAAGTGCTCAACGTGATCAGGGAGCTGGCGCTCGCGGGCACCACGATGATCGTCGTCACGCACGAGATGGAATTTGCCCGCAAGGTGGCAAGCCGCGTGGTGTTGATGGACGCCGGCCGCATCGTCGATGAAGGAACACCGGCCTACATCTTCGATGGCGGTGGAACCGAACGCTGCAAACGCTTTCTGTCGAGCCTGCGCACCTAGTGCACGAGGGTGAGCCGGTTACTGAAAACTTCGATTGGGATTGAAAACATGACTGCTACAGACGGAAAGATCAGAATTGGACTGTCAATGCGCTATCTGGGCTATCACATGGCCGCATGGCGACACCCAGATGTGCCCGCGGCAGGTGCCATCGATTTTGACTACTTTCTTCGGACTGCAAAGAAAGCCGAAGAGGCCAAGCTCGACATGATTTTCTTTGCCGACGGAATCGGCATCCGCGCGAACGATACGCCTAAAGGATCACTCGCCCGCGACGCAAAGAATGCCGAGCTCGAACCGTTGACCTTGCTCGCGGCGATCGGCGCATGCACGTCGCACATCGGCCTCGTCGCGACAGCTTCAACAACGTATAACGAGCCTTTCCATATCGCACGCAAGTATGCGTCGATCGACCATATCAGCGGCGGTCGCGCGGGCTGGAACGTCGTCACCTCATGGTCGCAGCAGGAGGCGTGGAACTTCAGCCGCGACGAGCATCTCGGCTATGAGGAGCGTTATGAGCGCGCGGATGAGTTCGTCGAAGTGGTCAGAAAGCTGTGGGATAGCTGGGAAGACGACGCGTTCATTCGCGACAAGGCGAGTGGAATCTTCTACGACGAGACCAAGCTGCATGTACCGGATCACAAGGGCAAGCACTTCAAGGTGCGCGGTCCGCTGAACTCCGCGCGCACCCCGCAAGGCCGTCCGATCATCGTACAGGCCGGCGCCGCCGAAGCGGGACGCGAGTTGGCCGCGCGCTATGCCGATGTGGTGTATAGCAACGCAAGCAGCATGGAAAGCGCGAAGGCCTACTACGACGATCTCAAAGGCCGCCTTGCAAAATATGGCCGCACGCCGGATCAACTTTTGATCATGCCCGGCGTCACCCTATATGTCGGCAAAACGCGCGGCGAAGCGCAGGACAAATTCGATCAGCTGCAAAACCTGATCGATCCGCTTAGCGGATTGGCGATTTTGTACGGCGTGCTCGGCGATCTGTCCGAATACGATCTGGATGGCCCGGTACCCGATGTCGGCAATCAGCGTGTGCGCAGTATCGCGGAGAATCTGCTCGCGCTGGCGCACAGGGAAAACCTGACGATCCGCCAGATGTACAAGCGTGTGGCCTCGGGCAATAACTGGCAGATTATCGGCACCGCGGAGGACATTGCCGACGAAATGGAAAGGTGGTTTCGGGCCGGCGCCGCCGACGGCTTCAATATATGCCCAGCGACGTTGCCGCAAGGGGTCGACGATCTACAGCAATACATCCTTCCCGAGTTGCGCAAACGCGGACTATTCCGCACCGAGTACGAGGCGAGCACGCTAAGGGGCAATCTCGGACTGCGGTGTCTGCACTTTGGCGACTGATCCTGTCGACTAGAAAGCATCATGCGCCGCTTGTGAAGGAGCGGCGCCTTCCTGACGCGAGGCGTTTCACATGAGCACCGACACCACCGATGAACTTTTCCGCAACGCGATGGCGCGCTTCACCAACGGCGTCACGGTCATTACCACCGCCGACGGCGGCACGCCGTTCGGCCTGATTGCGACGTCGGTGTGCAGCCTGTCAGCCGATCCGCCGACCGTGCTTGTCTGCGTCAACAAAAGCGCGAGCGCGCACGACGTGATCCTGCATGCGAAGATGTTTGCGGTCAATCTGCTGTCCGCCGATCAAAAGGATGTTGCACAACGCTTTGCCACCGAGAAGGGAGCGTCCCGTTTCGATCCGGCCCAGTGGACAACGGGCAAGAGCGGCGTGCCGTTGCTGACCGGCAGTGTCGTCTCGCTCGATTGCAAGGTTATCGCCACGCACAACGGGTATTCCCATACGATCTTTGTCGGCGAGATCACCGATTCATCGACGCACGACGATCCGTCCGCGCACTGTCTGTTCTGGCATCAGCGTCATTTCGCGGCCGCGGCGGTGGAAGCGCGATGAACGTTACAGCAGCACGCACCCGTCAGTTGCCTGGTCAATCCTTCCCCAATCAACCGCACATGATGACCACGTCCACCCGTTTTAGCCGGTTCGTTGCGCGACTTACCGCTGTCACCGTGCTCAGCTTAAGCGTTGCGCCATGCGTCATCTCACCGGCCTTCGCCGCAGACGCGCCAAACGTTAACGCCATCCCCGCCGACCCGGAGCTTTCTGCGCTCGTGCCGGCGTTCTATCGCCAGAAGGAACCGATCACAGTCGCGGTCAATCCGGAGATCGCGCCTGTCAAGTTCATTGACGACGACGGCGAAGTGGCGGGTTTCGCGCCAGATCTGATCACCGCCGCGGCCAAAGTGCTGGGATTAAAGATCAGATTCGTGCAGGCATCGTTCGATTCGTTGATTCCGGGCTTAGCCGCGAACCGCTTTGACATGCTGTTGTCGCTTGGAGATTTCCCATCGCGGCATGGCAAAGTGACGTTCATTGACTACCTGAACGTTGGCCAGACAATCGTCGCATCGCCCAAGCGGCATTTGACGCTCAAGTCGCTCGACGATCTATGTGGGATGCAAATCGCGTTGCCGCGCGGCACAGCACCGCTGCAAAGGGCCAACGAAGCGAGCAACAAATGTGTGGCGGAGGGCAAGAAAGCGATCTCGATCGCCACCTATCCGGACACCAACATGACGCTGATGTCACTGACCAACGAAGCAAGCCAGGCTGTGTGGGTCGACTCGCCCGCTGCGAATTACAACATCAAGAAGTTTCCAGACAAATATCAGGCGGTGTTCTACTACAACCTCTCGTCATACGGAATCGGCTTTGGTGTCGACGACAACGGCAAGCGGCTTGCTCATGCGTTCCAGCAAGCGCTGATCAAGTTGCAGAAACAAGGGTTTTATCAAAGTGTGATGCAAAAGTGGGGGCTGCCGGAGAAGGACGGGCGCCCTACCTTCCCGGTCAACGATCCGCAGATGTGAACCCTCAGGCTGGCAGGCAGACCTCCTGTATCCTCCGGATGGAATGTCTCCCTTGAGCTGGTGGGTCAGCTGCGGGTCACGGCGGTTGAATCTGCCATGTCCGCCACTTATACCGTGACCACGATTTTCCCGAACTGATTGTTGGTTTCCAGATAGCGGTGCGCGTCAACCATTTCATCGAAGGAAAAGATCCTGTCTATCCGTGGCGTCAATTTACCTGCTGCAAGACCCGCCGTAATAAACTCAACGGCTGCTTTTTGACGCGCCGGATCGCCGCTCGTGTTCCAGATCGTATACCCGACAATGGTTGGCAATTTGATCAGCAGATCGAGGTAGGAGAACTGAGCAGGTTCCTCACTCAATGCGCCGTATGCGAGCAATATGCCTCCGGTCTTCATGGCTTTAACTAACTTGCCGAGACCTGGGCCGCCCACGGGATCGAATACCACGCGCGCGCCGACGCCGCCGGTGAATTGCAGGACTTCTGCAGTCAGATCCTGTTCTTCGGTCACGACGACAAGCGCTGCGCCGGCGTCGAGCAACTGCTGACGCTTGGCCGAGGTACGCGTTAATGCGATCGGTATGGCACCCATCATGTTCACAAGCTGGATTGCGGCGAGCCCGACACTGCTGGACGCAGCAGGAATGAGCACGACGTCGCCGGCCTGAAGGTCGGCGGCTTCGATGAAAGCGCCGTACACCGTGATAAACATCATCCAGATCGATGCCGCTTCTTCGAAGGACAAGCCTGGTGGATGCTTCACTACGGCCGACACGGGAGCTATGACCAACTCACCGTACATTCCGTACTGGTTCTGGGAGAATGCAGGAACGGTATTGACCGCTTCACCAACGAGCAGGCCCGTGACGCCTGGGCCGACGGCGTCGACGAAACCCGCCGCCTCGTAACCAAGCCGGGCAGGTAGCTTGACTTCCTCGATATATTCGCCGTTCCGCCACATCGACTCGGCGCGATTCAATTCGATTGCCTTGACGCGGATCCGCACTTCGCCTGGTCCCGGATCGGCCACTTCCACTTCCTTGAATTCGAGAACTTCGGGTCCGCCGGTAGAAGAAAATTCAATGACGCGCGACATAGTAGTCCTTTAAGAAGCAATTGAAAGTCCGGTCCGTTGGGATGGTCTTCGAACCGTGACTTGAATATTCCGCAAGGAATATAGGCCGGGAACGCTATGCATGGAACGCGCGTAATTGCATAGGTGTCATTCCGCGTGGAGATGAAGGCTTCGCATGGCGGAAGGAAAAGCGTTCGCTAAAGGGCGCCATAGCAGCCGAGTTCAATCATGACCAGTGCGGCATGTCCCATGCACGCTTCGCGTTGAGGCGGGTCCATTCGTCGATTCCCTTCAACGCGAAATCCTGTACCCAGTCTGTCAGCTTCCGGCCCGCTACCGTCCGCCGGTACGCACGCCCGTATTTATCCAGCTTTGGAATGAGCCTTATTCCAAAGGCTGCATTTCGTTGGCGTAAAGAAATGCATAGAGTGCGATCGGGACGTCGCGTATCCGTCTCCTGCCATCAGATGAAACCGGAGCTATCATGGAAAAGCTTTTCTCGCCGATCGCGATTGGCCCCTATGCGTTGTCGCATCGCGTCGTTCTCGCACCAATGACACGGTTGCGCACAATACA
This sequence comes from Paraburkholderia sp. PREW-6R, assembly GCF_039621805.1. Classification (NCBI taxonomy): domain Bacteria; kingdom Pseudomonadati; phylum Pseudomonadota; class Betaproteobacteria; order Burkholderiales; family Burkholderiaceae; genus Paraburkholderia; species Paraburkholderia sp. PREW-6R. Next base: position 764,368 of record NZ_CP155075.1, on the reverse strand, counting down.
GCCTTGCGATATTCCGAGTCCAATGATGGCGGAATTTTATGGGCAACGCGCGTCAGATGGCGGGCTGGTCATCATCGAGGGCACCAGCATATCGATCACAGCAAGATCCTACCTCGGCGCTGCGAGCTTCTTCCACGATGGCCAGGTCGCCGGTTGGGAGGCGGTCGCGCAAGCAGTGCATGCGAAGGGTGGCCGTGTGTTCATGCAGTTGATCCATGGCGGCCGCCAGAGCCACGTTGAAATGACTGGCGGGACCGATCCAGTGGCGCCTTCGGTGGTGCCATTCGACGGCGTCGCGCTGACAAAAGACGGATTCGTTCCTGCGTCACCTCATCGGGCACTCGAGCTGGAAGAAATTCCAGCGATCATCGAGGATTTTCGCATTGCAGCGCAGCGTGCATTGGAAGCCGGCTTTGACGGCGTTGAGCTTCATGGTGCCAACGGCTATCTGGTCGACCAGTTCATTCAGGACGGAACCAACAAGCGGACCGACATCTATGGCGGTCCGGTGGAAGCCCGTGTCAGGTTTCTGCGCGAAGCGGTCGAAGCCCTGATTTCGGTTTGGGGAGCAGATCGCGTTGGCGTGCGCATTTCCCCATCGGGGGAATGGGGCGGGATTTCCGATAGCGACCCTGAGGCAACGTTCAGCCATGTTGCCAGAATACTGAACGAATACCAGATTGCCTACCTTCACGTGATCGAGCCGCGCATCAAGGGCGACGACACGCTGCATGATGGGCATCCGCCCGTCGCATCGACCTATTTGCGACCGCATTTTAGCGGCCCAATTATCGCGGCCGGCGGGTTCGACGGCGATAGTGCCCGTGTCATCGTCGATTCCGGAGACGCTGATCTTGTCGCCTTCGGTAGGCACTTCACGTCCAACCCTGACTTGCCGTATCGCCTTAAGAACAGGCTGCCGCTGGCGCCTTATGTGCGCGCAGGCTTCTGGGGCGGTGACGAAAAGCTTTACACAGATTTCCCAACCTACGACGGTCAGCACGGACGCTGAGCCGCATCTAATTCAACGCCGGCTATCTTCGAAGATTCAGATGACGCGCATTTATCAATTTGCTAAAGCGGGCGGTCCCGAGGTCCTTGAACTCGTGGAGGTGGAAGAGAACCAGCTGGGTTCGAATGAAGTCCGGATCAAAGTGAAGGCAATCGGCATCAACCGTGCAGAGGCGATGTGGCGAGCCGACATGTACATTGAGCCCGTGAAGTTTCCTGCTGGGCTGGGTTATGAAGCCTCTGGCGTGATCGATGCGCTTGGCGCCAACGTGACGGGTCTCGCGGTAGGTGACGACGTAAGCGTGATCCCCTCATTCTCGATGAACCAGTACTTCACGTACGGTGAAGTGGTCAATCTTCCGGATTTCGCTGTGGTCAAGCATCCCGAGACGCTCTCGTATGAAGAGGCGGCCTCGGTCTGGATGATGTTTATCACGGCCTACGGCGCGTTGATCGAAGACGCGAAAGTCGGCGCCGGCGACTTTGTTCTCATACCCGCTGCATCAAGCAGCGTGGGACTGGCAGCGATCCAGATTGCCCGATACGCGGGTGCGACGCCGATTGCACTGACGCGTACGTCGGCCAAGACGGAGCAGCTACTCGCTGCGGGCGCGGCCCATGTCATCGCGACGAGTGAAGAAGACCTGGTCGAGGAAGTCATGCGGATCACCGAAGGAAAGGGCGCGCGAGTCGCTTTCGACCCGGTAGGTGGGCCAGGCTTTCCAAAGCTCATCGATGCACTTGCCTTTCAGGGCATTGTGTATATATACGGCGCGCTGGCGGAGGGAGAAACGCCTATGCCAGTGCTCGCAATGATCGCAAAGATGCCGACTATCAAGGCCCACAATATCTGGCTGACGAGCGGTGACGACACACGGCGGAAGGCAGCCGTGCGTTATATCACTGCCGGTTTGGCCGACGGCGCATTGAAGCCTGTGATCGACCGCACGTTTGCGTTCGACGATATGGTCGAAGTCCACCGGTACCTCGAAAACAACGGGCAGTTCGGCAAGGTTGTCGTGACGGTTTGACGCGCTCACATCCCACATGCGCATGGTGTGTCGGAGCAGGATAGCTTTCACGCCTGTTTCGACGCGCCGCGCTGCTTTATGTCCAGCGCTGAAAGAAGCGGCAGTCAGCACGGCTTCCGGAATCCGCCCATGGGCCGACGCAAAGCTGCAAATACACCTCGGCGGGCGTCTTGAGCGTTTCATTACCATGCCGACGCTGTCGACGTTTCTCGTCGGCACGTGAAGATGCCGGTGGATAACTGGCTCCTCGAAGCATCAGTGATTCGGTAAGCCCGGCTATAACATCTTTCGCCATCTTCACAACGACACGTCCAGCGTTGCTCCGATTGAAAAAAGACAGTCGCGGCCAGGGACGTTCATGGTGCTTACCGGAGGTGCTGTCCGATCAGGTGTTCTCCCTTGTGTCACTGAAAGCCACTGGTGACCTTGGGTCCGGCCGATGGGAATCGGTAAAAGCCTCGATCGGGGTGCATCGACTGTTCATGCTGTCAGTCCGCCGTCCACACTGATGTTTTGTCCGTGGATGAAGCGGCCCGCCGAGGAGGCGAGAAGAAGCGCAAGTCCTGCCACGTCCGTGGGTTCGGCTATCCGTTTCATTGGCGTGGCTGCTGCAACCTGTGCTTCGCGACCCGGGGCCTCCCACAGTATGCGTGAGAAATCGGTTCGCACCGGCCCAGGGCAAATCGAATTGACATTGACGTTGAAAGGACCGAGCTCGATTGCGAGGTTTCGCACGTATTGATCAATCGCGGCCTTTGCAAGCGCATAGAGTCCTAGCTGCGAAGTTCCGCGTTTGGCCACGCGGCTCGACATGAAGATGATTGACCCGTCGCGCCGGCCGATCATGTCTGGGCTGATGGCGTTGATCAACGTGAGATTTCGCTTCACATTGTTGGCCATCACCTCATCGAACTCGCTTTCCGTGCGCCCGATCATCGGGCCGTTCGGCGTGTTTGCCGCGGCGTTGAGAACGAGAACATCAACGCGGCCGAATGCGTCTTTCGCCATATGCGCAAAAGACTCGACGCTTGCCTGATCATTCAGGTCCATCAAAAGCGCACGGGTGCGAATGCCCAGCTTCGAGAGGTGCGTTTCAGCCTCTGCAATGGTATGGGCGGACCGCCCGGATATCACCAGTGTCGCGCCGGCGGAACCGAGTGCTTCAGCGATCGCCAGTCCCATACCTTTAGTGGCGCCAGTCACGAGCGCTACCTTGCCCGACAGGTTGAACATGTCCATTTGATTCCCTTTGCCGTGATCGGTACTCCGCTGCACGCAGGCAAGCTCAGGCAGCAAGCGTATGTTTGCGGCGGCTGGCAGTAAACATCAAAAATGGAATGAGCGTTATTCCGTAACTGGATGACCGCGCCGCGCAGTGATGTCCACCGAGCGCGTGCGATCTTCCATCTCTTTGCCGCTTCCTCGGAATGGGGCTTATCCAGTTTGGGCCCTATGTCAGACCGTTGAGCCCGCCTAGATTTTGCGTTGACGCAGCGTGTTGCATTCCGTAGCGCGCTCTCATGCTCCCGAGGAGTCGAACATGTCGACACAGTATTCTTCAAATGCACAAGCACGCGACGGGCAGTCCGCGCAAGCGGCAACATTGCCAATCGCTGGCCTGCTTGCGCTCGCAATGACCGGTTTCGTGGCCATCGTCACGGAGACCTTGCCCGCGGGCCTTTTACCGCAAATCAGCCATAGTCTTGGCGTACCCGAATCATGGGCGGGTCAGCTCGTCACCGTCTATGCGCTCGGGTCCGTTGTAGCAGCCATTCCGGTCACTGTGGCAACGCGCAGCTGGCCGCGCCGCGCGGTATTGCTCATGGCGATTGCTGGTTTTTTCGCGTTCAATACCATCACTGCGTTGTCCCCATGGTTCTGGCTCACCTTGATCGCACGGTTCATGGCCGGCGTAGCGGCTGGAATCACCTGGGGGTTGGTGCCCGGATATGCGCGGCGTATGGCGCCCGTTCACCTGCAAGGTAGGGCAATGGCGATCGCGCTGGTTGGCACACCCGTCGCACTTGCGCTCGGCGTGCCTGCGGGGACGTGGCTAGGTGATCTCCTGAACTGGCGTACCGCGTTCGGCGTGATGTCGGCGTGGACTGTTGGTCTTGTCGTGTGGGTGATCTGGAAAGCGCCACGGCTTCCCGGCCAGGCTGCAGGCGATGGCCCGGGCATTGCCGCAGTATTTGTGACGCCCGGTGTGCGCCCTGTTCTGTTCGTCGTCCTCGCGTGGATGCTGGCGCACAACATACTCTTCACCTATATCGCGCCGTTTCTCACATTGGCGCATTTGACCGCGCATGTCGATCTCGTTCTGCTCGTTTTTGGACTGTCTGCGATTGTCGGGATCTGGATCACGGGTGCGCTCGTCGACCGGTGGTTAAGGGGCCTCGTGCTTACCAGCCTTGGAGCGTTTGCCGCAGCGGCCGCTGCGTTGGGTATCGACGGCACGTCCCCATTCGCTGTGTATGTCGCCGTGGCGATCTGGGGAATCACCTTTGGCGGTGCCGCAACGTTATTGCAGACCGCTTCAGCGGATTCCGCCGGAGAGGGTGCCGACACTGCGCAGTCGATGATTGTCACCGTGTGGAATCTGGCTATTGCCGGTGGCGGCCTGCTGGGCGGCATTCTGCTTGACACGACTGGTGTGGGTCCGATGGCGTGGGTGCTCCTCGCCCTGGTGCTCCTCGCCCTCCTTGCCTCATGGCGTTCGCGCGGCCATGCCTTCAAACCAGGCCACCGGATCGCCGCCTGAAAAGCCAGCCTGCTCATTCACGCCTCCCTGGAGTCGCATCATGCCTCTCGCTCTTCTTGCATTGACCATCGGCGCATTCGCTATCGGAACGACTGAATTTGTCATCGTGGGGCTGCTGCCTACGATCGCAGGTGACCTCGGCATCACGCTCCCGTCGGCCGGGCTGCTCGTGAGCTTTTATGCGCTGGGTGTGGCCGTCGGAGCCCCTATTCTGACTGCGGTCACGGGCCGCATGGAGCGAAAAACACTGTTGGTGTTATTGATGACGCTGTTCACAGCGGCGAATCTGCTGGCATGGCGAGCGCCGGGTTATGCAACCCTGGTGTTCGCCCGTGTCTTGAGCGGTCTTGCTCATGGCGTGTTCTTCTCCGTCGGTTCCATCATTGCGACACACGTCGTTCCAAAAGAAAAATCAGGTAGAGCAATTGCGACGATGTTCAGTGGACTCACGGTGGCGTTCGTTACCGGCGTGCCATTGGGAACGTTTGTCGGGCAGCACTTCGGTTGGCGGGTGACGTTTCTGGTCGTTTCGCTGTTTGGAATCGTAGCCCTGGCGAGTGCGCTCACGTTCGTGCCTCGCCATGTCGAGCGCGTGCCGCCGGCGTCGATAAGAAAGCAGGCGGAGCTATTCCTGCAGCCCAGACTGCTACTTGTCTTCGCAATGACGATCGTCGGTTACGGGGGATCACTCATTGCATTTACGTTTCTCGCGCCGATTCTCGAACAGACAGCAGGCTTCAGCCCGTCAGTAGTTGGAATTGTGCTACTGCTTTACGGCGCGTCCGTCGCAGCGGGAAATATGTTCGGGGGAAAGCTCGCGGATACGCACGGACCCGTGACGGCGCTCAAACTCATTTTTTCATTACTCGCGTTCGTGCTGCTCCTGCTTGGTTTTGTCGCGACGGACAAGGTGCTCGTCATTGCTGTTGTTCTCGCATGGGGCGGCGTCGCGTTCGGCAATGTACCCGCGTTGCAGGTTTATGTCGTGAAGCAGGCTGAACGTTTCGCCCCGCACGCCGTGAACGTTGCTTCGGGTATGAACATCGCGGCGTTCAACCTCGGCGTCGCTGGCGGGGCGTGGACGGGCGGCATCGTGGTCAGCCATCTTGGCCTGATGCATACGCCGTGGGTCGGCGCGACAGTCGTCCTCCTTGCGCTTGCGTTGACATGGATCAGCGGAAAGATCGACAGCGGCGATCGGTCGCCGGTTGCCGCGGCCTCCCGTATCCATCGCGTTTGAGCAAGGTGCCGCCCGATGCACTTATTCGGTTCTGGAATGATCCCTATCCCTGGCGCTACCTATCTGAGCACACCTTTAACCCCTACATTGGACATCAACGAAGCACGCGTGCCGGAGCTTTCCGGCAGTCTCCAGAACCATCAAAGGAATATCATGGCCAAGCTCTTCAGCCCCGCAAAAGTCGGCGCTTTTCATCTGAACCACCGGGTCGTTCTCGCACCGATGACCCGCGTGCGCACTATCCAGCCCGGTGACATCCCCAGCCCGATCATGGCGGACTTTTATGGCCAGCGCGCTTCCAAAGGCGGCCTGCTCGTTATCGAAGCTGCCAGCATTTCAGTCCAGGCGCGGTCGTACCTCGGCGCCGCCAGCATCTACCACGACGGCCAGCACGAAGGCTGGAAAGCAATTGCCGACGCTGTTCACGCCAAAGGCGGCCACGCGTTTCTACAACTGATCCATGGTGGACGTCAGAGCCACGTGGAGGTGACGGGCGGGGCCCAGCCAGTTGCTCCGTCGCAGGTTCCGTTCGAAGGAGTCGCGTTGACGAAGGATGGCTTTGTGCCGGCGTCCCCGCATCGGGCGTTGGAAGCAGACGAGATCCCCGGCATCATCGAGGATTTTCGTCGCGCAGCGCAACGCGCGAAAGCGGCTGGCTTCGACGGCGTTGAACTTCATGCTGCCAACGGGTATCTGGTTGACCAGTTCATTCAGGACGGTACGAACAAGCGCACGGACGCTTATGGTGGTCCGGTCGAGAAGCGTGTCCGGTTTCTGCGCGAAGCGCTCGAAGCGCTGATCTCCGTGTATGGCGCGGATCGCGTCGGCGTGCGTATTTCGCCGTCGGGAGAGTGGGGTGGCATCTCGGACAGCGACCCGCAGGCCACGTTCAGCTACGTTGCGAAGGTGCTCGACAGCTACAGGATTGCCTACCTGCACGTTATCGAACCGCGCATCAAGGGCGACGACACCCTGCACGCAGACCAGGCGGTCGTGGCGGCGTCCTACCTGCGACCGCATTTTTCCGGACCGATCATCGCAGCGGGCGGGTTTGACCGCGAGGGTGCGATTGCGACCGTCGAGAAGGGCGATGCCGACCTCATCGCGTTTGGCCGTCACTTCTCGTCGAATCCGGATCTTCCGTTCCGGCTCGAACGCAACTTGCCCCTGACGCCCTATGTGCGCGAAGCTTTCTGGGGAGGCAACGAAAAGAATTATTCGGATTTCCCCACCTATAGCGCCCAGGTCATGGACGATTCATCGCAGGATCTGATGGACGCCGAGGCCGTTTGATCGGATGCGCGCTTCAAAACATCGCATGAAGTGCGGCATGTCGATTTTGACGGCGGCGGCGAGTTGACATTCGGGAGCTGACAATGAGCCCAATTCCTTCCGGCTCGGAGTTCGACATCGATCAGGCGGCTAGTACGGCGATGCTGGCGGCCGCGGGTGCGGTTTCGGACGCTTTGTGCGCAGGCAGGCATGTTCCTGCGTTCGAACTTTCCGACACCCGCGGCCACGCGTTTTCGCTGGATCGGGCGCTAGACGCAGGGCCATTGGTACTCCACTTCTGGCGCGGCGCGTGGTGCGCATTTGGCGAGGAAAGTCTGGCGGAGCTGGCCGTCACCTACAGAAGCATCGTGACACTGGGGGCCTCGGCGTTCGCGATTGCTCCGCCTGGCCAGATTATGCAGCCGGGCGGATCCGTGCCGATTCCGGAACTGGTCGACACGGACATGAAGGTTGCGCGTGCGTTCGGCCTCGTGTTCGAACTCCCCGTCGAACTCAGACCGAGATATCTGGAGCTGGGGTATATCCCGCCGAAGACGCGCAAGTCGGGCAGTTTCCTCGTGCCCATCCCCGCGACCTATCTGATAGACCAGGAAGGCGTCATCGTGTTAAGTCACATCGATGCTGACTACCGCCATCATCTCGATAGCGAGGCATTGCTCGGGGCGTTGAAGGCATTGCGGGCACGCAGTCCCGGCCGTGGTAGGCCGGGTGCGGAGTCCTCCGGCACATGGCGCTCGGGGCGTCATTTTTGAATGTATCTGCAGAACAGGACGGGCGCCATGGGGAATGGCACGGTAAAGACACCGCGCATGCACGTATGGTCTGCATCAGGTAACCTCTTGGGAGACTTGCTCAGCACTGAGTCCGCTCGGATAGGCGTCGCGGCCGGATGCAACTGTAGAAGCTCAAACGCCATTTTTACGGGAGAAGCCCAATGGACCGTCTGGCCGCGATTGAAATCTACATTCGCGTTGTCGATACAGGCTCGTTCTCGGCGGCGGCGCGTCACTTCGATGTCGGACAGCCGGCGGTCTCCAGAGCGGTCGCCCAGCTGGAAGAATGGCTGGGCGTCAAACTTCTGATGCGCTCCACGCGCTCGCTGACACCGACAGAAGCCGGGCAAAGCTTTTACGCGCGGGCAAAACGTGCGGTCGAAGAGGCAGACGAAGCCGTGCTGGCGGCACGGGGCACCGCCGCGGGTCTGACGGGCAAACTTCGAGTCTCAGCGGCCGTATGTTTTGCCCGCCTCCACATCGTGCCGCGGTTACCTGAATTCCTCGAAAAAAATCCCGAGCTCGACCTGGAACTTGTCCTCGATGACCGAAATATCGATCTGGTAGAAGAGGGAATCGATCTCGCGCTGCGCATGGGAGATCTCGCGGACTCGAACATGACGGCACGCCGCATTGGCGAGGCGCGCCGGCGGGTGCTCGGCACCCCGGCTTACTTCGCCCGTCACGGGCAACCCGTTACACCGTCCGAGCTTCTTGCGCATCGCGCCGTCATCTATTCGCGTGACCTGGGCGGCGGCGATCGCTGGACGTTCAGCAAGGACACGATTGAACAATCCGTGAAGCTCGGCGCCCGCGTGTCGATCTCGGCGACAGAGGGACTGCGGGCTGCCGTGTTCTCGCATATCGGCCTCGCCGTTGCTTCCGAATGGGCATTCTCTCCGGAGCTTCGCTCTGGCGAGGTCGTATCGGTCATGGACGACTGGATGCTTCCAACGGTGGCGCTGTCTGCCCTGTATCCGACGGGCCGCATGGCGAGCAGCAAGGCAAGGCAGTTTGCCGCTTTTGTCGAGGAATGTCTGGCGCCGGAATTTGCACCCGAACTGCTCGGGGGCGACCCTCGCAAACGGGCTGCCTGAGCGTCCGGGGCAAGGGTCGGATTCGTCTGTTCAATCCGGTTTTTGCTGCGTTGACGCGCCATGTGCAGGGTTGATCGCGCAGAGGCGCGACGACGAAGCCGGGCGCGTCTCGGGCGTTCGAGACGAAGGGGACTCGCTGGTGCTCCTGTTTGCGCGTCGCGCATCGGTCAGATAGCCTTACCGAATTAATCCATCCCAACTCATATCTGGCACCGTGAAGGATATTTTCGCCCTCAAGCTCTACGCCCGGGTGGCGCGGCTTGGCAGTTTCTCGGCCGCGGCGCGCGAGTTCGGGCTGTCGCAATCGCAGGTATCGCGGATCATCGCCGAGCTTGAGGGCGATCTGGGAGCCCGTCTGCTCACGCGTACGACCCGCGCGGTCATGCTGACGGAGGCGGGCACGGAATTCCTGTCGCGTCTGGACCCCATCCTTATCGCGCTCGAGGAAGCCGAGCAGAGCGTGCGCGAAGGAAGCGAACTGCGCGGCACGTTACGCATGAGCATGCCAAGCAGTGTGGCGATCCGCGAAGTCATACCGCGCCTTGCGCCTTTTCTCCAACGCCATCCGGACTTGCGACTGCAGGTGCTGCTGGGCGATCGGCCGCAGGATCTCGTCAGGGACGCCGTGGATGTCGCCATCCGCCTCGGGCGTCTGGTGGACTCGAGTGCAACAGCCACGTTAATCACGCAGATTTCGCGTGTCATCGTGGCGTCGCCGGACTATATCGAGCGGAACGGCTCGCCGGTCACGCCGGAAGAGCTGACACGGCACCGCATCGTCGGCGGGCCGGCGTCGGTGGTCCCGACGGCGTGGAAGTTTGTGCGGGCAGATGAGAAGAAGGTGCTCGACCTCGACGCGCATTTCTCAGCGGACGAAAACGAGGGCGCCGTAGCTGCAGCGGTGGCGGGGATCGGCATTACTTCGACGAGCGAATGGGCCTGCCGCCGCGAACTCGCCGACGGCTCGCTGGTCAGGCTGCTGATCGAGTGGAAGACCGCTGACATTCCGGTGCACGCGTACTTCCCGATGGGCCGGGCAACCCGCGCCGCGGGGCGCGCAGTGGTCGAGCACCTCGCCGCCAACGTCAGGCGCGAACTCGCCATCCATGCATCCCGTACATAAGAGTTAGCACAAACGGGCGGCTACCGCCGCGCGCAGGACGCCGTTATCTTTCCCTCCACGATGCAACCAAAGTGAAGGGAAACGAAGATGGCACGCTCCATACGCATTCACGAGTTTGGCAATCCCGATGTGCTGCAGATGGAAGATGTCGCAGCGGGCGAACCGGGCGCAGGAGAAGTGCGCCTGCGCATTCATGCGATCGGCCTGAACCGCACGGAATTGACACTGCGTTCCGGCCGCGCGCCGGTTAAACCGGCTCTGCCGAGCGGTCTCGGCTTTGAAGCCGCCGGTGTTATCGAGGCGCTCGGCGCCGACGTGACCGGCTTCGCGGCAGGCGACCGGGTTGCGCTGGTACCCGCCTATGGCGCCGCGCAGTATCCGCTTTACGGCGAGGTATCGCTTGCGCCGGCACGTTCGCTGGTCGCCATTCCCGAACATGTCAGCTTTGTCGAAGCCGCCGCAACCTGGGCCGCATACGGGACCGCGTGGGCCGGATTGATCGCGATCGGTCGTCTCGTGGCCGGCCAAACGGTCCTGATTTCTGCCGCATCGAGTAGCGTCGGCCTTGCCGCGATCCAGATCGCCAACCGCGTGGGTGCGCGTCCGCTTGCCTTGACCCGCTCCCGCGCCAAATCTGATGCACTGTTGCGCCACGATGCCGCGGCTGTCGTCGTGACCGGTGAGCAGGACGTGGTCGAACAGGTCAAGCGCCTGACCGATGGCAAAGGTGCAGAGCTCGTGTTCGATCCCGTAGGCGGCCCCGGTTTCGCCGAGCTTGCACGGGCCACCGCGAACGGCGGCACGCTGGTGCTCTACGGCGCGCTCGCCACCGATCAGACCGTGATTCCGCCTTTCGACATCCTCGCCCGCGATCTGACCGTCCGCGGCCTCGCACTGACCGCCCGTACCCGCGACGATGCCCAACTGGCAGCGCTCAAGCGCTTCGTTAGCGAGGGGCTTGCCGATGGCACGCTGCGTCCAACGATTGACCGGACGTTTCCGCTGGACGAAATTGCCGCTGCCCACCGCTTTATCGAAGCGGGCGGACAGGTCGGCAAGATTGTCGTTACGGTTTGAACCCTATCCAATCCTGTTTTTCTGGGCCTGAAACACATGTCCTCTGAAGCTCTTTTTACGCCTGTCCGCATGGGCGATCTCGATCTGCGCAACCGTATCGTGATGGCGCCGTTGACTCGCATGCGCGCGAATCCGGGCGATCAGGTACCCACTGATCTCCAGGCCGAGTACTACGCGCAACGTGCTTCCGCCGGCCTGATCGTCGCGGAAGCCACGGCAATCAGTCCCGCGGGCTTCGGCTGGGCCGATACGCCCGGGCTCTGGAGCCCGCAGCAGGTGCGCGGCTGGCGACGCGTGACGGATGCGGTGCATGCCGCAGGTGGCCGTATCGTGGCGCAACTCTGGCACACCGGCGCGATCTCCCACCCGGACCTGCGCGACGGCGCGCTGCCGCTGTCGGCTTCGAACGTGAATGTCCAGCATGAGTCGGTCACGCCCGCAGGCCGCAAACCGACCGTCATGCCGCGAGCCATGACCCTGGACGAGATTCGACAGACCGTGGCGGACTATGCAGGCGCGGCCCGCAACGCGATGGAAGCGGGTTTCGATGGCGTGCAGATTCTCGCGAATTATCTTTACCTGCTCGCGCAGTTCCTGAACCGCACCACCAATCGCCGCACGGATCGCTACGGCGGCAGCATCCAGAACCGCGCACGCATTCTGTTCGAGGTCATCGAGGCCGTGCTCCAGGATGTCGAACCGGGCAGGGTGGGCGTGAAGATCAGCCCGATGCACGAGAGCGGCCCATTCGCTGCGAACGACGAGACGCTCCCAGCAGCTGAATACGCTATCCGTGAACTCGACGGCTATGGTTTGTCGCATCTGCTGCTGATGGGCAACACAACGGATTTCACCGGCACGCCGCTCGAACCCTTGATGGGGGACGGCATGTTCCACCATTTTCGGCCGATTTTCCACGGCAAGCTGATTGCGAACGTCAATATGGACGCCGAACGCGGCAACCGCCTGATCGAGGGAGGGCTCGCCGACATGGTGGCGTTTGGGCGTCCCTTCATTTCGAACCCCGATCTGGTCGAGAAGCTTGCCGCCCGCGCGCCGCTGGCCGAGGTGGACTGGTCCACGGTCTACGGCTCGGGTCCGCAAGGCTATTCCGATTATCCCGCCACGCGACGCGCGCATGCCTGACTCACGTCGAGCCGGGATTTCAATTTACCTGTTTTTATCGAGACTGACATGAGCAAGACGACACCCGAGCAGAACAAGGCCCTCGTCCTCGAGGCGTTCGATACGTTATTCAACAAGCGCGACTACGCGGCAGCCGAACGCTTCTGGTCGGACCGCTATATTCAGCATAGCGCGCATATCGCGCCCGGACGTGAGGGTCTTTTTGCGCTGATCCGCACGCTGCCTGACACGTTACGCTACGAGAACCAGCTCATCGTGGCAGACGGCGACTACGTCATCGCGCACGGCCGCTTCTCGGGAAATGGCAGACCCGCCGCGTGGATTGCAGCCGACGTTGTCCGCTTTGAAGACGGCAAACTCGCCGAGCACTGGGACGTACTGCAAGATGAAGCGACTGAGGCGCAATCCGTAAGCGGCTTGCCGATGTTCGGCGATCGCTTCCCGGCTTGAGCGCCACGGCGTTCAAAACCTAGCACACCACCTTTCAAGTATCAATAAGGACTCCATCATGAATATCAGCGGAAACACTATCTTCATTACAGGCGGCGGTTCGGGAATCGGCCGCGGGCTGGCCGAAGCGCTGCATCAACGTGGCAACAAGGTCATCATCGCCGGACGACGGCGCAGCCATCTCGACGAAGTGGTGGCGGCGAACCCCGGCATGGCGGCGATCGAACTTGATATTACCGATCCTGCAAGCATCGAACGGGTAGCGGCGCAGCTGATCGAGGACTATCCCGATCTCAATGTGCTGATTAACAACGCGGGTGTGATGCAGCCCGATACCGCTGCGGGCCGGATCGACGATGCGCTGATGGTCTCCACCATCGCGACCAACCTGGCCGGTCCGATCCGGATGACATCCGCGCTGATCGAGCATCTCAAGACGAAGAACGATGCCGTTGTCGCCTATACGAGTTCCGTGCTGGCCTTCGTGCCGCTCGCTATGACCGCGGTGTATTCGTCGACCAAGGCGGCGTTGCATTCTTACATCCTGTCACAGCGTTTCTTGCTGCGCGATACCACTGTGCGTGTAATCGAAATCGCGCCGCCGTGGGTCCGCACGGACCTGATGAACAGCCGTGAAGCGGAACAGGCCATGCCGCTAGACGCGTTTATCGACGAAACAATTGCCATTCTTGGCACTGACTCGAATGAAGTGTTGGTCGAAGGCGCCACGCTGTTCCGTGCGAACCCGGGCCCGGGCGAGCATGATCTCGTTAACGGGTTTAACGCGCAGATGGCAGAGTTGTTCGGCGACTGAGCTAGTGGTTCGTGTCATGTCTCGGAAGATCTGTTTCTATAAGCATAGCTTATTAATTTGAACCGGCCATTATCGGCCATAGGAGAAATGTGGTGACAAGTCTCAAGATATCGGTCCTTGGAACTGGCGACATGGGCGGCGCCATTGCTACTGCGGTCAGTCGCAGGACACGTCACGCCGTAAAGGTGCGCGGCGCCCAGCCAGGCAGTGCGTCGGCGCTCAGGTTAACGGACGAACTCGGTGTAACGGAAGCGTCGAAGCAGGATCTTCTCGCCAGCGACGTCGTATTCGTCGTCGTGCCGGCTGCTGAGATTGAGCGGGCTGCGGCCACCTTAAGCGGTTATCGGGGCATCGTAGTGGCGGTATCGGTGTCGGGCAGCGTCGGGCGGGACGGTCTGCCCAGCTCGGCGGAGCGCATCGCGACGGCACTGCCGCAGGCAAGCGTGGTGAGCGCCTTTACCTCGATCTGGTCGAACGTCATCCGCGAACCGGGAGAGTCAGGCAGGACCAGCGTGTTCGTCAGCTCGGACGACGAGAACGCGAAAGCGGTCGTGTCGAGTCTGGCCACGGAACTGGGGTTCGAGCCTGTCAATGGTGGGCCGCTCTCAACGGCCCTTTACGCGGAGGTGATGGGCATGTTTGCCGTGCGTCTTGCCACGGACTCGGGCTACGGTCGAACGATCAGCTTCCGTGCTTTCAACGCGGGCTGAGCATTGGCACGCGTATTAAGTCGGTGACCGAGCCAGGTATTCGCGTGGGAGCAGAGCGGGCTTCCCGCGCGCTTTACTGACTTGCGCCTGAAACATTCCTAGTCGGCACGGAGGGCTTCATGTTCGCAGAATTGCCGCCGACCATTTGCACGGATCTGGCCGTCAAAGTTTCCACTCAAAGATCAGAAGCTTCCGCTAATCTGCGCCTTCGTCCACTCGCCTGAAATGATCAATGAGCTTGCGCGAAACACGCGTGAACTCTGTCATCTCCTTCTCGCTCAGCACGGAAGAGAGTGCTTCGAGATGGCGATGTTTGGCGGCCAGTTGATCGTTGAAAGCAGCTTGCCCTGCTTCTGTCAGACGAAGCTCGACACGGCGGCCGTCGGTAGCGTGTGGGGCCGATTCAACCAGGTCGCGGGCTTTCAGCGCGCGCAACGCGCGGCTCACCGTCACCTTGTCATATACCCAATAGCGAGAGAACTCCGCCGCCGTAATGCCCGGCGAACTTCCGATTGCCTCGAGCAGACGCCACTCCAGCAGCGGCAATTCGTGCAAGGGCAGCATCTCTTTCGTATAGAGACGCTCGAGCAGCGTCGACAGGATCTGTACCTGCGACAGCTCGTACCGGTAGCTTTCCGGCGGAAACGCGACTCCTTGCGCCGTGCGTTTCTCACCCGACAGCCGCGTCAGGAACGCCTTTGCCTGGCGTAATTCTTCGGTTTGCACCCGTGTCTTCACAGTCTCACTCCCGATATTCTCGCCCGACAGTATAGCTGCCGCCCGATGTGCCCCGCCGTCTGCGCAAACGTCCTGCATGGATCGGGGACACGTGTAAACCCCGAGCAGCACACCATTGAATATAGTTTCAAATAGAACGATACTAGTGTCAAATGAATCTACCAAAGTGATCCATTTTCCGTTCAGGAGACATCATGGATTCAACCGGTTTAACAGGCCACATGCCGCCTGGCCGCGCCCACCGGTGGATGGTGGTGGCATTGTTCGCAGCGGCCTTCGCATTCGCCTATGTCGACCGCCAGATTCTCACGCTACTCATCGATCCCATCCGGCACAGCCTTGGCCTTAGCGACACACAAGTGGGCTTGCTGCAGGGCCTCGCGTTTGCATTGTGCTTTGCGATTGGCGGCATACCGCTCGGCTGGCTGGTGGATAACCGCAATCGCGTGCGGGTCGCATCGGGTTGTATCGCGCTATGGAGTGTCGCGACAGCGTCGTCGGGGCTCGCGTCCGGCTACGCGCAACTATTGGCCGTGCGTTCGGCCACGGCGCTATCGGAGGCAGGTTGTTCGCCGGCCGCTTTGTCGATCTTCTCCGATCTCTTTCCACCTCGAATGCTGCCGCGCGCAACGGCAATCTACACCGCGGCACCGTACATCGGCGGCAGCGCTTCGCTCGTTGCGGGTGGTTTTCTGTTGAATCATTTCGTCCACACCGGTGGAATGGACTTGCCCGGAATTGGGCATTTGCAACCCTGGCAGGCGGTCTTTACCGTTGTCGGCGCGCCGGGGCTGCTCCTTGCGTTGCTCATCCTGTTCGGCGTGCGCGAACCCCAACGCAGCGAGGACGCGGAAAAGAAAAAGAACAGTGCCAGCCTGCGCGACGTGATGCGCTTCGTGACCCGCGATGCAGCCCATCTGCGGGGCTACTTTTGCGGTTATACGTGCATTCTCGCGGCCTTTTTCTCGTTGATCACGTGGTATCCAACGTTCGCGATCCGCAGCCACTTCGGCTCGGCGGCGTCGCTCGGCCCCGTGCTTGGGATCGCGTTCCTGCTGTGTGGATTGGCCGGTTCGTTGGGCGGCCAAGGGTTCGTTGGGCGCGTTGCGGATACGGAAGTCGTCGGTCGTGTAATTCGCCTGGCTGCGCGATTCAGCCTGATGCTCATTCCCGCGATAGTGCTGATGGCATTTGGCAAGACGCTCGTATGGTCTGCTGCCGGCTACGCGGTAATGGTCTTCGTGATCAGCATGTTGACGTCGCTGATGCCGATTCCGTTGCAGGTGGGCGTGCCAAACCGCATGCGTGGGCGCGTGATCGGCTGCTTCATCTTTGGTGTCAATGTTGTCGGAACCGGCGCTGGACCGCTGCTGGTAGGTGCGGCAAGTGACCGTCTCGCCGTCGGTCCCGTCGACGCGCACGCGCTTTCCGTGTCACTCGCCGTCGTGCTGCTCGTCTGCGCGTGTGCCGCGTACTTTTCATTCAAAGGTGCGCTCAGAAAACTGATGCGCGTGACCGCGCCCGCGCCCCGTCCGGTTTCCCACTCCACCGATATTGCATGATGAACATCCACTACTTTTCCGCGAGCGATGAAGATCGCCGTTTTGCCGCCGCATTGCTTGGCGACGGCGGATTTACCCAGGTCTACGCGGACCCGCAGTCGGCAGCCGACATGCGCGATGCAACGCGGGCGATCCTGCAATCGAAGGCCTATGCAGTCGATGCGCCGGACGTCGTCGTCACCTCTCTGCAAATCGCCGGTGTACCGTGCGAGAGGATTGCCACGAGCGATGCAGACGCCAGTGGGCTCATTGTGTTTCTCCACGGTGGCGGCTTCGTGCGTGGCAGTCTTGAGCTGGGTCGCCAAAGCGCGATCGAACTGGCGGTGTTATCAAGGCGCCCCGTGCTCGCGATCGGCTTCCGGCAGGCACCTGAGCACCGCTTTCCCGCAGCAAGTCTGGACGTTCTCCACGTCTATCGCACGTTGCTCGCGCAAGGGCACGCGAGCGAGGCGATCGTGTTCGTTGGCGAATCGGCGGGCGGGTGTCTCGCGCTGACGTTGCCGGCGCGCGTCGTGCGCGGCGAATGTCCGTTGCCCGCCGGCATGGCAGGCCTGTGTCCGATGGCCGATTTGCAGATGCACGGTGCCTCATGGTACGTGAATGCCTCACGCGATATCGCCACGCGTGAAATGGGCAAGCGCATGCTCGATCTCTATATCGACGACGCCGACAGGAGCGATCCACTCGCGGCACCGTTGAACACGCCCTATGACGCGAATGCCAACGTGCTGCTGTGCGTGGGCGCGAACGAAGTGATGTTGAGCGACGTCGAGCGTTTCGCCGATCACGCAGAACGTGCTGGCGCATGCGTCGCGCTGAATCTTTACGAAACCATGCCACACGGTTTCACCAAATTCGACACGCCGCTCGCGCGCAAAGCGATGCGACACACAGCGGACTGGTGCGTCGATCGTCTGGCCGACGCACGTTAGCGGAGCGAATCGCCGCTGCACAAACTAAAAAATACAGACTGGTCTGGAGACGCCATGAGAAAAGTACTGACCGGTATCGCGCTCGCGATAGCCTGCATTTCGTCCGTTCATGCGCAAAGCTCGGTAACGCTGTACGGTATTCTCGATGCGGGCATTACCTACGTGAGCAATCAGAAAGGCCACAGTACCGTCATCGAAGATACGGGTATTGCCCAGGCGAATCGCTGGGGCTTGCTGGGATCCGAAGATCTCGGTGGCGGCATGAAAGCGGTCTTCACGCTGGAGAACGGTTTCACGCTCGGCAACGGCACGCTCGGTCAGGGCGGAGCAATGTTTGGACGGACGGCTGCCGTCGGACTGACTGGACGGTTCGGCACATTGACGCTGGGACGTCAGTACGATTTCATGCTCGATAACATCGTATTCGATACGGCTATCGCGCGATTCGGTGGCGTCTACGCTACGCACCTGCTGGACATCGATCGCCTTGCAGGAGAACAGGTGAACAATTCGGTGAAGTACGTGACCGGTAATGTGTCCGGTTTGAGTGCAGGGGCGATGTATGGCTTTAGCAACGTGGCGGGTTCGTTTGGCGGAACGTCCGGTGCGCCACGCTTCACGAGCTTCGGCCTGAATTACGACAACGGCAGTCCGTTCGCGATCGGTGCGGCTTATACCAACGCCAATGGTACGGGCGCCTCTGTGGCCGAAGCCGCTTTGCTCGGCACATCCATCCGGAACATCGGCGTGGGTGCGCGCTATCGCTTTGGATCGTTGACGGTATTCGGCAACTATACGAACAATCGCGTGAGCGGCGTGCCAGGCACGGGCAAACTGCTAGTGAGCGTGGTGGAGGGCGGCTGTGATTACTTCTTCTCGCCGGATCTGAACGGGGGTATTGCGTACATGTACAACCACTATCCGACTGTCCAGTTTGGGCAAATGAGCGCGGCGCTGCACTACCTGTTTTCGAAACGGACTGACGTATATGTCAGTGCCAACTTTGCTCACAGTAACTCGGCCGCTCACCCGGCCGGACTTTTTCTGATTGTGAATCCAGCGACGAATGTGGGGTATTCGACGAGTCAGAATCAACTCGCCTTGCGCATTGGCTTGCGGACCAAGTTCTAAGCGCCGCGCACTGGGCGACCGGCAGCGAAGCCGTGCGCCTGTCGTCTCTTACCGGGAGTGTTTGCATACCAGGGCGAAGGAGGGTAAGCGGTGTTGTCTTCCGACTTCAAATGGTAACGCCATGCCCACTGGTCAATGTTATGTTGCAATGCCGCCCGAGACGGTCTTTTAGCTAGCGGCCGCCGCGTCCCCGCTTCGGTGCCACTCGCTGCGTAAATGCCGCCGGCGAAGGGTGCGTATGCGACTGCTTCACATGTCACCAATGCAACGCAGCCACCGAAACTGGCGACAGGTGTCGACCCCGATCACCTCATCGACATTTTCCAACAGCCTGCTAAAGAGACTAAACGCGATGAACGAGTGCGCGTTGTACCTGTGAATAGATCGGATTGAGATCGGCGTGAGATGCCAGCAATACGTCGAGCGATGTCTCGCTTGAATTCGCTTTGCCGATGGCCGCAAATATTTCTGCACTGACCATCGCCTGCCAACCGTGCCGCGCGCATGCATCGACGAGCGAAGGCGCATAGACGGAAGCGCGCTCATCAAGCGGCCGCGCATTCTCACGACAATCCACCAGCAGCACACGGTGAATCGTACCGCGCTCCTTTTCGATGCGCGCGACGTCGTCCTCGATCCGCACGCACAGCGCTTCGTCGAGCGTTTCGCCATGCAGCACGCTCCGGAAAACGAGCACACCGTCGCGATAGGGCACCGTCGTCAGTGTCTCGCTCAACCAGTCCCGCTGCGCGCCCGGCGTGATGATGGATAGCGCCTCGAAGAGCGCGCGACTGACGCCGCGCCCCGTTCCTGCAACGAGTTGCGCATAAAAAGCCCAGCGATCCAGTTTGGCCTGCGCCGACGCAATCTCCCGTTCGTGCCGTGCAATTGCTTCGCGGCACGCGGCAATGCGCTGGCGCGCTGCAACGTGGGCGGCCCGGTCTTGAGCATCCAGCCACGCCGCATTCATGACGATCGACGGATCCGCGAGCCTTGCGACGAGCAGAGAGAGTGCATCGGTCCAGCGATGGTCGTCGTCGGTCGTGCGATCGTCGCGCAACGGCGGCAACAGCAGTAGCCGTCCGGCGTCGCGCGTCTGATATGTCGCGAGCACGTCGCCCGTCGCGGTCTGCAGGATGATTTCGCCGCGCGCATGCGTCAACTGCGACCGTGGATGCCACAGCGTCTGCGTCGCCGAAAAGAAGTCGTGGAACGGCTGACCGCCGACACGCCAGGTCGCCGGCCCGGCGTCGACATGCATTGCCAATGCCTCGGGCCGAGGCGCAGCGTCACCGAGCGATTCGAGCAGGTTCAGATCGATCAGGTCCTCGAAATGGTGCGCGCGCACCATCGCCTGCTCGGGCAGCAACAGCACGATCGTTCCGCCTCGCCGCAGCAGCGCTCCGAATTCGCGACGCCAGTGGCGCGCGGCGCCGAACATCCGTGTCGATTCGCCGACGCTCAGTTCCAGGCCGCTGGTAACCAGCTCGGCGTAAAGCTCACCGGCGTCCCAGACAACGGTGTCGCAAGCGGCGAGCGAGCCGGCGCCGCGATAGTCGCCTTGCGATACCACAAGCGGGGAAGGAGCGAGCGCTGCGTCGATCGTATGAATTCGCATATCGTTAGCTGAAACGGTTTTTTTGAAAAACGCTGGAAATTGTTTAATGTATGGGTAACTATACATTCACCGATACCACAGGTCTGCCGGACAAAAACATGCCGCCTCGTACCGTACCGTCCGTCGCCGAAGACGACAACCCCGCGCCGCTCGTGCAGCGCGCGGAGAAGTCGCCGATCGATCGCGACTCGCCGTTGCCGATCTACGTGCAGATCAAGCGGCGCCTGCTGGCGGAGATCCACGCGTGGTCGCATGCAGACCGGCCGTTCACGCCTGAGCATGAATTGTCGGCCCGTTTCGGCGTGGCGCGCGCGACAATGCGCCAGGCGATGAGCGAACTGGTGAACGAAGGCTATCTGGTTCGCCGTCGCGGCCTCGGAACGTTCGTGATGACGGAAAAAGTGGTCGAACGGATCGACATGTCGATGAACTTCATCGAGCAGTGGGCAAGCCTCGGCCGCAAGATGACATTCGAATTGCTGCGGGTGGAGAAGACGTTATGCCCGTGCGCCTGGCAGGGCCGCATGAAGCTCGATGGCAACGCCGAAGTCTGGCAGGTAGTGCGTCTGCGCCGCGCCGAACGGGTGCCGGTGTCGATCGACTACCGGATGATCAATGCGCGTTTTGCGGATACGTTGCGCAAGCGCGATCTGGAGCGCCATTCGATTCTCGATCTGCTGAATCCCGGTGCCAGGCCAATTACCGCCGAGTTCGGGCTCGAATGCCGCGAAGCCGATGTGGGCGACGCGGAGTATCTGAACCTGGTGCCGGGAGACCTCGTGCTGACGCGCCATATGACGTACCTCACCGGCAACGAAGAAGTGGCGATGGCGGGCACGTCGCTTTACCGTCCCGACCAGGCGCGCTGGTCCGTGCGCGTGCCGCTCGAGGAAGGCGCGCCGCGCGCCGATCGCGACGGCTGACGTCCCACGACGCGTACATTTGCCACGCAGCGGCGCATTAACAGCCTCATAACAATCCGGTTGCACGCAACCCCGCCTCACGGAGTGATTCATGTATTTCGGCATCCAAACTAAATGGTCGTTAAAGCGTGCCGCACGTGTTTATGCATGGCTGCGGCTCGGCGTGGTCGCGGTGCCGATGCTGTGCGCGGCGCTCGGCACCGCGTCTGCGCAGGCTCAGGTGAAGATCGGCTCGATTCTGTCGGTGACGGGGCCGGCGGCTTTCCTCGGCGAAGACATGAAGGCCGCCATGCAGATGGCCGTAGACGATCTGAACGCGAAGGGCGGTATCAACGGACAGAAAGTCGAATGGGTGTTTTACGACGGCGAGAGCCAGGCGGCCAAGGCGATCAACGCGACGCGCCGTCTGCTCTCGCAGGACAAGGTCTCGGTTATCGTCGGCGGCGGCAATATGAGCGGGATCGCGCTCGCGATGCAGCCGCTCGCGGAAAAGGCGGCCGTGCCGTTCGTGTCGACCGAAGGCGCGATGACGATCGTCTATCCGGCCGCGCAGCGCAAGTTCGCTTTCAAGAGCACGGTGGACGACGATCAGGTACTTGAGCGCCTGGCGGACTATTTCGCCAAGAACAAGATCACGAAGATCGCGTTTCTGGCCGATAGCAGCGGCTTCGGACAGAGCGCGGTCGAACAGCTCAAGACCATCGCACCGAAGCGGCATCTGGAGGTGGTCTATCAGTCGTTCAATCCGGCCGATACCGATCTGACGCCGCAACTGGGCGCCGCAAAATCCGCCGACGTAGGCGCGATCGTATGCTGGACGGTGACGCCCGCCGGCCTCATTTTCATCAAGCAGGCAAACCAGATGGGCCTGACGATGCCGCTGATTCACAGCTATGGCTTCGTCGATCAGCGCTATATGCAGCTGGCCGGCGAGGATGCCAGAAAGCTGCTGCTGGTGTCGGTCAAGTTTCCGGTCGGTGCGGATCTGCCGGATAGCGATCCGGTGAAAGCGAACATCACCGATCTGACGAAGCGTTTCGAAGCACGCTACAAGCACGCGCCAAACCAGTTCGTCGCGCAGTCGTACGACGCGATCATGCTGGCCGCGCAAGCGATGCAGAAAGCCGGACCGAAAGCCGACGGCGCCGCCATCGCCAACGCGTTCACGAGCATCCAAGGTTACAAGGGCATCAGCGGCATTTACTCGTTTTCCGCCGATCGCCATTCAGGACTGAGCAAAGACGACACCGTGATGGTGCGTTACGACGGACAGCGTTTCAGGCTGGCCGACTATCGCTGATCCGGTCGCATTCCATGTCGCTGTTATCGACCTGTCTCGCGCTTCGTTGTGAAGCACTCAAGGAGAGCCGCATGTCCACCGCCACGCCGTTCACGATTCTGGATACACCTGTCAGCCAGTTTCCGCTCGACCTCGGAGTGCGGAATCCGAAGATCCGCGAGCTGTTTCATCTGTCGACCGCGAAGCAATGGGACCCGCGCACCGACATCGACTGGAGCGGGTGCGATCCGTCGGTCTACACGGAGGAGCAGCGTTATGCGGGACGTCTGAGCTGGAGCCGTCGCGCATGGACCGAATATGCGGCGATTTCCGAAAGTCCGGCATTGCAGCTGCGTTTCTGCCACGAGAAGCGTGCGCCGGATATGCGTCTGTACTTTTCGATCCGCTCGCAGGAAGAGGCGCGTCACGCAGAAGCGTGCTTTCGCATGGCGGAGCGTCTGGGCGGCTATATTCCGGCGCCCAAGCCCAAGGCGCAGCAATCGGTTGCGACACACGGCGTGCGACGCATGGCGCTCGACCAGTCGATGCCGCTTGAAGCGATCATCGCTGCGCTGGTCTGCACGTCCGAGGAAATTGCGTTCGACGTGTTCCGTCATCTCGCCGACATCACCCGCGATCCGGCCGCGCGCCGCATTCACCAGATGATCACGCGCGACGAAGTCCGCCATTGCGCATTTGGCTGGCGTTTTCTCGATGCGCAGATGCCGCTGCTGTCGAGCGCCGAGGTGAAAGCGGTGGAGGAAGCCGTCGTCACGATGATCGAGAAGGTCGAGCTGAACGGCTATCACGTGACGTGGCTGTCGCCCGACAGCGAGGACGCCCGCGAAGAGATCGCGATGGATCGCACAGCGTGGGAAGCGGGCCTCGGCGCTACTGTCGAAGAACTCGAAAAGCCGATTTTCATCGCGTCCGTCGCGTCGATTCGCGACCGCATGCAACCTTGGGGCATTAACCTGCCCGCGTTTTATCACCCGAAGCTTGGCACGTTTTGACAGGAGCCGGACATGACCGACACACTGGCCGTCGCGCCCGACACCGCTGCGCAACCCGTGCGTATCCGGCAGGAGCGGCGCTTTCCGATCGCGCTGTCGCGGCAGATCGATTCGATACGCGACCTCTACGATCTCGCCAAGCAGCAGCGCTGGAACCCGCTGACGGACATCGACTGGAGCGGGTTCGAGACGGAGGGGATAGCGCGTGACGCACTCGACGCGGCGCGGCTCGTCTGGAGCCGCCGGGCCTGGCTCGAATATCCGCGTCTGTCGGATACGCCCGCCACGTTGATCCGCTTTTGTCTGGAGCCCGACCGCGAGTCGGACCCGAAGCTGTTCCTGACCGTAAAGAACACGGAAGAAGCCTGGCAGATCGAGACTTATCATGCGCTTGCCGACGTGCTTGGCGGTTACATCGATCGCCCGCCGCATGCCGGTGACGACGCGCTGTTCGACCAGTTCCGTCACGTCTCAGCGTTGCGCGCGGAAGAATCGCTCGACGGTCATTTCGTCGCGCACTGCGTGCTGGAAGCGGAAATCGAGTTGACGCTGTATCGCGCGTATCTCGAGGCGACCACGCATCCGGCGATCCGTCAGGCGCTCGAACACATCGTCGATGCCAAATCGCGGCATGCGCAGTTTGGCTGGCTCTATCTGGACGTGCGCGCGCCCGTGTGGGACGAGGCCGCGCACGACGATATCGCCGCACGCGTAAGCACGTACATCGACAAGTCTGTGCTCGCCGGTTTGCACAGCGCGTCGCTCGCCGGACAGAGCGACATGGCCACGGCGGCCGACGTCGCGGCAAAGCACGGACTCGGTGCAGTGAGCGCCGCGCGCGAAGCCGGACTCGTGCTGGACGCGTTGAACGACGCATTGGCGCGGCTCGTGCCGCTCGGCGTGCAGGTCGCGCTTCCCGCCCGGCCGGCCCACGCGCCGGTTCCAGCCGGAGCGCAATGATGAGTCCGCTTGCCGTCCAGATCCTGCAACTTGCCATCGCCGGTCTCACGATGGGCTGCATCTACGCCATCGTCGCGGTCGGTTTCAACGTCGTCTACAAGGCGACGGGCGCGATCAATTTCGCGCAGGGCGAGTGGCTGATGGCGGGCGGCATGGTCGCGTCGACCCTGCATAACGCCGGCTGGCCGGTGTGGGCAGCCTGCGTGGCCGCACCGCTCGCAGTCGCGGCGGCCGGCTGGGTATGCGACCGACTGGTGATGCCATTTGTCGCGCGCGGTCCACACAACAACCCGTTCACGCTGACACTCGTTACGATCGGTGTCGGCCTGAGCGTGCGCAGCGCCGTGATGATGCTCGGCAAAGAGCCGCATGGGTTGCCTGGACTTACGCCGGCCACGCTGCACGTCGCGGGCCTCGCCATCGACGCGCAGGCGCTATGGCTCGTGGGCATTGCGCTCGCATTCATCATCGCGACGCATGCGTTCTTCGAATACACGCTGGCGGGCCGTGCGATGCGAGCGTGCGCAGCCGAACCCGGCGCCGCTGCGCTGATGGGCGTGCCGGTCGAGCGCACGGTGTCGTGGGCGTTCGTGCTTGCGGCGCTAGCCGGTGGCATTGCCGGCGTGATCGTCACACCGCTGACGTTCGTGTCGTACGACTCCGGCACGCTGTTCGGCTTCAAGGGATTTGCCGCTGCGATGCTCGGCGGGCTCGGCGGTCTGCGTGGTGCGTTGCTCGGCGGCTTGCTGCTCGGTCTGCTTGAATCGTTTGCGAGTGGCCTCGTCTCGTCGCACTTTCGCGACCTCATGTCGTTCGTCTGTCTGCTGCTCGTGCTGTTCGTCCGCCCCAACGGGCTGTTCGGACGCGCGGATATCGTAAAGGTCTGATCATGACGTCCGTCGATAAAGCGTTGCCACGCGAGGCGCTTCCACCCGCCACCCGCGAGACGCCCGGTCGGGCCGTGCCGACCTACCGCCAGCCGCGCGCGCTGATCGCCGTATGGATCGTGCTCGCGCTCGTGCCGTTCGTCTCGCCGAACAGCTATGTGACCGGTCTCGTCGTGACCTTGCTGCTCAACGTAATGCTGCTCGCGGGTCTGAATCTCGTCTCGGGTTATACCGGCCAGATTTCGCTGTGTCATGCGGGTTTTTACGGCCTCGGTGCGTATGCGAGCGGCGTGCTGTCGGTCCGCCTGGGTACGCCGCCACTCGTCGATCTGCTCGCAGCGGTGGGAGTTGGCGTACTGGTCGCGCTGGTCGTCGGCATGCCGACGTTTCGTCTCAGGGGCCACTACCTGGCGATGGCGACACTCGGGCTGAACGCGATCGTTTCGGTGCTGTTCGTCGAGCTGGTCGATCTGACGGGCGGTCCGAACGGACTGTCTGGCATCGAACCAATGTCGATTGCCGGCTTCGCATTCGATACCGACCGGTCGTTTTACTGGCTGTGCTGCGCAATCACCTTCGCGGCGATGTGGGCCATCTACAACCTGATCCATTCGCGCATAGGCCGTGCGATGGTGAGCCTTGGCAACAGCGAAACCGGTGCACAGGCGAGCGGGGTCGACACGCAGCGCACGAAGCTGGTGGCCTTCGCGCTGTCGGCCGGGCTGGCGGCGGCTGTCGGATCGCTATATGGCCACTATGCGGGCTTTATTTCACCTGAATCGTTTTCGGTGTCGGTGTCGATCCTGTTGATGGTGATGGTCGCCGTCGGCGGCAAGGGACGTTTCTTCGGGCCGCTGTTCGGCGCGCTCGTCTATACGGTCGTGCCCGAAGCGCTGCGCGCGATTCCCGATGCCGAACTGCTGATCTTCGGTGTCGCGATGGTAGTCGTGCTGACGGCTTTTCCAGCAGGCATCGCTGGCGCGGGCGAGCGCGTGGCGCGGCGTGTCTTCCGTGTTGCGGGGCGTGACCCGAAGCAGGGGAGGACGCATGGCGAATGACACGTCCGCCTTGCTGACACTGCACGACATCGGCGTGCGGTTCGGCGGGCTCCCCGCGCTCGACGGTGTGTCGTTCAACATACCGCGCGGCGCCATCAAGGGGCTGATCGGTCCGAACGGCGCAGGCAAGTCGACGCTTTTCAATACGATCTCGGGCAACACGGCCCCGACCAGTGGCACGATCCATTTCGATGGCGCGCGCATCGACACGGTGCCGATGGCGCGCCGCGCGCAACGCGGCATCGCCCGTACGTTCCAGAACCTGCAGCTGTTCGGTCAGCAGACCGTGCTCGAAAACGTGATGGTCGGCTGTCATCCACGCACGCACGCCGGGCTTGTCGCGTCGATCCTGCGCACTCCGGCGCAACGTCGCGAGGAACGCGCGATCTACGATGAATCGATGGCCGCGCTCGACACCTTCGGTCTCGCGGATCGTGCACATCGTCTGGCGGGTACGCTCAGTTTCGGCGAAGCGAAGATTGTTGAAATCGCACGCGCGATAGTGAGCCGGCCCATGCTGATGCTGCTCGACGAACCGGTCGCGGGCGTGCCGCACGGCGAAGTCGAACAGGTGATCGCTGCGATCGACAACGTGAACCGTGCGGGCGTCACGCTGCTGCTGGTCGAACACAACCTCGGCTTCGTGATGTCGCTGTGCGACGAACTCGTCGTGCTCGATCACGGCTGCCTGATTGCCGATGGGGAGGCCGAAGCAGTCGTGCGCGATCCGGCGGTGCTGACCGCCTATCTCGGCGAGGAGCTGGCCGATGCTTGAAATCCGCGAACTGCGCGCTGGCTATGGCGCAAATCTGGCGCTGCATGACGTGTCGCTGACGGTCGGACAGGGCCGTATTGCGTGTCTGATCGGTTCGAACGGCGCAGGCAAGAGCACGACGCTGCGTACGGTGTGCGGGATCGTGCGCGCACGTGGCGGCAGCGTCTCGCTCGCGGGAACGCGCATCGACCCATTCGCGCCGGCAAAGATCGTCAAGGCCGGGCTCGCGCTCGTGCCGGAAGGCCGACGCGTGTTCGGCCCGCTCTCCGTCGACGAAAATCTGCAGATGGGCGCTTACCTCTCGTTGCGGGAACGCAAACGGCAGCACTACGACGAACGGCTCGCGTTCGTGCAGCGGCTCTTTCCACGTCTGCTCGAACGCAGCAGGCAGCTGGCTGGCACGCTCTCGGGCGGCGAGCAGCAAATGCTCGCGATTGGCCGCGCGCTGATGAGCGGCCCACGCGTGCTGCTGCTCGATGAACCGTCGATGGGCCTTGCGCCGCTCGTCGTACGCGACATCTTCGCGACGCTGGCGAGTTTGCGCGACGACGGTATGACCATCCTGATCGCTGAACAGAACGCGCGTGCTGGTCTGTCGATCGCCGATGACGCCTACGTGATTACCGAAGGCCGCATCACGCGTTCGGGAACCGCTGCGCAGATCATGCAGGACCGCACGCTCGCCGATGCGTATCTCGGCACGCAGCAAGCGGGCAGCACCGCGCGCCGCCGCCGCACGGCGCGAGATGCAAGCGGCAACCCTGCGGACGATGGCGCGCCCGTCGTCCACGCTTCTTAACCCGAGTGATGGAATCCTGAAGATGACTGTCGTGAAACTCAATCCCGATACCGTGCCTGCGCCGACCGGCCCTTATAGCCATGGCGTGTCCACACGCAGCACGGGCCGCACGCTCTATATCGCGGGGCAGGTCGGCGTGGCGCCGGATGGCACGCTGGCCGACGGTTTCGCCGCGCAGGCCACGCAATGCTGGCTCAATCTCGTCGCCATTCTCGCAGCCGATGGCATGACGGTGCACGACCTCGTGAAGGTGAACACCTACGTCACCGACGTGTCGACTGTCGCGCAACTCGGTCCCGTGCGCGAGCAGTTTCTCGATGGTGCAAGGCCTGCTTCGACGCTGACGGTGTCGCCCGCGCTCGTGCGTGCGGACTGGCTGATCGAAATCGAGGCGATCGCCTTCAAGGCGCAATAGCGTCGACTGACCCGGGGCGCGGCCTCGAACGGAGACAGTTTCATGAGTGACGAGATGGCCATCGATGCGCACACGCGCACGTCAATACCCGTTAGGAATCCGATTCTTGCGCTGACGGCGAGTGCGCTGTCGCACGCGTACCGTGCAGGCGAACTGTCGCCGGTCGAAGTGACCGAGGCGGCGCTCTCGCAGATCGCAGAATTCGATCCGCAACTGCATGCGTTCTGCGAAACCCGCGCGGATGCGGCGCGCGTCAGTGCACGCGAGGCAGAGGCACGCTGGCTATCCGGCGCGCCGTTGTCACCGCTCGATGGCGTGCCGGTATCGATCAAGGATCATATCGACGTGATGGGTTTTCTCGCGCCGAATCGGGGCGGACCGGCGCGTCAGGAGGAGTCGTCGTTCGACAGTCCGTGCGCGGCGCGTCTGCGCGAAGCCGGCGCGGTGATGCTCGGCAAGACGACGATGCCGGAGCTGAGCGTCGTGCCGGTCACGCAGACGGCCGCGTGGGGCATCACGCGCAATCCGGTCGACCTCGCGCACAGTCCGGGCGGATCGAGCGGCGGCGCGGCGGCGGCGGTGGCCGCGGGCATGGGTGCGATCGCCATCGGAAGCGATGGCGGCGGCTCGATCCGTCTGCCGGCCTCGTTCACCGGAACGTTCGGGCACAAGCCGACGTTTGGTATCGTGCCCTATTACCCGGGGCAAACGGATCGGACGGTTGCCGGTCCGATCGCCCGATCGTGCGAAGACCTTGCGCTGGCGATGGATGTGATTGCGCGCCCCGATGGGCGCGACTGGACGGAACAAAGTCGCGCCGATGTCCGCTATGCCGACGCATTGCGTGCGCCTTTGCCGCGTCTGCGAATCGGCTTTAGCGCGAGCTTCGGGTTTCAGAAGCCCGATGCCGAGGTGCTGGCCTGCGTGATGCGCGCATTGGGCGCGTTCGACACGCTCGGTCTCGAGGTCGAGACGTTTGAGCGCCTGTGCGACGACCCATTCATGACGTATATGCGCCAGGCGACCTTACGTCTGCGTGGCAGGAGCGCAAGCTATCGCGGCCCCGAAGCCGTGGGTTCCGTGTTGCGTCTGGCCGATACATGGAGCGCCGACGACAACCAGCGCATGATCGATGCGCGCGCCAAACTCGCCGAGGATTTCTTCGGGGCGTTCCAGCGCTTCGACGTCATCGTGTCGCCGAGCGCACCGTTCACCGCGCCGCGCGTAGGCGATTTCTATCCGGATGGCGTGATCACCTCGGAAGCGAACCGCAATCTGATCGGCTATGCCGCGCCGTTCAATCTCGTGCATCTGCCGGCGATCTCGATTCCATGCGGGCGGGTGAACGGGCTGCCGGTCGGTTTGCAACTCGGCGGGCCGCGATACTCGGATGCGCAGCTGCTGCAACTGGCGCATCGACTGAGTGAAGTGTTGTGTACGGTTAGCTAGGCATTGTTGCCCGTTGATCCAAAAGCCTCGCGTGGCATCCCTGCTATTCGACTATTGCGGTGTATCTGGCTGGACTCGCCCCGGCTCGGTCCGGCGGCCCGGCGGCCCGGCGGCTGCTGGGGACCCGACAGCGGTCATTTGCCGAGACTGGAGCGAAGTACCGCTCCAGATCACTGTCGCCGTTGTTTATTCAATCGATGCATTTGAAGAAGCAATAGCACACGCGGGAAAAGGAAGAAAGCGCATCGTGAGTGCTGCGCAATCAGTTCAACGCCCCGTTTGCCGCCGGCACTCGCGCCCGCAACCAGTTAATGCTGACGAACAGCAAGACCGCGAACACGATCAGCATGGTCGCAACCGCGAGAATGGAAGGATCGATGGAGTCGCGAATGCCGCTCCACATCTGGCGGGGCACGGTCTTCTGATCCGGGCCGCCGATGAAGAGGATCACGATGATTTCATCGAACGAAGTTGCGAACGCAAACACGCTGCCCGTTGCGACAGCTGGCGTGATAAGCGGCAGGGTCACGCGACGGAACGCAGTCCAAGGGTTGGCCCCAAGACCGGATGCGGCGCGCAACAGGCTTTGATCGAACGACAACATCGACGCTGTCACGGTGATCACGACGAATGGCGTGCCGAGCGCCGCATGCGCAAGCACGACGCCTGCGTACGAGTTCACCAGTCCGAGCGGTGCGAAGATCAGGTAGAAGCCCGCCGCCACGACGACGATCGGCACGATCATCGGAGAAATGATGATGGGCATGATGACCGAGCGCAGCGGGAACTGGGAGCGGGACAATCCGAGTGCGGCGAGCGTGCCGAGACAGGTCGCGATCAAGGTCGATGCCGCGCCGATGCCCACGCTGTTCAGCAACGCGCGCTGCCAGTCCGCGCTGGTCAGTGCCTGCTCGTACCATCGCAACGAAAAGCCCTGCATCGGATAAGAGAAATACGAGCCTGAGTTGAACGACAGCGGAATGATCGCGAGAATAGGTGCAATCAGGAAAAACAGCACGAGCGCCGTGTGCACGCGAACCCAGCGTGCAGCGACGCGTTCCGTCAGCACTGTGTTGCGTTTGTCTTGCATGAGCGTGTCCTTCGATGCTGATGGGTCAACCGAAGCGCAGCCGGTCGATGCCGACAATGCGGTTGAACAGGAAGTAGAAGACCGCCGTGAAGATCACGAGGTACGCCGACAGTGCGCCCGCAAGTCCCCAGTTGAGCTGCGTATTCGTTTGCATCGCGATGAGCTGGCTGATCATCTCGTCGCCTGCGCCGCCGAGCAGCGCAGGCGTGATGTAGTAGCCAAGCGCCAGCACGAACACGAGAAAACATCCCGCACCGACGCCAGGCAGCGTCTGCGGCATATAAATGCGCACGAAGGCCGTGAACGGATGCGCGCCGAGCGACATCGCCGCACGCACGTAGACGGGCGAAACGCCTTTCATGACCGAGTAGATCGCCAGAATCATGTAAGGCAAGAGCACATGTGTCATGCCGATCAACACACCCGTACGATTGAAAATCAGCGGTACAGGATGGGTGGCAAGACCCAGCCCCGAGAGCACGCTGTTGACGACACCGCCCGGTTGCAGCAGAACGTACCACGCGGTCGTACGCACGAGCAGCGATGTCCAGAACGGCACGATCACGAACAGCATCAGACGGTTGCCGGTTTTCGCGGGCAAACTGGCGAGCAGCCATGCAACGGGATAACCGAGCACGAGGCAAATCAGCGTCACGGTCGCGCTAATCGAAATGGTCCTGGCGAATGCTTCGCGATAGACCGACGCATCGGCGGGCATCGACGCAATGGCCCCTTGCGGCGTGACCTGCGCGTCCATCGCGGCAAGCAGATAGTCGGGCGTCGGCGACTCGGCCGCGCGCTTGAACAGGCGCCACACCTCGGGCGAGTTCCATCGCTCATCGATACCGATCAACGCGGGCTTCCACGCTTTCGGTGCGTCATCCTGAATATTGCGCGCCGTGCGCATCAGCAGGCTGCGAAACTCCGGCTGCGCGAAGTTCAGACGGCGCGCAACCGCTCCCAACTGGCCGCTTTCCTGGGCCTGTTTCAGCCCCGATGCAAGCAGCGCGAACGTACGTTCGCCGGGAACACCTTGCCCGTCCCACGCATTCAAGGCTTGCGCGAACGCGGGCATGCTGTCGGCGACCTCGCGGTTCTGCACGCTGCGTGCAAGCAGCATCGCAATGGGCGCGATAAACGTGGAGACCAGAAACACAATAAGCGGTAATGCGAGCAGAAGTGCCTGCACCGACGCGCGCCGCTGCGCCTGGTGATAGGACGCGCGGCCCTCCTGGGCCCGGGAAAGACCGCCGATGGGTGCGTGGATCGGTGCAGGCATGTTCTTCATCTCGTCTGCTTCAATTGCCTTATTGCGTGAGCCACACCTGGAAGCGCTTGTTGATCGCATCGGCGTTATCGGCCCAGAAGTTCGCGTTGATCTGCACGGCGCGTTTGAAGTTTTCCGGTGCGGTCGGCATGTCGGCGAGACGCTGTTTGTCGACGAGGGCGACCGCGTCCTTGCGCGGCGGCGCGTAAGCGATGTACTTCGCCAGGTCTGCTGACGCCTTCGGCTGGGCTTGCGACACGATGAATTTCGAGGCCAGATCGGCATGCTTCGCGCCGTTTGGAATGCCCCACCATTCGAAGTCGTAGACCTGCGCATCCCATACGGTCTTGAAGGGCTTGTGGTCCTTCTTCACTGCATCGTCGATGCGACCGTTGTACGCCTGCACCATCACTACCGCGCCGTCGGCGAGCAGTTGCGGCGCTTGCGCGCCCGACTCCCACCACACGATATTCTTCTTGATGGTATCGAGTTTTTTGAACGCACGGTCGACACCTGCGGGCGTGCCGAGCACCTTGTAAACATCCTTGGGATCGACGCCATCGGCGATCAGCGCCCATTCCATCGCCACCTTCGGCGATTTGCGCAGGCCGCGCTTGCCGGGGAATTTCTGCACGTCGAAGAAATCGTTGACGGTGGTCGGCGCGCTCTTCAGCTTGCTCGAATCGTAAGCGTAGACCGTCGACCAGACCATGCTGGCCACCGCGCAATCGCTGATCGAACCGGGAATATAGTCACTGGTATTGCCGAGCGACTTCTTGTCGAACTTCCTGAGCAGACCTTCATCGCAGGCGGTGATCGCGTCGTTGGTTTCGAGGTCGATCAGGTCCCATGTCGTGTTCTTCGCCTGTTCCATTGCTGAAAGCTTGGCGAGTCCGCCGTCATAGGATTCGAGCGAAAACTGGGTGCCGGTCGACTGCGTGAACGGGTCCATCCAGGCCTTCTTTGCCGCAGCTTCGAATGCGCCGCCAAACGTCACCACGTTCAGCGTTTCGGCTGCTTGCGTGGTGACGCTGGAGATAGCGAGTAGGGCGAGTGCGGCGCATTGTGTTCTGAATAGAGTGCGCATGTCAGTTGGCTCCTGCAGGTGCGGTCGTGATGAGAGAAGGTGAGGGTGGGGCGAAGGTATTGATCGCGGGCGGGCGGGGCTGCGCGCTGATCGCGAGAATCTTGCAGTCGTCATGACGCCAGGTGACCTGGACGGTGTCGCCCGCAGAGGGCAGCGCATGACGCTGGGTGTTGGGCACTTTGACGACAATTGAATCGCGCGAGCCGAGCGTCAGATGCACACGGTGGTGATCGCCGCAATACACCAACTCTTCCACGCGCGCGTGCACGACGTTATCGCGTTCATCGGGTTGCAGACCTTCTGCGCCCGGCAGGTGCGCACGCTCGGGGCGTAGCGCGAGCATGGCTTCGTCGCCAATGCGCAAGCCCGCTTCGCACCGGCCGCGAATGGTGCTGCCGTCCGTCAGCGCGAACGTCGCCCACCGCTCGTCGCAACTCACGACGCGGCCGGTCAGCCCGTTGTTTTCGCCGACGAAGTTCGCGACAAAAGCGTTCTGGGCGTTTTCATAAAGCTCGCTCGGCGTGGCCGCCTGCTGTATGCGGCCATCGGAGAACACGGCGACGCGGTTCGACATGGTTAACGCTTCGGCCTGATCGTGCGTCACGTAGACAATCGTCAGAGACAGCTCGCGATGCAGCCGCATGATTTCGTATTGCATCGTTTCACGCAGGCGCTTGTCGAGTGCGCCGAGCGGTTCGTCCATCAGGACGACACTCGGTTCGAACACGAGTGCGCGTGCGAGCGCGACGCGTTGCTGCTGTCCGCCGGAGAGTTGAGCGGGACGGCGATTGGCCAGATGCGGCAACTCGATCATGTCGAGCGCACGCTTGACGCGCGTCTTCTGTTCGGCGCGACTCACGCGTCTGACCGACAGCGGAAACGCGACATTCTCCGCAATGGTCAGATGCGGAAACAACGCATAGTTCTGGAATACCATGCCGATGTCACGCTGGTGCGGCGGCTTGTCATCGA
This sequence comes from Paraburkholderia sp. PREW-6R, assembly GCF_039621805.1. Classification (NCBI taxonomy): domain Bacteria; kingdom Pseudomonadati; phylum Pseudomonadota; class Betaproteobacteria; order Burkholderiales; family Burkholderiaceae; genus Paraburkholderia; species Paraburkholderia sp. PREW-6R. Next base: position 729,887 of record NZ_CP155075.1, on the reverse strand, counting down.
GCCGCTTGCCGTCGAGCCGGATCTCGCCTTGTGTCGGCGATTCGAATCCCGCCAGCATCATCAGCGTGGTCGTCTTGCCTGATCCCGAAGGTCCGAGCAGCGACAGGAACTCTCCCTTGCGCACATCGAGGTTCAGATCGTCGACGACAAAGTTCACGCCGTCATACGACTTGCTCACGCCCGAGAACGAGATGAAGGAAGGATTAGACATCGTGATTGCGTCCTGTCGTTCTTACTGCAGATTCAGCTTGCTCGCGAGGTAACGCGCGAAGTCGTAGTTCGGCCGCTCGAGATGGCTGAGATGTCCCGGTTTGGCGAGCGGCGCATGCACGCCGCGAAAGACGGCTTCGACGCCGCGCCGGTCTTCGGCATTGACTTCGTCGAGCAATGTCTTCAGCGTCGCCATATGCGCATTTGCTTGGGGATCGGCAATGAATTCTGGCGACAGGCCGCCGCCAAAGCGTATGTGCACGCGGCCGACGCCTTGCGGTTGCAGCACGAGATACCAGAAATAGCCGGGCGTCAATGTAATCAGATGCGTCGGATAGATAGCGAGCAAAGCGGTAGTCTTACGCCAGTGGCCAATCAGGCGCGTGTTGTCCGGATGCGCGTTGCCGATAGGCAGCGACGCTTCCTTCGTGATCCAGTGGTAATTGAACGCCGCATGGCCCGGCGGGCACTCCATCTCTTCGAGGCGCGAGTGCGGACCTACCGTTGCGCGGTGAAGCATCGGCAGGTGATAACTTTCCATGAAGTTCTCGGCGAGGATCTTCCAATTGGTGTCCCACACGTGCTCTTCATAGAACGTTTCGATGTAGTCGGTCATACCGTACGCGTCGATTAGCGGGCTCAGTTCCGCAAGCTGCTGGCGGACCGGCTGCGCATTCTGATCGAGCGTGACGTAAATCCAGCCCTGCCATTGTTCACACCGCACGGCGGGCAGCCTGTAGCTCTCCTTGCAGAAACCTTCCTGACGGTCCATCAGAGGCGCCGCCTTCAATGCGCCGTCGAGCGAGTAATTCCACGCGTGATAAGGGCACACGATGCGCCGCACGTTGCCGCGTCCTTCGAGCAACATCGACATGCGATGCAGGCACACGTTGGACATTGCCTTGAGTTGCATCTGTTCGTCGCGCACAACGACCACCGGCTGTGCGCCGATGGTTGCCGTCAGATAATCGCCGGCCGCTTTGAGCGCGCTTGCACGGCCCACGCATTGCCATTCGCGCTGGAAGATGTCGCGCTCTTCGAGCGCCAGGAATTCCGCTGATGTGTAGACCCGAGGCGGCATGGCGCGAGCGTCGCCGAACGGACGATCGCAGCCGGTGCGCAATGCGTCGATCAATTCGGTCAGTCCGGCGTTGTCCATGACTTGGTCCTTGCGTGCGTTGAGCAGGAGCGCGCGGCGCAATGCGCCCGGCACGGACTCAATCTATCAAGCCAATATCCCAGTCAAAATATAGTTTTCGGATACAGAACAAAGCTTTTGACTATGCAGCACGGTTCAGGCGTCGATGTTCAGGCGTCGTATGTAGTTCTCGCAGAACGAAGCAAAGCGATGCACCACCTGGCGGGGCTTCATGGTGCGCGACTGCGCGATGCCGAGCATCGTTGCGTTCACGTTGTCTTTGAAGCGCTTGATCACGAACTCTTCGCCGTCCACGGTCCGATTGGACTTGAGCGGAAAGTTGAGCAGGCTGTAGCCGAGCCCGTTGGCCACCATGCCGCGTACCACTTCCGGCTGCGAGGATCGGAAAGCAGGCACGGGGCGGCTGCCCGCCGCATCGAAAAGTGCCGCGAAGTACTCGCGGCTGTGCGGCAGATCGAGCATCACATAAGGCTCGGGCAACAAGTCCGCCAGCGAAATCTTGCGGGCGCGCGCCAGCCTGTGCGTGCGCGGCAGAATGGCGTAAGGCGGCAAAGACAGCAGCGGCGTAAACGCGATGTCTTCGGTCAGGTCCAGACTGTATGTCAGCGCGATATCCAGCGAGCCGTCGTGCAGACCGCGAAGCAGCGCGTCCTGGTGCGCCTCGACAGTGCGAAAGGAGATGCCCGCATGGTTCTCGGTGAAGCGTGCAATCAGTCCCGGCATGAGCGGCGGCGCCAGCGAAACGAGGCAGCCCAACGCTATCGAGCCTGTCATGCCGCCATCCATCTCCTTCGCAGCCATTTGCAGCTCTTCCGCGATCTTCAGAAGATTGCGGGCCTGGCCGAGCAGGTCGCGTCCGGCTTGCGTCAGGGAAAGACCGCTTGCATGGTGCCGGATAAAAAGCTGCACGCCAAAAGACACTTCCAGATCGGCCAGGGCCGTGGAGATGGACGGCTGCGAAATGTGCAACTTTTTAGCCGCTGCGGTAAAGGACAGTGCTTCGGCCGTGACCACGAAGTAGCGCAGCTGGCGCAGCGA